>JBIKNX010000123.1:0-8243 GCA_044358435.1 Luteolibacter sp.
GGATCGAAACTATCAGCCGCCGGCGATGCGGTGATCGTCAGCGCCTTTGATGATCTCGGACTCAGTCACTTCGAGGTGTGGGTGGATGGCAAAAAATCCGGATTATCCTATCCCTCGACAAGTGACTCGGGGCCGATGATTTTGCATCTCCCCGGATCGTTGTTGGAAAGGGGAAATCATAAAATCGAGATCCTTGCCCATGATGCCAGCGGCAAGATTGCGCGCTCTTCCTCCATTCCCGTTGAAATTCGCGAGTGCGGCAAGTCTACGACGGATCTCGCTTATCCGCGGGCGGTACGACTTGCCAATCGTCTCGCCTATGGCCCGGATCCGCGGACCATGATCGCCATCCTGACCCAGGGCGAAGACGCCTGGATCACCAAAGAAACCGCAACCTCATGGGGTGGCACCCATGACCAGCTCATCGAGGCATACGCCCGCACCTTGTTTCCCGATACGAATGAATCCGGCTTGCGCGGTCGCGTGGTGACGCATTTGCTTTTGACCCGCAATCCTGTCAGATCCCGCTTCTCGATCTTTGCCCAGAATCATTTCTCGACATGGATGACGAAAACAGGAGTTGGCGCGAAGTGGCGGGAAAACGAGGAATTCCGCGATGTTGGAATCACGAGATTTCATGATCTGCTTCTCACTTCCGCGACAAGCCCCGCGATGATGGTTTATTTGGACCAACAAAACAGCCTAGCGAAGCAACTGAACGAAAACTATGCCCGCGAGTTGATGGAGCTGCACACCGTAGGAGTCGACGGAGGCTATCAGCAATCCGATGTGACCGGCCTTGCGCATCTTCTAACAGGATGGGGGGCCCAACGCGAGGCCACCATGGATGGCGGGACGGTGGATTACAATTACCGTTTCTCACCCTATTTGAACGAAGCCCGGGCATTGCAAGTTTTCGGCCTCTCGGTTCCCGCGGGAACCTTGCCTGAAACAGCGGACGATCGCATCACGCAAGTGGTGGAGATGCTCGCCTGCAGGCCTCAGACCGCCAGCTTCATCGCGGGCAAGGTCGCCGCGCATTACATGGGCGTTCCCGCCGATGGAAAGGCGGTCGAGGCGATGAAGCGCGAATACCTGCGCACCAATGGGGATCTCCGGCGCATGATCTCGGTCATGATCCAGTCTCCCGCATTCATGGCAGCGGACCTAGCTCCAAAAATCATGACCCCTATCGAGTTCGGCGTGACCATGCAACGAATTTCCGGCGCCATGCATCCGTGGTCCGTCATCAGTCTGGCGGATCGAAGCGGGAGAAATCTCTTCGATCGCGCAAGTCCGGACGGATATCCAGAAACCAATCAGGACTACGCGGATTCAAACTATCAATTGCAAAAATGGAGCTACTGCAAAGAGCTTGAACAGGCATTTGCCGGAGCGCTGCCGGAGCGTTGGTTCGATGCGGAAAAAATCAAAGTCCCCGCACATCGGGATGCCGTGATCGATTACGCCTTCGCCAACCGCTGTGGCAGGCAAGCTTCGGCGCCCAGCCGTGAGGCGCTGCACGCCACACTCGGTCAGGAAATCGCCGATGCGAACCAACGGCGTGTCCTGTTTGCCACTGTCCTGCACATGATGCCGGAATTTCAAAACCGCTAATCACCAACAAACCCTTCAACCTATGGATACCACACGCCGCCAGTTTCTCCGCGCCACCGGAAGCGCAGCCGTTCTTGGAAGCTTCATTCCGGGAAATCTTTTTGCGGGCCAACCACCCGCAGTCAAACCCGTTACCAAAGGCCGCACGCTGGTTGCGGTGTTTTTGCGCGGCGGGATAGACGGATTGAACCTGATTGTGCCACACGGCGATCCTGACTACTACAAACATCGTAAAACCATCGCGATACCCCGGCCGGCACGCGATGGAAAATCGGCTTTGGATCTTGATGGTTTTTTCGGACTGCATCCACTTGCCTCCGCTCTCGAACCGTTGTTCAAGAATCGCGCTGCGGTTGCCCTGCAAGCCGTCGGTTATGAAAAAAACACGCGTTCGCATTTTGAAGAACAGGACACTTGGGAAACCGGGGTGATAGGAAATTCGCTTTCCTCGGACGGATGGCTGAACCGGCATCTCTCCAGTTCCACCGGCCATGGCTCGATCCGGGCGGTGGCCATCGGTGGCAATTTGCCGCGCATTCTCAGGGGGCGCGCTCCCGCGTATGCGATTCGCGGCATTGCCGATCTGAGCATGCCCCGCATGTATGGCGATCCGGATGTCGTGCGGGCCGCGCTGGAAACCGCCTACTGCACCAAACCGCATGCCGGCCGCGAGGCATCTGACGAGTTGTTGTCAAAAACCGCTGCCGCCACACTCGAAGGCACGCGCCAACTCGAGGTCATTGCGAAAACCGAATACCAACCTGCGAACGGCACGAAGTATGGGAGCAGCTCGATCGCAAAACAATTTCTCGAGGCCGCCCGCCTGATCAAATCCGGCATCGGCACCGAGCTCATCCAGCTCGATTACGGAGGTTGGGACACGCACAATGCCCAAGGTGGTGCGAACGGCTCATACGCGAACCGTCTGAAAGATTTGGCAGATGCCATGGCGGCTTTTGCCAAAGACCTCGGGGATCGGATGAACGATGTTCTCGTCATCACGCTCAGTGATTTTGGTCGGACGGTTGCGGAAAACGGCACCAGCGGCACGGACCACGGTTGGGCGAACTGCATGATCGCGCTTGGCGGGGGCGTTTCCAAGAGCCACAAGCCCGTGCTTGGCGAGTGGCCCGGTCTTGCGGTGGAAAATCTTTATCAGCGCCGGGATCTCAAACACACCACCGATTTCCGCGATGTGCTGGGCGAAGTCGTTTCATCACACCTCGGCAACAACAACATCGCCCACATCATTCCCGGTCATGAACACAAGGCCGTGGGATTGTTGTGAGACTTTGTTCGTTCTGCGGTTTATGTGTTTTTGAGATTTGAACGATCGAGAGCGGGCTGGATTTCTTCCAGTGCTGAAAGGGTTTGAAAAAATTCAAACGACGTCACCGTAGATGTGTGATGATTCCCAAATCAGCTCAACTGCTTCGTGCGGCCTTCGGTATGTTTTTCATCACTCTGCTGGCTCCTTGCGGGGCCCAGTCAGAAGAGAAAAGTCCTGCGGACGGAAAGAGCGGCCATTTGTTCATACTCTCCGGGCAGTCCAACATGACAGGGGGTCTCGTAACGGGATTTGCCGAGGCCGTCACCAAAGCGCTCGGCAAGGATCAGGTGTCCATTGTCCACTGCATGCGGGGCGGGCGCGGCATCCGTTTCTGGGTGAAGGATTATGATTTGCCGGAAAGCCACGAGCTTCACGGCAAACTCAAGAACGGAAATGGCGAAGAATATCCGAGGCTCCTGCAAGCGATCAAAGATGCCGGTGATGCGCGAGCTTTCAAAACCGTGACCTTGATCTGGATGCAGGGAGAATCAGATGCCGGAAGAGACCTTGCTGTCGCTTACGGGAAAAGCTTCGAAACTCTCCGCAATCAGCTCAAATCCGATCTCGGATTGGAAAAAATGTATTTCGTGATCGGCCGGATCAGCGACTTTGGGTTGCATGGCGAGAGCAAGGAAGGCTGGAAACGGATGCGCGAGCAGCAGGTCCGCATCGCCGAGTCCGACAAAATGGGCGCATGGATCGACACGGATGATCTCAACGGCGGTGACGAAAAAAACCCGCACGGCGAGCTTCACTATCCTTCCGAGCAATGTCCCAAACTCGGAGAACGCTTCGGCAAGAGAGCGCTCGAGCAGCTCGGTGTGAAATAGATTTTTCTCATTGGCCCGATCACGCCGTCTTTTCCCCATCGATCTTCTGATGGGAACGGAGGTGCAGCTTCGCATCCACGATGATTTTTCCGATAATGAGCAAGATCAACATTCCCGCCGAACTGCCAATGGCGGTGATGGCGAACGCACCCAGGATGATCGCGATATGCAGCACCACAATCCGGCCGTAAGGCGCGTGCATCAAATCGGATGGCGTGTTTTTACGGAACTCCCCTTTGCCCAAATAGTTGTGGAAGAACGAGAAAACGTGGCTGGCGATGATCGCGATCACACACCACTTGATATCGGATTGAAAAAGACTGCCTGTCATTTCACGCATTCCCGAGATGGGGCTTCCGGCTCCAAGCGCATCCGATTTTTCACCAAGCAGCGCGAACACAAAAATACCATGCACGAAACAAAACATTCCGTAATGGATCGTGAAAAACGGAATCAGGAAAAATTTGGCGGCATGTTGGAAAACCGCGGAAGCATCCGAGCGCAAATATTCCGGCAACGGCTTCCCATTGGCGTCCGCATCATCCGGAACCGGTGCGGAACTCAGGATTTTGAAAAGATTCACCACGCCGATGACGACGTTCTCAAACCAATAGAGCACGACAATTTCAAAAACATCCCACCCACCATAAACCACTCCGAAGATCGGCAGAAGATTCACGACGATCAATATGATCAGCGAGAGATGGTGTTTGAGCTTCATCAGCCTGGATGGAGAAAGAACCGCCCGTGCGTCAATAACCACGCCAGAAAAGGATCGCGCAGACCAAGGTCGCGATACCGTAAGCCAGGCCGGCCAAAGCACAAACATTCCATCTTGTGCGTGTCGCGCTGACCCATGTCACCGCATCGCGGAACAGATATGGCATTCCCACCATGTAAAGGGATGCGGTCAGCATCGCATAAGTAAAGATCGGGATCAGCAGGCGGGTTGCCGGATCTTTCAGAAATGCCGCTTCCAAAAGCGGTGCGGCAACGATCAGGCCGAAAAGCCCGAGTGCGCGAACCGCGAGAAAATCCCGCACGCTCATGGCAACCGCGATCACAGCCGCCGGCACCAACAGCCGCAACAAAGGCTTGGCTTTGTTGAACTCCCCGAGATCCATCTGCAAGGCGCTGAGTTTTCCCAAGCCATCAGGTGCCACCAGCAACCAAAACCAGGCCATCCCCAAGGCGAGAATGATTTGCCCCGCGATCGGGTCACGCGGGAACTTCTTCAAGTAGCCCTGCACCTGCGTTGGCCTGACGAGCATCAGCGCATGCGCCCCGATCAACCAGATGGCAAGCAGAATGCCGGCGGAAAAGAGCGAAATCTGCTCATAAAGGTGACGTGGATCCATGCGGCTCAGGATTTAGAGCCCGAACCCATGACTTACAAGTGGTATCTGCCCGAAAGCCTATTTCTTGACCCGTTGAAATCAGGGTTGTCGCCCTGATTTCATGTGGCTAGAATGCTTGTCATTCGTTTCCGCCAACCTCCAATCCGATCTTCCCATGGGCATCTTCAGCAAACCTCTCCTCCGCAATCAACAAAAGCGTGACGATATGCCGGAAGGCCTGTGGTCAAAGTGCCCGGATTGCGGCGCGATGGTTCACGCCATCGAACTCAAACAAAACCTCCAGGTCTGCCCGCCCTGCGGCTTTCATTTCCTGCTCGGCTCCATGGATCGCATCTTCCTGCTCGCGGATCCCGGCAGCTTCGAGGAAACCGATGCCGGTTTGTTCTCCGCCAACCCGCTGAATTTCAAAGGCTACGAGGACAAAATCGACGGCCTGCGCAAACGCACGGAAATGAACGACGCGGTCGTCACCGGACGCCTGAACATCCACGGCAAACCCGCCATGATCGCTGTGATGGATTTCAAATTCTTCGCAGGCTCGATGGGATCGGTCGTCGGTGAAAAAATCACCCGCGCGATCGAAACCGCCATCGCTGAAAAACGCGGCGTCATTATTGTTTCCGCCTCCTCCGGGGCCCGCATGCAGGAAGGCATGCTCTCGCTCATGCAGATGGCGAAAACCTGTGGCGCTCTCGCCAAACTCGGCGAAGCGGGCCTGCCTTACATTTCCGTTCTGACCCATCCCACCACCGGCGGGGTCACCGCTTCCTTCGCCACCATCGGCGATATCAACATCGCCGAGCCGAAATGCATGATCGGCTTCGCCGGCCCACGCGTGGTCAAGGAAACCACCCACCAAAACCTTCCTCCCGGATTCCAAACCGCCGAGTTCATGCTCGAGCACGGCCTCATCGACGCCATCGTCCCGCGCCACCAAATGCGTGAGCGCCTCGGCAGCCTGCTCAATTTCATGATGAAGTAAGCGAGTGAGAAAATCCCGTCACCCTTTCAGATTCAGCTGACCTTATTCAGATCGGGTCCGAGCCCGGATGGCTTTCAAGATCATCTCCGCCATGATGGCGAACTCATGCGTCGTGAGGGATTTTACCGACAAATCTTTACACTGCCAAACCAATCACGGGGTTTAGGTTGTATCTACGGGGTGTCATCGAAACAGGGCGGCTGGTAATGGTTGTCATGACGCGGTTGGGTGCCTTCTTATCTGAAAAGATCGCTGTGGCTGCCGGTTCTCTCGAGAAATAAGAATTCTCCGTCTATTCGATAGATGAGAATCCAGTCCGGTTCGATATGGCAGTCCCTTGATCCTAACCAATTACCACTTAGTGCGTGGTCACGATGACGCTCTTGTAACGCTTCGCTATTGGCCATGGCACTGACGACATCCTTCAGCTTATTTAGGTCTTTGCCGCGCTTCTTAATCCTCTTGAAATCCTTTTTGAATTGGCTGGTTTGAAAAATTGCTTTCATGCCTTCCAGCTCTCGAAAAGTTCATCGGTTGAGTTGAATCGTTCTAAATTACGTCCGCTCCTAGAGTCTTCAAGGGCCTTAATCGTCTCCTCATTCGGAATAGACACGTCGAACGGAAGTCCGTTCCTCAATGCGATTTGTGTGTAAAACATCCGAATCGCCTCGGTGGGGCTTAGACCAAGGCGTTGGAGTATCCCTTCAGCCTGTTCCTTGATCTCAGGCTGAATCCGACTGTGAACTGCTGCGGTCTTCATCAGCGCAATGTGTTGCATACGCAACACATTGTCAAGGGAATTTTTTCACCCAACAGGGAGGCCTGGCACCCGCTACCGGGAGCGCCCCTCCGCTTTTGGTTGAGGTTTGTCACCGACCTCCAACTTCGACTCGGGGCGGGTAGCAGTTGCACCGAGCCGCCTTGTATGTGCCCAGCATGGATACGTTGTAAATGGGGTTCAAGTCCCTTGTAGAAATACTAGAACATGAAAATGAACAAACCACTATCAGAGGCCAACTGTGAAAGGGTGACCGACCATGGGAAGGAAACTACCGCCCCGCGCCCGTGCGCAGGGTGTTCATTCCGAAGCCTGACGGATCACAGCGTCCGTTAGGAATACCGACGGTGCTGGATCGAGTGATCCAGCAAGCCGTCGCACAAGTGCTGAGTCCACTTTTCGAAGTGGATTTCAGCGAACACAGCTATGGATACCGTCCCAAACGCTCCGCTCACCAAGCGGTAGCCGTGATGGAAGAAAGCTGGAAAGAAGACCGCCGCCACGTGGTGGAATGTGACCTCAAATCGTTCTTCGACACGGTCAACCACGACCGCTTGATGAATGCGTTGTTAGAAAAGATCCGTTGTCGCAAGACGCTAGGTTTGATCAGGCGCTACCTGATGGCGGGAGTGGAACTGCCTGATGGAACTTCTGAGGCTTCACCTCAAGGAGTGCCGCAAGGCGATCCGTTGTCGCCCCTGTTAGCCAACATCGCGCTCGGCCCACTCGATAAGGAATTGGAATCGCGCGGACACAAGTTCGCGAAATACGCTGACGATTTTATCGTGCTGGTGAAAAGCAAGAACGCGGTGAAACGGGTGCTGAAAGGATTGATCCGTTACTGCGAAGGACGACTACAACTGGAAGTCAACCGCGCACACGTCGTCGTCATCTGTTAGCATTGGGAGTGAATCCTGACACAGTGCACATGGCGACGCGGAGCCGGAAAGGCTACTGGCGGATGAGTCAAAACGAACTGGTGCGAATCGCGCTGAACAACCGATGGTTAGAAGAACAAGGAGTTCTGGATATGAGAGCAATCTGGATCGCTCTTTACTACCCTGAGCAAGCTCAAGGTAACTGATTGGAACCGCCCTGTACGGAGCCGTATGCAGGGTGGTGTGGGACTCGGGAGCTAATCACTCCCGAGGACCCGATTCGGCTGGTGATTCATTAGCCCAGTGCTGACCCTGCCAGATTCCTTCTTCCGGCTTGCGCCAGGTAACTAAATATGTCGTTTTATGGTCATAGTCTTGTCCGTCTACTTTAAACTTGCCTCTTCCGCAAAATCTGTGGGTTGAACTGGCATCCGAGCGCTGTGTAGCTGCGAGAAGTTCTTGAAAGTTGT
>JBIKNX010000119.1:0-8510 GCA_044358435.1 Luteolibacter sp.
GCTCCATCGGGCTCACGCACGGTGGGTCACAGGTGAAATCGGCTCCTCGCTTTTACAGAAGAAATTTTACACTACCAGATTTTCAGCGACAAATCCACGTTCAGAAGGTTAATTAGGCTCAGCTTAAGGGAGAACGAATGACCGAACTTTTACTAGAACCTGCCCGAAGATCGGGCTGCGACGATTTGCATGCTGTCAGTGAGCTGCTCAAGGCCTCGGCCCTGCGCCAGCGGTCACCGATTGATGATCTCTTGGATGCGGCGGTGGTGGATGAGGAAAGGTATCTCCGCGAACTCGCTGAAGAGCTGGATATTCCATGGTTGGAAAGCATCTCCACCGAGGAAAACACCTTGCCGCTGCGTGAAGCCTGCGGCCCACGGGTCGCGCTCAAGCATCGCTTGCTGCCCATCGCGATCGAGGGTGAGGGCGATGACAAAAAACTCATCCTCGCAACCTTTGATCCGTTCAACCTCATCGCGCACCAGGCAGCGGCGCAGGAATTATCCATGCCCTTCGAGTGGCGGATGGCCTCGCGGAAAAGGATTCACGAAGCCTTGCGCCGTCTTTACGGGGTGGGCGCGGATACCTTTGAACAGATTCTGGATGGACGGGATCTGGATTACGACCAGCTTTCGGATTCCGAGGACGAGGCGAACATCATCGATGCGGACGAGGACGAAGAGGCCAGCGTGGTGAAATTCGTGAACCAGATCATCCGTGAAGCGCTCGACCAACGGGCAACGGATATTCACGTCGAGCCGCTGGCGAATAATCTGCGCATCCGTTACCGCATTGATGGCAGGCTGCTGGAAATCGCCGTTCCGGAAAACATCAAAGCCCTGCAGAGCTCGGTGATCGCGCGTTTGAAAATCATGGCACGTCTCGACATCGCCGAGCGCCGCGTTCCGCAAGACGGACGGATCAACCTTCAGTTTGAAGGCGCGACCATCGACGTCCGGGTCGCCACCGTGCCAACCGTGGAAGGGGAAAGCGTTTCACTCCGCCTCCTCAACCAGGAAAAATTCAACCTCGCCAAGCTCGCCCTGGAGCCTTTTGTCAGAAACAAAATCGAGAGCCTGCTCCACCTTCCCAACGGAATCATTCTCATCACCGGCCCGACGGGTTCGGGCAAATCCACCAGTCTTTACTCTTTCCTCAGCGAGGTAAACAGCCCCGAGAAACGCATCGTGACCGTCGAAGATCCGGTGGAAAACAAACTGACCGGAGTCATGCAGATCGCGGTGAAATCCGAGATCGGCCTGACCTTCGCCGCAGCCCTGCGCTCCATCCTCCGCGCCGATCCCAACATCGTGATGATCGGTGAGATTCGGGATTTGGAAACCGCCGAAATCGCAATCCGCGCCTCCCTAACCGGTCACCTCGTGTTTTCCACCCTGCATACCAACGATGCGATGGGCGGCATTTCGCGATTGATCGACATGGGAGTCGAGCCGTTCCTGGTTTCCGCCGCGGTTCGCGCCTTCCTCGCCCAGCGGCTGGTGCGCCGGCTCTGCCCGCATTGCAAAGTGCCCCGTCAAATTTCCAATCAGGACATCATCGACCTGGAAATCCCCCGCGACATCGCCGGGCAAATTTACGCGCCAAAAGGTTGTGATCGCTGCCGCATGACCGGCTTCTCGGGTCGCCTTGCGATTTACGAGGTTGTGATTCTTACCCAGAAAATGCAGGAACTCGTCGCGCATTCCCGCCCGCTTGCCGAGTTGAAAAATCAGGCGTTCCGGGACGGCTATGTGCCAATGCGGACCTACGGCTGGCACAAAGTCATGCAGGGCGAAACGACCATCGAAGAAGTGATCTCGGTCACATCTCTCGAAATCGGCGGGGTGGAATAATCGTTTTTTCACATGGCCATCTTTTCTTACAAAGCCCTATCCGGCAACGGCACCGTCTCAACCGGTGAAATTGAGGCATCGGATCGCTCGGAAGCTTTACGGACCTTGGACAGGCGCGGCTTGCAGCCGGTCACACTCAAGGAATCTTCCGAAGTGGCGACGAAAAAGCCGTCCGCCAAACCGACGAAAAGAGAGGTCGTCGGTGAAAAAACGGAAGTTTCCGCTGACGGTATGATCAGACTGAAACGTGCCGAAATCATTCTTTTTACCGAAGAGCTCTCAGACATGCTCGGTGCGGGCTTGCAATTGGAACCCGCACTCAAATCGATGGAAAACCGACAAGAGCTCGGGAATCTGAAGGAGGTATCCCGGCGGATTCGAGATATTGTCAGAGATGGGGTAAACTTTTCGGTCGCTCTGAAAAAAGTCAGTCCGAGCTTCGGTCCTTTATATAGTTCGCTTGCGGCGGCAGGTGAGGCATCAGGCGCGTTGGATACGATTTTGAAACGTCAGGCGTATTACCTCAAAACGCTTTCCGAGCTGCAGAGCAAACTCATCCTCGCACTGATCTATCCGTCATTCCTCGTCCTCATGGGCCTCGGGGTCGGCATTGTGTTCGTAACCATGCTCATTCCGCAACTCTCGGAACTCATCAAAAACACGCCGGGCGGCAAGCTCCCTTGGGCGATCAACGGGATGATGCTCATTGCGGATTTCATCAAAGCCTGGTGGATGGTCATGTTGGTCGCGGTGGTTGGCGGTTCCTTGTTCTTCAAGGCATGGAAAGACAACGAGGAAAATCGCCCGAAATGGGACGAGATGAAACTTAAAATTCCATTGATAGGGGCGGTGATCTCCTCACGGTTTTACGTTCAGTTTCTTGAAACCATGGCGAACCTGGTCAGTAACGGCCTACCGCTCCTGCGAGCGCTGGAACTCTCGCGCGATGCCACCCAGAATCTTGCGATACGCAACCAACTCAATCAGGTGATCCATCAGGTCGGCGATGGCCGGGCGTTTTCAAAAGCCATGATACGCACAGATTCATTTCCTCCCCTCCTGATCGATATGATAGCCGTGGGAGAGCAAACAGGAAAAATCGATCTCTCCCTGCGCCGTGCCGCCGAGCGTTATGACAAGGAACTCAACAAAGACCTGCAACGTGTCATGGCGCTGATCATGCCATCGGTTCTCATCTTCATGGCGATACTTATCGGCACCTTCGCCTACCTGATGATCACCGCGATCTTCCAGACGATCTCGAATTTGAGATAGACTGTTTCTCAAAAGTCCGTGCGGGAAAGGCCGAGTCTGCGGGCGTACGAGTTCAAGGCGTGATGAGGGCGTGGATCAGTATCCACAACCGAAGAACAACGCAGAAATCGGCGTTCGCAGGCCGGAACTTTCAAAATACCTCCGCGAAGCGGCATAAAATCCAAACCAAAAAATCTCCCTTTGCTGCACGGACTTTTGAGAACCAGTCTAATTCAGGAAACCTGTGCCCCAAGCTTTGCGCGAAAAAGGGAGGCATTGACGCCTCCCTTCACAATTTAAATCCCTGTCTTGCTTTACGCCATCACTTGTTTGGTCAGCTGCGAAAACTGACGCATGAGGGCGCGGGTCTCATCCTGCCAAGCCTGGATGGCATCGCGGGAAAGTTGGACCCGATCGGCGACGGCTTTCTCGAGCTCACGATAGTTCTCACACAGCTTGTCATGGACTTGCGCCAGTATTTCGGCCGTGCGCTGGCAGTAACCCGGGACAGTTTGGATCTGGCTGAGCCGAGCTTCGGCAAGACGACGGGCTTCACCCATTTCCGCGAGCAGAATTTTACTGTCCGGCACACGTCTCAAACCTTCGACGAGACCGAGCTTGGAAAGTGTCCAGATCGTCCATTTGGATGGGTCCCACTGCCATGGCTTCACGCCGTTGCGGTAGTCATGTTGGAACTCATGGTGATAGTTGTGGTAGCCTTCGCCGAAAGTCAGCAGGGCCATGATCGCACTATCGCGCGCGGAGTGCTTGGTGGAGTATGGCTGTTTGCCGACGGTGTGACAAAGGGAGTTGATGAAGAACGTGCAATGCTGGGCGATCACGATGCGGGTCACGCCAGCAATCAGGAAGCCACCGAGAGCCCCCTGCATGGGATCCAGTCCCATGAGCGAGTTATACCCATAACCCAGAGCGGAAGGAACGATCAGTCCGAGCACAAGCCCGATCCAATGGGTGTATTTGTGCTGCCACATCACAAGCTTGTCCTTGCGAAGATCGGCAACGTTATCGATGGGAGGCTCGGGATTGAGTTTGAAGAGCAACCAGCCGATGTGCGCCCAGAAAAAACCTTTTGAAATGTCGTAAGGATCTTCATCGTGATCGACATGCTTGTGGTGGCGGCGATGATCGGAAGACCAGTTGAGGCAGGAGTTTTCAAAGGCGCAGGCGCCGAAAAGCAGGGTGAAGAATTTCACCGGAGTCTTTGCTTTGAAGGAAAGGTGGGAAAAAAGGCGGTGGTAACCGACTGTGATGCTCATCATCGTCGCACAGAGATAGAAGAAGAACATGCTGAACTGAAACCAATCGATTCCGTAATGATAGAGATAGATGGGGGCGCCGATGAGCGCGATGAGGGCTGTGCCGATGAGGAAACTGGACGTGATCCAGTTCACACGGTCAAAGGGAATGCGGAACATAATTTTTTTAAATCTACGGTTACCCGTGGCGGGCTTTTTTGAAATGACACCGTTAAGGTTGGCTTTTCTAGTAGCCCATGATGCCTTTTGAGGCAAGGAACGATTTTTTGCAAAAAACACCGCAAATTTTGATTGTCCTTGGTGAATACAGGCAGATTCCCATGGGGAATGTGAGTCATCGGCAACGGGCCGGAGTGGATGATTGGAAGAAGAATTTTAAACCACGAATTTCACAAATAAGAGATGGTTTTTAATCTCAAATATTCGTCTTATTCGTGAAATTTGACTTCGTTTCACTACGTCCAAGCATATTGTGCTTCGCTTAGTGAGGAGTTCGCAAAAGCTCACAGCGCGTTGTGGTTTAACTTATGTCTATTAAGCATGGATGACTTCCGAAAAAATCTTCTGGTTCTCGCCTCGGCGGGCTCGGGCAAAACCTTTTGCCTGAGCGACCGCATCATTGCTTTGGCGGCCATGGGCGTTGCGCCGGAGAAAATCGTCGCCCTCACGTTCACTCGCAAGGCTGCTGGCGAGTTCGCGGATGCGATTCTCAAGAAACTCGCCGAAGCCGCCAGTGATGAGAAAAGCGGCCGCGAACTCTCGGGGCGGATCTCGGCCGGAAACGTCGATTTCGTGAAGCTTTTGGAAACCTTGGTGAAAAGCCTGCCCAAGCTGACCCTCGGAACCATGGATAAGTTTTTCGCGCGGATCGTGAAAGGCTTCCAATACGAACTGGGAATCACGGGCGGAAAGTTCGAACTGCTCGAGGGTGAGATCGCGATCACGGCTCAGGACGAGCTGATGGAAAGCCTCCTGGACGGAGGCTTGGACGCGGCTTTTGAGGAGGAATTTGTGGAAATTTTCCGCCGTGCCACCGCAGGCAGGGAAAACTCTCTGGTCCTCGAGGACTTGAGGAAATTTATCAACAACTGGCATTCGATTTACAGCTCGGACAACGACCTCAAATGGGGCCCGGAGGCGCTGTCGCCCCACGCGATAGCGGATTGGGAGAGAGAGAAACGGGGATTGATCGAATCGATCCGCCGCGATTGGCCGAATGTGGTATTGACGGATAAGCGCCAACAAGGGGCGTTTGATGGCATGATGAACTCTTTCGAGCATCACACGATCGGCAGCGGTTCGTTGGATAAGGCGCCGAGTCTTTTGGAAAAAACCATGAATGCGGTCAGCGATCCCGGGAGCACGATCGAAGTTTCTTTTTACAAACCGCTGAGCATCACCGGAGTCGCTGCGCAGAATTTACGCAAGCTCGTCACATTGGCCGCCCAGTGCGAATTCGCGGCGGCACTCTCCAGAACCCGTGGAATCCATCAGGTCATTCGCTCTTACGATGGATTGATGGAGCGTGAACTGCGCAGCAGAGGCCGGCTGGGATTTGATGACGTAAAGCGCTTGATGGGTGCTTGGATCAAGAACGAAGACGCCCGCCTGAGGCGCGAGGCAATCGATTATCGGCTGGATGCCACCTACCGACATTGGCTGTTGGATGAATTTCAAGATACCAGCAAAGATGAATGGAACGGGCTGCAGCCATGGATCGACGAGGCGCTCACGGATCAGGAATCGAGTGTGTTTGTCGTTGGCGATAAAAAGCAGGCGATCTACGCATGGCGCGGCGGAGAAGTCGGGCTGTTTGATGAACTGATCGAAAAATATCGCGGAGAAAAAGATAATCCTTTGGCGCTCAACATCGAGACCATGGCGGAGTCATGGCGGTCTTGTCCCGAAGTGCTTGGCTTGGTGAATCAGGTTTGCGGGGACGCGACGACCATGACAGGGCTGTTCGGCGATGCCGCAACAGGCTGGAACAGCGGTTGGGAGAAACATGTCTCCGCAGAATTATTGACCCCTCCGAACAAGGCCGGACATGCCCGGGTGGAGATCGTGGATGGGGAGGAACTTAAGGAACGCGTCGTTGCCCAACTCAAATATCTCGGGATAGGCAGCAAAAAACTTTCATGCGGGATTTTGGTTTCCAAAAACGATGAGGTCCGCAAATGGGCGGATGCGCTCCGTGAAGAAGGATTCCAGGTGGTGGAAGAAGGCGTGCGTGAGCCGGGCCGCGATCATCCGGTCGGCGTGATGATCTGGCAATTGCTGCGTTGGTTGGCGGATCCATCGGATACGTTCGCGAGACAAGTCGTCATCATGTCGCCGCTCGGTGAGGTTTTCACGCATCGCTACGGCAAGAATTTTCAAGTCACCTGGGAAGCCCTCGGCGCGAGGTTTTCCGAGATCGGTTTTTGTGAAACGATTCGAGAACTGTTGGAACCGGTATCGGACAACTGGGAGGCGTTTGGTAAACGCCGATTCGAAGATATTTTACAAGCGCTCAAAGAGCTCGATGACCAAGGCACCGTGCTGGTGAAAGACGCTGCGGAGTGGGTCGGCCGGATGAAGATTTCACAGAGCCCGGGCGTCGCAGCAGTGCAGGTCATGACGATCCACAAATCCAAAGGTTTGGGTTTCGATGTCGTCGTTCTTCCTAACGTAAGCGACGACAAGATTCCATCGTTCACGCATTACAACACGGTGAAGGCGGAGGACTGGGTTTCCAATGCCCCTCCGTCATGGGTCAGGAAACTCATCCCTGAATTGCGACAGGCCGAGGAAACATGGGTGAAACAACAAACCTACGAGGCATTCTGCAAGTTTTACGTCGCGCTCACCCGCGCGAAACGCGGCTTGTATGTTTATATGGAGCCGCCATCGAAAACATCAGAGCCTAACAAGCCGAGTTTGGGAAATTGGCTGCGCTCCAGCTTGGGCATGGGACGTGAGGTGGGCGAGGTTTATGAAATCGGCTCGGATCGCTGGCATACGACCGTCGAGCCACGCGTCGTCGAAAAACCCCCAGCCATCCCAAGCATTTCCACCGCGATCCCGAAACGCGCGCGCACCACGCCGAGCAGCGGAAAAAAAGTCGTGATCACCGGAACCGGCAACGCCTCCGCCCGCCGCAAAGGAATCACGATGCATCGCGCTTTCGAAAAAGTTGGCTGGCTTGATGAGGCAGAGTTATTAGAATTTTCTCCTGACATTTCAGATGCGATGACCGACGTGTTAGCGTCACCAGAAATCCGCGCCCTGCTCTCACGCAACGGCAAATCCATCCGCCTCTACCGCGAACAACGCATCGAGGCCGTTCTCAATGACAAATGGATGAGCGGCGTGATGGACAGACTCCACGTCCATGCCGATGAAGCTCTGGTCGAAATCATCGATTTCAAAACCGACCGCGTCGTCAACGCCGCAGAGCTGAAAGAACGATACGCCACCCAAATGGAATCCTACCGAGCCGCCGTCAGCAAAATTTATCCCAAAGCGGAAATCCGCAGCGTGATGGTTTCCACGGTTTTGAGGCAGGTGGTGAGGTAGAAGGCTCGCCAGCATATGCAACAGATTTGGCTGGAAGCGGGAAAAACTTTGTTGGAGATTTGGTTAGAAGCAACCGAAGAAAGCATTGAGTATGGCATCAAATTCAGCGAATGACTGGCACATGGATCCGAATTGTCTGCGTGGCACACGTCTTCGTGTGGAGCCAAGGCCGGAGTGGGTGATCCAGAGAAAGGTCCGCAATACAGAGCGAACGGATGGACAACCGGTGACGGTGCTTTTGTATGATCGCCAAGTTTATCCCGACCGGATGTCGCGCTACTTGCGTTATGTGAGGAGACTGGAAACACCACAGGCCGTTCAGGAGGCGGGGAAAGTCGAGCTGAGTTTCGATCCTGCGACGCAGGTCATGGTGATTCATGGAATTTCTATTTTCCGTGAGGGCAAGTTGATGAATCACTCCAAGCTGGAAGAGTTTAGAATTAGGGGCTGTACTAGCTAAGCGAGGAAAAATCGCATAGTTAGACAAGCCAATGTATCAACGAAAAAGCCGACTTCCAGCTCGAAAACAAAGCGAGCTCATTAAACTTTTTGTAGCAGGTGTGACGGC
>JBIKNX010000120.1:0-8420 GCA_044358435.1 Luteolibacter sp.
CGGGTCGTCGCCAAAAGAAGTGCGGCAGGCGCAGAACATTTTGGTGTCCGTGTTGACTTGGGCGTGGACTTCCAATCCGATGGTTACGAGGTAGGGCATGTTAGAGAGGGTTGTGTGAAGAGGTTCACCGCGGAGGCGCAGAGGTCGCGGAGAGACGCGGAGGAAAATTTGATTTTTGGCAAAAAAACTTACCGCGAATGAATGCGAAGGGGTGCGAATAAGATGGGGAATGTTGAACTGAATATTTTAAATTTTTCATAAGACTGGCTCAGCGTCCCTTCGCGACCTCTGCGCCTCCGCGGTGAAAACCTTCATCCTAAATTTTCAATACGGAAGACGACGGGTGTGGAATTGACGCAGTTCAGGGTTTCGATTTCTGTCAGGGCGGCAGTGAGTTTGCCGAAGGGGCACGAGTGGAGAAGGAAAACCATATCGACGAATTCGGCGTCGGGGTTTGAGGCGTCGACCGGGGAGTGGGTGCCGGAGATGCCGATGCTGTGTTTCGCGATGACCGTGGCGATTTCGGCGACGACGCCGGGACGGTCTGTGACGTCGAAGCGGACGTAGTAGGCGGTGGAGGTTTCCTCGATGGGGACAAGTGTTCCGGTTTCCCGATAAGGGAGGAATCCGCGGTGGCGTGCCGTGTGTGCGAGGTCGCGTGCGGCTTCAACGAGATCAGCGATCACCGATGAGGCGGTGGGGCCTTGGCCGGCGCCGCGCCCGTAGAAGAGGGATTCGCCTGCGGCATCGGCGTTGACCGAGACCGCATTGAACACGCCGCTGACCGAGGCGAGGATGTGTTTCTGGGAAATGAAGGAAGGCTGCACACGGAGCTCGACCGCACCGCCATCGCGTTCACGGATGACGGCGAGAAGCTTGATGACGTAACCGAGTGATTTCGCGAAACGGATATCGGTCGGGCGGACTTGTTCGATACCGGAGACGTGAATGTTTTTCGGATCAATCGGGAAACCGTAGGCGAGGGTGGCGAGGAGGATGGCTTTGTGCGCGGCGTCCCAGCCATTGACATCGAGGGCGGGATCGGCCTCCGCGTAGCCGAGTGCTTGGGCTTCCTGAAGAGCGGTGGAGTAATCGATGCCGCGCAGGGTCATTTGCTCGAGGATATAGTTCGAAGTGCCGTTGATGATGCCGGTGAAAGAATGGATCTGGTTGCCGATGAAGGAATCCTGAACGGTTTTGACGATGGGGATGCCCCCGGCGATGGCGGCTTCGAAGAAGATGGGGGTTTCCATTTTTCTGGAAATGGCAAACAGCTCGATGCCGCGCTCGGCGAGCAGCGCTTTGTTGCCGGTGACGACGGGTTTTTTCGCAAGCAAAGCGGCGGCGACGATTTCAAAGGCATCCGTGGTGCCGCCGATCAGTTCGACGACGATGTCGACGGATGGGTCGTTGACGAGTTCGTGCCAGTCGGTGGTGAGGATCTCCGCAGGAACGGCGGACGTAGTGTCGCGGGTCTTTTTCAGGTCTCGGACGAGAATTTTCGTTATGGCGAGGGAAACGCCTTCTGCGGTGCGGTCGGAGATCAGATCGCTGTTTTTCGCCAGGGTGTTCCATACGCCAGAGCCGACGGTGCCGAAGCCCGCCAAGCCGATTCCTAATTTGTTGCAGTTGCTCACGCAGCGAGGCTAGGCGGAGTCAGGGAAATCTCAAACTTCAAATTTCAATGAATCGCCGATCGAAGCGAAAAGCTTTGGGAGCCGAAATGTTCCACTTCTCCGTATCGGGATGTGCGGGATTGATGAGGAGGATGTGTTCTTCCGGAATGATCGTGCTGGACAGTCTGAGGGCGCATTTTTTTCCCTCACGCAACCATGAGTCTCCGGTGTTTCGGGCGTTGGGGGAGGAGGGTAAATCGCGCCAATCGGCGGGAAGGTTTTTGGCGGGGATGATTTGAATGGAATCGTCGGGAACTTGGATTTCGATGAGGCTCCAATCCAATGAAAGGGCTTCGCGAGGGGCGTGAACGAGAATTTCCAATGCGGCTAAGGCGCGCGATTCGGCAAGATAGACCGCAGGAAGGCCGGGTGAGTTCCAGCGTCCGCCCCAGAGCCGGGCACCTTCGCCGTTCATCGCGGAGTCGGCCCAGCGTGTCTGGACGATGCGATAAAACGCGGCCATGATCAGGAAAAAACTCCGTGTTCGATCCGACCGAGCAAGGCTTCCACTTCCCGGGCACCCATTTCCGTATCCGCGAAATCTAACGGGATTTCGTGGTTGAATGCGATGGCTGGTGCGGTGAGCCATGAGCGCGCTTTGTCGGGGCTGCCGAACACGGCAATGGCGCGGTAAAATATTCGGGCATAGCGGACCAAACGATCCGACTCCATCCGATCCAGATGACCGGTTTTTTTCCGGCGGTGGAGCGTGGCGCGGGATATGCCGAGAAGAGCGGCGAGCCGTTCCTCGCTGAGGCCCAACATTTCGCAGGCCGAGTGAAATTCCACCATGGGTAAACCCTCACGCACGCGGTTGATCAGGTAGGGAGCTTCGGGGGATTTTAGGACGGAACTTTCGCTGGGATCTGGCTCATCCTCCGGATGTGGAGGCTTCTTGTGATTTTGTTTCATATGAAACTATTAAATGATACAATTGAGAATTACAAGGGGGATTTTTGGGAGAAGTTCCATCCATTTAGGGGGTCATGATTTCCGGATTTCCCAAGTTTTATGGTAACGCTCACGCCAAAAAAATGCCATTTTTATTGGCAATGGTAAGCTTGAAAATCGATGTGCCGCCAATCGCCAGCTTTGAGATTTCCAAGTTGGTAAGGGCCGATGGATTCACGGTGGAGTTGGATAACGCGGAGGTTGAACCGCAGGAACATGCGCTTGATCTGGTGGTGGAGGCCTTCGTGGATGGTGAGGCGGCAGGAAGTTTCTGACAAAAGCTCGACGACAGCCGGGGCGGAGCGGGTGTTTTCTTTATCGAATGACATGCCGTCGCGGAATTGCCGGAGGACGTTTTCAGGGATGGGTTGATCGGCGTGGACGAGGTAGGTTTTCGGGATGTGATGCACGGGCGAGGTGAGGGATTCCGAGAAACGGGAATCGTTGGTGAGGATGACGAGTCCTGAGGTGGCGCGGTCGAGCCGGCCGGCGAGGTGAAGCTCGCCGGCCCAGGGTTCGTTGACGAGATCGATGACGGTGCGGTGGATTTTATCCGAGGTCGCGGAGAGGATGCCGATGGGCTTGTGGAGCAGAAGATAGCGGGCGATGCGGGCCTGGAGGATTTCGCCGTCGGCGGAGAGATGGTCGAATTTTTCGAGCGGTAGGTTGCCGTCGCTGATGGGCTGGTGGTTTATGAAAACCTGCCCGGCATCGATGAGTTTTTTGGCATGACGTTTCCCGAGTCCGCTGTGTTTGGCGATGAATTGCGATACGGTCATGGCGATCAAACTTTAAATTTTAAGTTTTAAACTTCAATGGAAGAGTGTTGAGACTGTGGCATGAAGTTGGCGCGATTTGGGGATGGGGCGGAAATCTTTCACACCTTGCAAGGGGAGGGGGTGAACATGGGGGTCCCGGCGGTTTTTGTTAGATTGTCGCTGTGCAATCTGCATTGTGTTTGGTGCGATACGGATCACACGTGGAATTTTGTAGGGACACCATGGGCGCATGAAAAGGATGTCCAGCCCGGCTATCGGAAACATTGCAAAGATGAGGTGATCCTCGAGATGGCGGCGGCGGAAGTCGCGGCGGAGGTGAGGAAGTTTGGGTGCAGGCATGTGGTGCTCACCGGTGGCGAGCCGTTGTTGCAGGAGAAGGGTTTGTTGGAACTGATCGCTGCACTGCGGGCGGACGGGGAAGACTGGTTTTTTGAAATGGAAACGAACGGCACGCGTTTGCCGGGAGATCAACTCATGGCGGCGGTGGGGCAGTTCAATGTTTCACCCAAACTTGCCAATAGCGGGGTTGCGCAGAACACAAGGGAAAAGCCGGAGGTGGTTCGGGGGTTGATGGCAAGCGGAAAGGCGTGGTTTAAATTTGTGGTCGAAAAAGAGAGCGATTTGGATGAGGTGATGGATCTTGTGGAGCGATCCGAGATTTCGATGGGGAGGGTGATATTGATGCCCGAGGGACGAAATGTGGCTGAGCTTGACCAAGTTGCGGCGTGGTTGGCGGAGAAGTGCAGGGATCTGGGGGTGAGGATGTCGGACCGGCTGCATGTGAGGCTTTGGGGGGATAGGAGAGGGGTGTAGGATAGCGGGTAGGGTAGGGCGGTTTTGATAAAACCGCCGAGTCGTGTGGTGAGAGTGAGATAAGACATGGGGATGCGCGACCACCGACTACATCGGGGCATTCTGGAGTCGCGCGGTCTGTTGGGGGGATTTAGGAAAATAGTTGCGAAACTTTTTCTGGAAGGGGGGGTTGGAGGGATAGGAAATGAAAGAACACAGCCACAAAGAGGAATGGCGCGAGGGCGATGAAACCTGGCAATTGCTGGGGAAATCCGTGCCCAAGCGGGCGAGCGCGCGTTTTGCTGACGATGTGGTGCGTGCGGTGCGCTTGCTGCCTGAAGCGGATCCGGTTTGGCTGCGGATTTTGAAATTTTCCCGTTGGGCCGTGGTTGCGGCCTGTGTGGTTTTTACGGCATCGATCCTTATCGATCCGCTTGAAAAAGATTCATCACCAGCAACCGGCCAGACGGATCAGCCAAAACCATCCGAAGTTTCCGCTGTGGCTACAGCGAACAACGAAGTGGTGTGGCAACAGATCGAAGATGTGGCCCATGCCGAATTATTGGCCGCCGCGGCTGATCACTTGGAGGAATTCAGTGATCGAGATTTGGTAACCATGATGGGATTCTAGGCGATCTGGCCGGAAGCGAGAAAGCGGGTTGCAAAAAGATAAGGAACACGCTTAGAGTCGCCCTCTGAAATTAATGGTTATGGCGATAGAAGGCGAAGAATTGGCGAAAGCATGTGTGAAAGCGGCGGTGGATATCCAGGCGGAGAACATCCGGGTATGGGACATGAGAGGGGTTTCGAATCTGACCGATTTCATGATCGTTTGCTCGGGTTCCTCGATGCCTCATTTGCGAGCGGTGATTCGTGAAGTTTCCGGCAACGTCGAAAAGGAACATCGTGTGAAGCCGGTGAACTCCGAAGGTAAAGTGGATTCGAAGTGGGTGGTGCTCGATTATATCGATGTCATGGTGCACGTCATGGACGATGAAATGCGCGAATTTTATGGTCTTGAGGAGCTCTGGGCCGGAGCCAAAGAGTTGGAATGGGATGGAACGGGGCAAGCCAATGGGGGTCAGCGCAAATCCAATTTCATCCACTGAAAAGGGGGTGGAGATAGTGAAAACCCGCGTTGAATGGACGCGGTTTGGTGTGGTGTTTGCAGGCGTCGGCTTGGCGTTTTTCTCGGTCGGAATGTGGAGAGTCGATGGCGTGATGGCCGCGATGGGTCTATCGGCTCTGGTGTTGCTCGGGTTTGTCCGCTGGATGGGTGTGCGTAATCTCAAAGGATTGAACCTGGTGTATCGTGGCCCGCGGCGGGTCGAGGTGGCGAAGGGATTTGATGCAAGGTTGGAACTTCATGGTGGGGTGGGTTGGTTGGATGGATTTTGCCTGGATTTCGGAATCGGGTTGATGGATGAAAAGGAAGTTTGCGGAAGGGTTCTTTGGTTGGGCTCGAACAGTTCGGCGAAGGTTGTGCGTTGGGTTAGTATGAAACAACGCGGACTGAGGAGCCATCAGGCGGGATGGATTCGCTCGGGTTTTCCCCTGGGTCTGATGACATTTCGAAATGAGATCCGGATGCCTGCGGAGATCGGAGTGGTTCCGTTCGGGCGGGTTCCGAGGGAATTGCACTCCAGCGGATTTCTGTTGGATGGTGTGCCGCTGGGCGGATCGAGGCAGTTCGGAGGAATCGGGGATTGGAAAGGTCTGCGGGAGTGGCGGAATGGGGATGCCGTGCAAAGGATCGCATGGGCGGCAAGCATCAGATCGCGTGAGTCGGGAGGGGGATTGCTGGTCAGGCATGAAGAGCCGCCGGGGTCGAACGTGGAGATGTGTGCGGTGGTTTTTCATTCGTTTGGAACGGATCGTAATCTGATACGGCCGGATCGGTTTGAGCGGGCGCTATCCCTGCTCTGCGGAGTGGTTGGAAAAATGCTCGGCGACGGCATCCCAGTGCGGGTTTTGGCGGATTTTTGGGAATGGGAGCCGATGGAAGTGAATTCGAAGCGAAGCCTGACATCGATGAAAGAGGCGATCCTGCGGGTAAAGCGGGCGGAGTGGACGGAGGCGCATGATTTGTCGGAAGTTTTTTCAAAGGTGAAATCCCGTGAGTGCCTGATCATCCTGTCCGATATGCCGATCAGTTCATGGAAAACCCGGGTTCCGAATTCCGTATTGAATCCGGTGTTGGTTGATATCGCCGCCTATGAGAAATCGACAAAGCGCAAGATGCTGAAAGGAAAGGCGGGATCACGATGATCATTCGCCTAGCAGTATGGATGCTGGCGGGTGCGATCGCCTATTTGATGCTGCGCGGTTGGCCGGCGATGGTTCCCGCTTTGCCGAGGGCATTCGTGGCCGTTCTGATGGTGGCTGTGGCCTTGGTATGGTGGACGACAGGGCGGAAACCGAAAGATCTGCCACGGGTGAAGGCGGGTCGCAGGCCGAGCTGGCTGGATTTCGGTGCGGTCGGTTTGGGTCTATTGGCCTTTGAATGTGGATTCCTGTGGTTCTTGAGTGCCGCACCAAAACCCCTGGAAGCTCTGGCACTTCAGATTGAGCATCAATTCCGGCCAGAGGCGGCAGAGCTTCGCGAGACACGGGCGGCTTCTGAAACGGTTGGTAACGGGCTATGGGATGATCAACGCCGGAGGTCTTTGCCACGCCGGACAAATCTGAAACCCGGAATGAAGCCCGAGGTTTTCGTGCGATTGATGGATGGAAAGGATGCGGAGCGTTTGCTCAAGCATCGGCTTTACGTGCGCTCTTTTGCTTTGGATCGGTATGAGAATGGCACATGGAGTTTGAGCGATGCCCGATCACACGTGCTCTCGGCGGATGACAAAGGGTGGATCCGGTTTTCGAAACCGGGCGGAGGTGAAATTTTGCATGAGGTGTTTCATGGAAAGGACGAGAACGGACTGAATCCTTTCACGGCCTTGCAGGGAGCAAGGGCGGTACGTTTGCCCTCGCTGACCGTGGATGGCGAGGGTCTGGCAATTCTCCCAAAATCTGATGACGATTCGGGATATGAATATCAGGCGAGTTCGCTGCCCATCATGCTTGCCGATGTGGCCGAGGAGGATTTTAAAGATGCGGTGGTCAAATCTCCGGATGCCGGTTCAAGATTGGGCCAATGGGTTTTGAGGGTCGCGGGGGAGGGCGGTTTGCTCGACCGGCTCAAAAAAATCGAATCCCATCTGCGCGAGTCTTACCGCTATTCATTGGTGACGGAGAACAAGAAAAACCTAGATCCGATCGAGAATTTTTTGTTTGAGGAAAAGCGCGGGCATTGTGAATTTTTTGCGACAGCGGCAGCATTGATGGTGCGTGAGCTTGGAGTCGAGGCAAGGGTGGGGTATGGTTGGGCGGGCGGAAAATATTACGAGAACGATCAGATGTTCGTATTCCGCGCGAGTGAGGCGCATGCGTGGCTGGAGGTGAAGCTCGCGGGTTATGGGTGGGTGTTGATGGAGCCGACTCCACCTGTGGGTTCGGGGGATGCTTTGCCACGCACGGCGGAAGCCGACGAAAAACCACCGAGTCCGGGTGAAATGACCGCGCAGGAAGAGGTGGTCTTTTCAAAAGATGCGGAGAAAATCACGGGTTGGGCCATAGGGCTGACGACCGGGTTCGGAGTGGGTGCGGTGCTGTTGTTGATGATGAGAGCACGGACGCGCGAGGATGTCCGTGGGGACTCAGGTGGGGGCTCAGTAAAGCGCAAAGAAGGGGGTTACTTTGCGGCATGGCGCAGGGCTCTTGGCAAACGTGGTGCACATGACACAGGCCTCACCCTGAGGCGACAGATTGAGAATTTGACCGATCCCCCGGATTTCTCAAAAGAGCTGGTTCGTTACCACTATGCGGTCAGTTACGAGGGGCATCCGGTCGATGTGAAGCGTGAGCGTCGTCTTGAAAAAGAGATCCATAAGTGGGAAAATCCGTAAAATCCAACCTAAACCTGATCTAAAAAGTGACAAGTTTACCAAAAAAGTTTCATGGACCGCGCCCCTAGAACGGACCGCGCGAGTCCACTCGCGCTCCGACATAGTCGGTGGTCGCGCCTCTAGAACGGACCGCGTGAGTCCACTCGCGCCCTTCAACCTAAAAAGGAAAATGGGCGTGTTTTTTAAGCCTCATTGGCTGAGGAGTTTGATTTTTCATTTTGTGCGTCGTTAAGCGTGGTGGTTTTATCCACTCAGGAGTAATTCAG
>JBIKNX010000121.1:0-8316 GCA_044358435.1 Luteolibacter sp.
AAGTTTAATGAGCTCGCTTTGTTTTCGAGCTGGAAGTCGGCTTTTTCGTTGATACATTGGCTTGTCTAACTATGCGATTTTTCCTCGCTTAGCTAGTACAGCCCCTTCTGTTTTATCGGTAATTGGCCGATTGACAGCAAGGCATCTGCTGATAGTCTGCCGCCCCGCGCCCGGGGCATTCAGGACTTGCTGTCCAGATCTGTTCTGAAGGTGCGATATCCAACCCGACAATTATAACCACGATGCCAACTAAGAAGAAGACCGTAGTCAAAAAGCCGGCCGCGAAGAAATCCGCTGCGAAGAAATCCTCCGTTAAAGAAACCAAATACGTATACACCTGGGGCGCTGGCAAAGCCGACGGTAACGGCAAAATGAAACCGCTGCTCGGAGGCAAAGGTGCGAACCTTGCCGAGATGACCTTGATCGGTCTTCCTGTTCCAGCCGGCTTCACCATCACCACCGAGGTCTGCACCTATTACTACGATCACAAGAAAACCTACCCGAAGGTTCTGCGTTCCCAGATGGAGGCGGGTGTTGCCAACATGGAGAAAATCATGGGTTACAAGTTTGGCGACGACAAAGGTTTTCCACTTCTTCTCGCGGTCCGCTCCGGTGCCCGCGATTCGATGCCTGGCATGATGGACACCGTCCTCAACCTCGGCCTCAACGACAAGACTGTCGAAGCGCTTTCCAAAGCCACCAAAAACGAGCGCTTCGCATGGGATTGCTACCGCCGTTTCATCCAGATGTATGGTGACGTCGTTCTCGGTGTTCAGAAACGCGCCAACGAAGATCACGAGCCTTTCGAGCACGCGATCGAATCCTTCAAGCACAAGACCTATAAAAAAGACATCGTCGATTCCGATCTCACGGCTGAGGACAACAAGGCGCTTGTTGCCATTTTCAAAAAACTCGTCAAAGACCGCACGGGTCACAGCTTCCCGGAAGATCCATGGGAACAGCTCGAAGGTGCGGCTGGCGCCGTGTTCAGTTCATGGATGAACGACCGCGCGATCGTGTATCGCCGCAAATACGGAATCCCCGCCGCATGGGGCACCGCGGTCAACGTTCAAGCGATGGTTTTCGGAAACACCGGATCGAACTCCGGCTCCGGCGTTGCCTTCACACGTAACCCTGCGAACGGTGAAAACGTTCTTTACGGTGAGTTCCTCGTCAACGCCCAGGGCGAAGACGTGGTCGCCGGTGTCCGCACTCCGGATCCGGTTTCCGGAATGCAGAAAGCCCTTCCGGGTGCGTTCAAGGAACTGATGAAAGTCCGTCAGATTCTTGAGAAACATTTCCGCGATGTGCAGGACGTTGAGTTCACCATCCAGGAAGGTAAGCTTTTCATGCTTCAAACCCGTAACGGCAAGCGCACCGCCGCTGCCGGTCTCAAGTTTGCCGCCGACATGGTGAAAGAAAAACTCATCGATTGGGAAACCGCTGTCATGCGCAACCCGGCCGATCAGCTCGATCAAATCCTTGCTCCGGTGTTCGATATCAACGAGGCGAAAAAAGCCATTGTCATCGCCAAAGGCCTGCCAGCAGGTCCTGGTGCGGCTTCCGGTAAAATCTACCTCAATGCCGAGCGCGCCGTCATCGCGGCTGAAAAAGGTGAGAAAGTCCTCCTCGTTCGCGTTGAGACCTCACCGGAAGACCTTCGCGGCATGATCGCTGCGGAAGGTATCCTTACCTCACGGGGTGGGGTTTCCTCGCACGCCGCTCTCGTGGCTCGCCAGATGGGTAAAGTTTGCGTCTGCGGCGCATCGGGTGTCGAAGTTGATTACAACAAGAAAACTGTCAAGGCAGGTGGCAAGACTTTCAAAGAAGGCGATTTCCTCTCCATCGATGGAACCGCAGGAACCGTTTACGGCGGACAGCTCGCCACCGAGCCTTCCGAAATCATCACCGGCCTGATCTTTAACAAAAAGTCCTCACAAGCCACGGAGAAATATAAAAACTTCGTCCAGCTCATGAACTGGTGCTCGCAAGCGACCCGCATGGGCGTCCGCACCAATGCCGACACCCCGGAACAAGTGAAAAACGCGGTGGCATTCGGCGCGGAAGGCATCGGCCTCACCCGCACCGAGCACATGTTCTTCGAAGGTGACCGCATCGACTCGATGCGTGAGATGATTCTCGCGACCACCGAAGCCGATCGCAAGAAAGCTCTCAAGAAGCTCCTCCCGCATCAGCGCAAGGATTTCTTCGGTATCTTCAAAGCGCTCGAAGGCAAGCCGGCGACCATCCGTCTTCTGGATCCACCGCTCCACGAATTCCTTCCGCACAGCAAAGAGCAGCAGTTGGATCTCGCGAAGAAACTCGGCGTCAAAGTTGAGGATATCATGCAGCGCGTGCACGACCTCCACGAGTTCAACCCGATGCTTGGTCACCGCGGTTGCCGTCTTGCCATTTCCTATCCGGAAATCGCGGAGATGCAGGCACAAGCCATCTTCGAAGCTGCGGCCGAGTGCGTGAAAAAAGGTATCCCTGTGAAGCCTGAAGTCATGGTTCCTCTGGTCGGATACGCCCGTGAGCTCGAGCTTCAGGTCGAGATCATCCATCGCGTTGCCAAGGAAGTGAAAGCAGCCAAAGGCGTGAAGTTCGACTACCTTGTCGGCACCATGATCGAGGTTCCCCGCGGTTGCGTCACGGCCGACGAGATCGCCAAGCACGCCCAGTTCTTCTCCTTCGGCACCAACGATCTTACCCAAACCGCTCTCGGCGTCAGCCGCGACGACATGGGTTCGTTCCTCAACAGCTATCAGGAAAACGACATCTATCCGAAGAACCCGTTTGCTTCGCTCGACACCACCGGTGTCGGACATCTGATGGAAATCGCTGTCGCCAAAGGTCGCTCCACCAAGAAGAATATCAAACTCGGTATCTGTGGTGAGCACGGTGGAGATCCGGATTCCGTGACCTTCTGCCACAAGCTCGGCCTCGCTTACGTTTCCTGCTCGCCTTACCGCGTGCCGGTCGCCCGCCTCGCCGCAGCCCAAGCCGCCATTGCTGAAAAGCAAGCCAAGGCAGCCGGTAAGAAAAAGTAACCGTGGCGGTGGTTTGTAGCCACCATGCCATTTGAAAATTCACAAGCCGCGTCAGGAATTCCTGGCGCGGTTTTTTTTGATCGCTAGGACTTTTCTCCAACGCTCTTCATACGCAAATTTGAGTATCTTTGATTTGTGATTTTAAGTTTCGGAGACAAGGAGAGCGAAAAAATTTTCAATCTGACGTCTTCGCGTAAAATCGTTCAAGAAATCCAAGAACGCGCTTATCATAAACTCGTTGCCATCCATGAAGCCGAATCCATCGAAAACCTCCGTCAGCCACCCAGCAACCATCTGGAACTACTGAAAGGAAAACTCGCCGGATTTTATTCCATACTTATCAATAAACAGTGGCGCATCATCTTCCGTTGGAAAGGAAACGATGCCCACGAGATTCAAATTACTGACTACCATTAAGATCATGAAACGCAAAACCACTGAGATCCTATTGACGAACTCGGCCGCTGCGATGCTCCGCGATTTTCTCGAAGATTATAGCCTGTCTCAGGCGAAGCTTGCTGCGGATCTTCACATCAGCCCACAGCTGCTGAATGATATTCTCGCCAGTCGCCGCCTCCCGACTCCGGAGCACTGCCTCAAGTTGGGTCGCTATTTTGGAAATGAGCCGGAATACTGGATGCGTTTGCAGAATCATTATCTCTTCCGCAAAACCCAGCGGGAGAAGGCCGACGAACTTACCGCTGTCATTCCTCTTCAGGTTGCGAGTTGATCACTCAGTTCACTTGTTGTTTTACGGTGAATAGGGCGGCTTGCTTTTTGTTTCAGTCCGCACATCATCCGCGCCGTGCATCGCCAATCGCTTCTCGATCAACTTTCCGAATACGCCCTCTGTCATCCGGAAGAGGCGGATGTGATCCGTGATTTCATCCACTTTGTGAAATCCGAACCGCGCTGCTTCGAGCGTTCTTTGGAAAAGGGCCACATCACCGGTTCCGCATGGGTGGTGAATGCGGCGGGCGATGAGGTTCTGCTCACGCATCATCGCAAGCTGGATCGCTGGCTGCAGTTGGGCGGTCATGCCGATGGCGAGAGTGATGTACTTGCCGTCGCAATGAAGGAAGCGGAGGAAGAATCCGGTCTAACAGATTTCTCGCCTGTAGGTGAAGGTATCTTCGACATCGATATCCATCTCATCCCCGAACGCAAAGGCGAGCCGGCTCATCTTCATTACGACGTGCGTTACGTCCTGCGTGCAAATGGCGAGACGGATTACATCGTCAGCGATGAATCACATGATCTGCGATGGGTGAAACCGGAAGAAGTAAAAAACCTGACCACCGAATCATCCATGATGCGCATGGTCTCGAAGTGGAATGAACGGTTGGCCATACGGTAAATCCCGCTCAGGAGAATGAGCATGACGTTGCTTAGAAGAGATCTGCTCTTAATCTGGAGTCGGACCATAGAGTGAGAAACCGCGGATTTCACGGATGATTCGAGTGAGGTTGAGCCGCAGGCTGTGGAATGCCTCTATTCGCGTAAAAACCTTTACCGCCGCCCAGCAGGGATTCGAGGTGTGATGAATTTTCGTAAAGGTTCAGAGGTCATGATCCTTTTGGATATTCATTTGTCGAGTGGGCAGCAGGATGCAGCCCCTCCTTGTCCGTCACCCTCGTAGGCCTTGTTTTGTCATATCGAAGATTTCATCGGGGGATATGGAGATTTGACGAAGTTGCACTATGGATCTCGCATCATCGCGTTTCGCCAGGCGTTTGCCGGTATCGTCGCATACGCAGGGATGGTGGAGGTAAGTAGGTTCGGTAAATCCGAGAACGGCTTGGAGTTGGCGGTGGATGTGGGTGGATTCCAACAGATCGTCACCGCGGGTGACGTGGGTGATGTTTTGGAAGGCGTCGTCAACGACTACGGCGAGGTGGTATGCGATGCCGATGTCTTTTCGGGCGAGGACGGCATCGCCATTGGCGTTGGGGTTCACGCGGGTTTTTCCGAAGCGGAGATCTTCGAAGCTGAGTCCGCCATGAATTGCGGCGGCTTTGTTGGAATCGAAGCGCCAGGCATGTGCTTCTCCGTTGGCGATGCGTCGGGCGGATGGTTCCTTGGGGAGGTTGCGACAGATACCCGGGTAGATGTTTTCTACGGCGCCGTGGGGGGCGTTCAGGCTTTGTTGGATATCCTTGCGGGTGCAGAAGCAGGGATAGATCAGGTCTTTTTGTTTTAGAATTTCCAAGGCATCGCGGTAGGCGTCTTGCCGGCTGCTTTGGCGGAGCGGTTCGCCATTCCAATCGAGGCCGAGCCAGCGCAGATCCTCCTCGATTTGTTGATAATAGGTCTCTCGGACGCGTGAGGAATCGATGTCTTCATGGCGGAGAAGAAAATGACCGTTGTTTTGCCGTGCGAGATCATGCGCGACTTTCGCAGCGTAGGCGTGACCCAGGTGGAGGTGTCCGGTCGGGCTGGGGGCGAAACGGGTGGTGACCATCGGATTAACATTTTTTCACCGCAGAGTCACAGAGGATCGCAGAGATATCCTATGAGTTGCCTGTCGAGGCTTTGATGAAGAACTGAGACTATTGAAATTTGAAAATTGAGATTTGAAATTTAATAGAACACCGTGAAGTAGATCACAAGAAGCACGCCGAGGCCGAAGGTGAAGGCGTAGGCTTGGAGATTTCCGGATTGCGCTTTGCGGAAGATGTTTCCAAACGTTTCCGCTAATCGAGACAGCCCCCCGACGAGCAGGCCGTTGATCACAAATTCATCGAAGAAATGAACGATCGCCGCAAAGCCGTCCTGGAGGTATTTCACAATGCCTTTTTCGTAAATGGTATCCAGATAGAAACGGTTGCGGAAAAACGGGATGGAGATGGGGTCTTTTTCTTTCCCTGCGTAGAGCATGAAGCCGGCTGTCACGCCTGTGATGAGTGCACCGACGGAGATGTATGTCACAAATCCCATGTGGATGAGGTGTCCGGGATTTTCATAAGCAGGTGCCAGCTTGCCGGCGATGAAAGGGAAACCTGCGATCAGTCCCATCACCGCGAGGGCGATGAGTGGCAGCGACATCAGCGGTCCAACCTCGTGGGCATGCGATGAATTTTCCGAGCGACTTTTACCGAGGAATGTGATCACAAACGCTCGTGTCATGTAGAAAGGCGTGAGAACAGCGACTCCGGCAGCGACCCAGAACAGTGCGGGATTTTGATGGTGGGCGGCTTCCAGGATTTGCTCTTTGGAGAAGAAACCCGAGGTGAAAGGAATGGCAATCAGTGCCGCGGTGCCGATGGCGAAGGTTAGCGTGGTGATCGGCATTTTTTTCAAAAGGCCGCCCATTTTCCAGATATTCTGTTCGTGATGGCAGGCGTAGATGATCGCGCCGGAACCGAGGAAGAGAAGAGCCTTGAACCATGCGTGGGTGTAGAGGTGGAACATCGCGGCCTCTCCTGCGAGCAAGCCGATCGCCATGATCATGTAGCCGAGCTGTGAGAGGGTGGAGTATGCGAGGATTTTTTTGATATCGTCCTGTTGGGTTGCCATCAGAGCGGCAGCAAGTGAGGTGGCTCCTCCAATCCATGCGATCGTGGTCCCTGAGAAACCATCGAATGAATCCACTCCAATGGAGAGTTGAAGGCGGAACAACATGTAAACGCCTGCCGCAACCATCGTGGCGGCATGGATCAGCGCGGATACAGGCGTTGGGCCTTCCATGGCATCCGGTAACCAGACATGAAGCGGAAGCTGCGCGGATTTTCCGATCGCACCGCAAAATACGCAGAGAAGCGCGGCACCAATCACGCTGGCGGAAATCGTTGCCGGTATTTCCATTTCCGAGAAGGTCAGGGTCCCGCTGATACCCCAGAGCATGAGAATGCCGATCATGAAGCCGAAGTCTCCGATGCGGTTGGTGATGAATGCTTTTTTCGCGGCATCCGCAGCGGAGTCTTTTTCATACCAGTGACCAATGAGCAGGTAAGAGCTGAGTCCGACCAATTCCCAGAAGATGAAGGTCATGATGAAGTTCGAGGACAGCACGATCCCGGTCATTGAGAACATGAATAACGCGAGACCGGTGAAGTAACGGGACTTTGCGGAATCGTCTTCCATGTAAGCCAGCGAGAACACATGCACCAACAGGCCGACACCCGTGACCACGATCATCATGCCGGTGGAAAGAGCGTCGAGAGTGATGCCGATTTCGAGTTGAAAGGTTCCGATCGAAGCCCAGGGAAATGACAGCGATCCCTTGGTTCCAAGCAGCAAAATCGCGATGACAAAAGTCGCGGCTGCGGAGGCGGTTGAAATCAGGTGGGCGATGCCGAGTTTACGGAGAAAAAGCTGATTGGAAACAGCGGCAATGAGCGGGAGAATGAGGAGAAGCCAAGCCATGGTTGTGTGCGGGGGAAGATGGGGCGGGGAGGGGGTAAATTCCAAGCATGAAATTGAAGTTTTGAGTGACGGAGAGCGCCAAGCGGGCGCTGACCGGCAGGAAGTCTTCAAATCGGGGCGCGGCCGCCGACTTCATCGGGGCGCGGCCGCCGACTTCATCGGGGCGCGGCCGCCGACTTCGTCGGGGCGCGGCCGCCGACTTCGTCGGGGCGCGGCCGCCGACTTCGTCGGGGCGCTGCCGATCAGTATCTGATGGCTGCTTTGGGGAGCAGGAGTCGGCTTGCTGGTCTTGCTGTGGATTTGCCACCACGAATGACGATAAAGATTGGTAGGTTCATTTTGATAAAATGACCGTTGGCTTGGACGCGTAAGATAGCGGTCGTTTTATCAAAACGACCCTGTCGAAGATCACTTCGTGGGAATTTCGTTCAGCGTGTAATAGGCATCCGGATGCCAGATGGCCTGACCGGATTTGGATTTCAAGCCGTTGACTTTGAGGTGATGGACATGGCCGCGAACGAGACCGTCGATGCTGAGTCGCACGGATTTTTTGTCAGCGGAGAGTTTGACGGCTTTGATGATGGGGGTGGCCTGGTCGACCTCAGGTGAGCCGTATTTGCTCTGAAGGATGTAGGTCCATGCTTCCATCGAGTATGAGCCGGGATTGGCAGCCGACGCTTCATCAACGGGCTCGGTGAAGGTGATGGTGAAACCATCCGGTTCGGCTTTCATGGTGAGCATTTCGAAAGGCGTTTTGCCGGTCCATTTGACGCGTTCGAAGGTGAAAGGTTTGCTGCCGCGCGAAGCCCAACCCCGGTTGGAGCCGCCGGCAAAAAGAATGCCTTTTTCCTGATCCAGTTGGATGGGAATGAGACCCGACTCAAAACCTTCTAGCATGTGG
>JBIKNX010000122.1:0-8279 GCA_044358435.1 Luteolibacter sp.
TGTTTGAATAATCTCCAACCCTTCTTTTTAAAATAACTCTCACAACGCTTCGCTGCGTCTTGCATGGTCCGGTAACTCGTGAACAACACAAACGCCCGCCCATCGCTCTCATTCACCGCATCCATAATTCCCTTCGCTAACATCTCATCATATTTTGGCGTATTAGGCTCAGGAATGGATTTGTAAATTTTCACCTTCATCTGCTTCTGGTAATCGAACGGACTACCAATACTCAACGCCCGCGCACTTTCTGCTCCGACCCTTTTCCGAAAATATCCCAACTCCGGATCGCCAACTCCAAGAGTCGCACTTGTCATCACCATGCATTTCTTTCCAGTAAACAACAAAGGGCGCAGTCGATCCGCCACGTTCACGGGTGCGGCGTGACAGCTGAACTGCGTTTCCTCACGACCGCTTTTCTCCACCCAATACACACTGCCTTCATCGCGTTGATCGAGAAACTCTCCCACTGTCGCATGGGTATCGCGAAACTTGCGGGCCAAGTCCATCAACTCGTTCTTCGAGGTTTCGTTGCCGGAATCTTCTGCCAACTCGGACAACTCCTCCCATAAATCACGCAATGGCGCAGCCAAACAATTCCCGACCAGCTCCGGCCTTCTTACCCGAAACTCTTTCGACCACTCACCGAACTTCGCTGCGTTTCCGATATCATTAAAAAACTGATCCACCGCCGTCAGGCTGCGCTCCACCGCAAGCATCGGCGCCGCTTTGCGATACGTTTTCAACAAACCTTTACGTGTCTTCGGATTGTAAAGCCGCTGCAAATCAAAACGCAAACCCGCTTGGGTGATGCGTAAGCCAAGCTGCACCGCCGCCACTTGCTCCACCGTATGAGCCTCATCCATCACCGCGAAATCATTCGGAAAAAGAAACCCACCGATTTTTTCCCCTTCGTTCTCATCCTCCATCTCACCGGTTTCTAACAGCGCGAAAAACAAAGTGTGATTCACCACCACCAGCTTCGCATCCGCCGCCGCCTTCCGCGCCTCTTGAAAAAAACAATTTCCCTTCGGTCCGCAATACCGCTGCGTGCAGGAATGCGCCTCGCTGCAAACCTGCATCCAAACCTTCATCGAAGGCTGAAAGGGAATCCCGCTCAAGGTGCCATCCCGTGTCTGATCCGCCCAATCACGAATCCGCGCAAGTTCCTCGCTTTCGGTCGATGTGAACAAATCGCCCGATTGCTCCCAAGCACGCCTCAACCTCGCCGGACACAAATAATTCCCACGCCCCTTCAACAAAACCGCCGGCAAATCCTCACCCAAAATCCTGCGCACAAGCGGAATATCCTTTCTGACCAACTGCTCCTGCAAATTGATCGTGTGAGTGGAAATCACACCCTTGCGTCCCGTCGCCAAGGCGAACTTCGCTGCCGGAATGAGATAGGCCAGGGATTTACCCACTCCCGTCCCCGCCTCGGCAACCAATGGCCGGGACGACAAAAAACTCTCTATCACCGCACCCGCAAGCTCCTCCTGCTCAGGCCGATACTCAAAATCCTTCGACTTCGAAAGCAGACCGGTTCTCGAAAACACATCACGCACCTCCTCCACCAAATCCAGCCCCCCTGCGTTTTCCGTAATCGAAATCATCTGCCGACATCCTCAGCCCTCACTCACATTTCTGCAAGACCGTAGCACGGTCAGAGAACCTAATTAAGTAGGGACCTTTATCCTTTAAGGTCCATATCTGACGGTCCGTCATATGTCATCTGGTCTTTTCCGTAACAACCACCGCCAGATATGGACGTCTGCGGACAGACGTCCCTGCCTAATATAACCCATCAAAACGTCGCCGTTATCCCAGTATAGAATCCCAATCCCGCTCCTGGAACCGGAGTTGCGAAATTCGCCAACTGGTAATTCTCATCCGCAAGGTTTTCCACCCGCGCATGCAGGGTCACGTTTTCGTTGAGCTCATAACTCGCATGAAGCCTGAGCAGCAAATAATTATCCAAAGGAGCGCCACCATAGGATCGGGTATCCACATAGGTCGCTCCGGCACCAATCAGGAGTTTTTCCAGCGGTCGATATCGGATGGATGCGGTCGCGGTGTTCTCGGGCTGGTCCTGAAGCGAATCACCCAGCCATGTCCAGGAAACCAGATAATCGATACTTTGTGAGATCTGACCGTTCACAGCAAATTCCAATCCCTTTGTCTGCGTTTCACCGGGCAAGTTGACCGGCGGAGGCGAAAGTGGAAAGGCGAACGTCGTTTGAATCTGATTTTGGATGGAGTTCTCGAAATAGGTGATCCACAGACGATGATGCTCGGTCAGCTCCTGTTCCACGCCCAAATCCCAACCCAAGCTTTGCTCGGCTTCGAGATTGGGATTTCCCAATCCAAAGGTTGTGCCATAAAGATCTAACAAGGTCGGAGTCCGAAATGCCTTTCCCAGACCCGCTCGGAATTTCGTTTGATCCAACGCCTGCCAACCGCCGCCCAAACGCCATGTGACTTGCTCGTTGTAGTTCACGTAATCTTCCCATCGGACCACCGCATCGACCGTAAAGCGATCCGTCGGCGTCCACTGCATCCCGAGATGTCCTCCATACCGATACTCGTCGGATACGGTGTTAATCGTATTGACGTAATCGCTATGCTCTAAAAACCCGCCCAAAAGCAGGGTGTAATTTTCGGAAATCTCGAAACTCTGATCGGTCGATATAACAACTCGTTCAAGATCGGCACCGTAATTTCCGAATGAAGTGTCATTATCGAACCTCTCATTATACCATCCCATCACAACATTTGAGGTCCAACCCGGAGCCGGGCGCGCGTTCGCATAGGCCGTGACCAAATTCGAATCGACATGATCCAGATTCGTTCCGAAGAAGTCATATTGAAATTCCGAGTCCTGCCCTCGGTATGTCATTCCCAAGGTCAGGTCTTCGGTCTGCGCCCATTCCAATCTCATGGAACTGCGAATCAGATCGTAAGATTCATTCGGCGCATCATTGTCGGAATGTTCGTATCCCCCACCCAGATACCAGAAAAATCCGTTTTTCTCACCGGAATGGGATCCGAAAAACTGATGACTTCCAAAAGATCCCGCCTCGGTGCGCAAATAAGTTTCAGGCTCGCCGCTACCTCTGGCTGTTTCCATCCACAAGACACCTCCCACCGATTCTCCACCATGGATCGCCGCCTGAGGACCGCGAATCACTTCAATCCGACTGAAATCATTCACCCGCGCACCCGAAAGAAAATTTCCCATCGGGGAAGTGGAATCACTGACACGAATCCCATCGACGACCAGCTGGGAATAAGATGATGGCATCCCCCGGACATATACGGAACCCAAACCTCCCGTTTGACCACCCAGTGAGGTTGAAATCACACCGGGTATGCGATCCAGCACATCCTTGATATCAAGAAGTCCCAGGCTTTCCATTTCTTGAGGATTAAGAACGGTCACTGCCGAAGTTGATCTGGAAATTTCTCCCGGCATCCTCCATGCGGAAACGATCAATTCATCGAGCTGGTTTTCCACCTCCGCGTTGAGTGAACCGCAGAGCAATGTCGCTAACACACTTAAGGTGCAGCCTGACCGTATCGTTCGCTTATGGGCGAACGTTTTATGTTTTATCATTTGTATGTTTTATCTCCGTGAACCTGTGTTCCGCAGGTTCGTTCAGAAACTCCTAAGGCTGGCGATCTGACTCGGTTTCCCGTTTTCACGAAAAACCATACAGTGGCGGCACCGCTCCGGATTCACACCGGATTCCCCATCAATTGACTGCCCGTGCGACGGACTTCCAAAGGAGTGTCGCTGCTATTTCAACAACGACGGAAGAGTCTTATGCGTTACGGTTGAAATCTCCAAGCCTGAAATCCGTTGATCTTTGGTAGGTTCGTTTTGACAATATGACCGCCACCTTGCACCAACTAACTACACCGGTCATTTCATCGAAATAACCCTACCGGCATCTTCTCATGATCCAGACTTTTAGACTTTTAGACTTTTAGACTTCTTCCATACTCCGCGCATGAACCAACCTCGCATCATCGACGGCAAGTCCGTCGCCGCCTCCGTTCTCGAAGAATGCCGCATCGAAACCGCCGCACTCAAAGCCAAAGGAATCACTCCAGGCTTGGCGGTTGTGCTGGTTGGAAATGATCCCGCATCCGCTGTTTACGTCGGATCCAAAGCCCGCACCTGTTCCGATCTCGGTTTCCACTCGGTCAAAATCGAACTGCCTGCCGAAACCACCCAAGAAGAACTCCTTCAAGTCGTCGCCGATCTCAATGCCGATCCCTCCGTCCATGGCATTCTCGTCCAATCCCCCCCACCCAAACACATCGACGAAGAAACCGTCATCCGCGCGATTGATCCGCGCAAGGATGTCGATGGCTTCCATCCGGAAAACGTCGCCAAACTGGTTTTGGAAGACCCCACCGGCTTCGTTCCCTGCACTCCGGCCGGTTGCATGAAGTTGTTAGAAATTTCCGGCATCGATACCAACGGCGCGGAAGCCGTGGTCATCGGCCGATCCATGATCGTCGGCAAACCGATGGCAATGTTGTTGGTCGCCAAAAATTCCAACGCCACCGTGACGATTGCCCACTCCCGCTCCAAAGATCTTCCTGCCATCTGCCGCCGCGCCGACATCCTTATCGCAGCCGTCGGCCGTCCGGAAATGGTCAAAGCCGATTGGGTGAAACCCGGTGCTGTGGTCATTGATGTCGGCATCAACCGTGTTGCCGATCCATCCAAAAAATCCGGTCACCGCCTCACGGGAGATGTGGACTACGATGAAGTCGCCCCAAGGTGTGCCGCCATCACTCCTGTTCCTGGCGGAGTGGGACCGATGACGATTGCGATGCTGATGAAGAATACACTGCAGGCTGCGAGACAGTTGGGGTAACTCGGAATTCTTCGGATCAACTTTTCGTTACTAAAAAATTTGGACCGCGTGACTCCAGTCGCGCTCATTGATCTGCGCGAGTGGACTCACGGCGTTCCGCAAAGTCATGGGGTAAACAAAGCTTGCTCCGTCGCGGGTGGTTTTGCTCTTTTTCCTACGCACCTCATCCAACAAGGGACAAGAATGTCCCTTCTCCTTACTTGCTCGCCCTCCAAGCTCCAAACAATTCCAGAAACGCCGATGAAAAGTCTTCCGGCCGGCTCTCGCTCCAAGCTTCGATTTCAGCCAAGGGAAACGGCATCATCGAATCAATTTCCGCTGCGGGAAAATTCACCGCTCCGTCGTGTTGTGTGGTGAAAAGCCGGATGTGTTCCCAGCCATTAGCCTCGCAGGGTTTTACGGAAACGCCGAATTCGAGGTCTTCCGGTTTCTTTTCAATCCCGATTTCTTCTCCAAGCTCGCGAACCGCCGCTTTCAGGTAATCCTCTCCCGCATCAAGATGACCCGAGACACTGGAATCCCAAACACCCGGATTCTTATCTTTGTGCAACGATCTTTTCTGCAACCACAAATCCCCATTGCGATTGAACACCAGCACGTGAACCGCGCGATGAATGAGGTTTTTTGCATGCACCTCGGATCGCGTGGCCTTACCCACCTCGATATCGTTCTCATCCACCACATCGAAAATTTCATCATCGCTCTGCGGCTTGTCTTTCAGCGGATGCGTGTCGTAAGCGCGTGTCAGTTCGATCCATTTTTTCAAATCCAACTCCTCACCCCTCACTGTCGCGGACAAGCCGAGTTGCCCGGCGATCTCCTTCCAATCATGCGTATCCGGAAGCTGTTTACCCATTTGTTTACGGCGTTGCGCGAATCCCCTGCGCACCAATTCATCAAACAAGCGCGCATCAAAAACCGGCTCGTCCTTTTCCACTCGTGGAGTCAGCACCGCCACTGCGGAATCAATCGACGGCCGCGGATGAAACGCTTCCGGCGGAACAATTTTCAATGGTTGGATCATCCAGTTCACCTGCATCCGCAAACTCAGAATCCCATAATCCTTCGTCCCCGGCTGGGCGCCCAAGCGATCGATCACTTCCTTCTGCAACATGATCACCGCCCGTGAAAACGGATGCGGCCGGCTCATCAGATTTTTCATGATCGCACCACCCGATGAATACGGAAGATTTCCCAAAAATTTCAGGGGTCGATGTTTGAACAAAAATCTCCGGTCGAACTTCGCGCCATCCGCATGATGAACCTCCACATCATCGCGATCCTTGAAACGCTTACGCAAATCCTCGGCCAGCCTCGCATCATATTCGATCAGGATCACCCGCCGGGCTTTTCCCAACAAATGCTCCGTCAGTGATCCCGCACCCGGCCCCACTTCCACCACCGCCTCGTCCGGTTTAAGCTCCAATTGGGAAACGATCCATCGCGAGATGTTCGCATCGATCAAAAAATTCTGCCCGAGCTGCTTGCTCGGAAGCACTCCCGCCCTGTCCAACACCTCACGAATTTCCTGACCATTCATCTGCACAAAACCTGATTCATCTGGCCCCGCCTGACCAGATCAGATTATGGGTGAAATGGGGCCTGAGGTGATTTCGGCAATTTTTTACCACGGAGGAACGGAGAAAAAGAGGAGGACACTGAGTTTTTAATAAATCATTCATTCCATCCTCTGTCTCTCTCCGTGAGCTCCCCTCTCCTCCGTTCCTCCGTGGTAAAATTTTTCTCGTAATAGAAACCCACGCACATCCCGACTGGCAATATCCGCTTTCCCGTCTATTTTCTCGCCATCCATGGCCTCCCAAGAGCTCAAAGCCAAACTCCGTGATGTTCCGCACCAGCCGGGTGTCTACATCATGAAAGATCGTCTGGGCTCGATCATCTACGTCGGCAAAGCCATCGATCTGAAACGCCGGGTCTCCTCTTACTTCGTCCCCTCTGGAAAAAACCGCGCCAGCCTGAAAACCCGCGCCCTGATGGATTCGATTCATGACTTCGAATTCCACATCGTCCGCAACGATGAAGAATCGCTCATCCTCGAGGGCAAACTCATCAAAGACTACCGCCCGCGTTACAACGTCGCGTTCAAAGACGACAAACGTTTCCTTCACGCCCGCGTCCGCCTCACCGATCCCATTCCGCGCCTGTCATACGTCCGCTCGAAAAAGGAAGACAACGCGCGTTACTTCGGACCTTTTCCACATTCCAGCGCACTGATCGAAACGATCAACTGGTTGAACCGCCGACTGGGCCTCCGCGTCTGCCGCTCGGCGAATCCGGGTGAGATGGATTACAAACATTGTAACGCCGATATCATACGCAACTGCACCGCCCCATGCATCGGCCGTATTTCCAAAGAGGACTACTTGGAAAAAATCCTAGAGGCCTGCCAGATCCTGGAAGGAAAAGGTAAAAAAATCCTCTTCGAAGAACTTGAGGAAGAAATGCAAGCCGCCTCCGATGCGCTGGATTTCGAAAAAGCCGCAACGTTTCGCGACATGATCGCAAACCTCAAAAAAACCCTCACCCCCACCCGCCAGTTCGCCCGCGGCCGCGGCGTGCCGACCACGGTGAAACCCACCGAAGATCTCGCCGACCTCGCAGAAGCTCTCGGCCTCGCTGCTCCACCACGTGTCATGGAGTGCTTCGATATTTCCAACGTCTCTTCCAATCACATCGTCGCATCGATGGTGCGGTTCACGGACGGCCATCCGGACAACCAAAACTACCGCCGCTACCGAATTCAAACCGTCACCGGACAAGACGACTTCGCATCGATGGCAGAAGTGGTTCTTCGGCGCTACTCACGCATCCTTCGTGAAAATACCTCTGAGGAAAACGAACACTCACAAGAATCCTTGATCGATCAACAACGCCGACTCGCCAAATCCGGCAAAGCCAAAATCATCCTGCCGGATCTCGTCATCGTCGACGGCGGCAAAGGCCAGCTCTCCAGCGCCTTCAAGCAACTTCGCGCACTCGGTCTGCAGGAACTTCCCATCATCGGACTCGCCAAACAACACGAGGAAGTATTCTTTCCAGGCCAGTCAGCACCCCTTCTCATCCCCCACGACCGCGGCGCGCTCAAACTCCTCCAACGCATCCGCGACGAAGCCCACCGTTTTGCCAACGGCTACAACGAGCTGCTCTACCGCCGCCGCATGAAAGAGAGCGCCCTCGACGACTGCCCCGGCATGTCTCCCCGCCGCAAAGCATTACTCTTGGAGAAATTCGGCTCCGTCGCCCGCATCCGCAAAGCCACCCCGATGCAAATCGCCAAAATCCCGGGGATTTCGGAAAACTTCGCTGAAACCATCCTCAAACACTTGAGCTAAAAAACCGTGGCGGGGGGTTTTAAAACCCCATCCAGGC
>JBIKNX010000124.1:0-8201 GCA_044358435.1 Luteolibacter sp.
TCGCGCCTCTAACTGTGCGGCGATCATTGGTCGCCGTTCTTTTCTCCGTTATATGTCTTTTTTGCACATACACTCCTATCTAAACCTCATTGCGTTTTGACAGAAATCCCGATAAAATACATTGCACACGTCCGCGAGAAAGACGGGGTGATACAGCCTCTTGCAATCCATCTATGCGAAACAGCAGAGCTCTGCACTCGGTTCACCGCAAAAATCGATCTACCAATCAGTGGATTGCTTCTGGGACTACTTCACGATCTCGGAAAATACTCATTGGTATTCCAAAAATTCATCAACGCCGCAACAGGTTTGAGCGGTGAGCAAGCCCAGAAGGAATCCGAAAACGTGTCAGCCCATGAGCGAGACCACGCAACGGCAGGCGCACAGTATCTTTGGAACAAAATTTCAGAGGACGCACCCGTAACTACAAAAATGCACATTCAGTCGCTTTGTGCGGCATTGATCTCTCACCACAGCCGTTCAGGCATATTGGATTTCATAAATTTACAAGGAGCTTCTCCCTTCCTTACGCGCATACAAAAGCTAGATCACAATAGCCACCTCAACGAATCATTATCTAAAGCAGACTCTTCGATCATTCAGCACATCGAACAAGCCATTGCGCAACTGGAGGAAGGCGAGGAAGGAAAACAACGCATCACTGCGATCCACAAAGATCTAGGCGTCGAGCTCTTCCCCTTCCACCTAGCGCTCTACACCCGCTTTTTGTTTAGCTGTCTCCTAGATGCTGATCGCATCAACACCATCGACTTCGAAGATCCTAGCAAAGCCGCAATGAGGAATCTTACCTCGCGGCCGGACTGGCCAGCGCTTCTCGAACTTTTTGAAAAAAACCTAAAAAAATTCCAAGATGATACCCCCATCAATCAGATCCGCTCAAACATCTCCGAAGACTGTCGGAATGCGTCAGAGCGCCCAGAGCGCATCTTCACCTTGCCGGTGCCAACAGGCGGCGGAAAAACACTAGCCAGCCTACGTTTCGCACTTCACCGCGCAACCTCAGACAAAACACATCCCGTAGATCGGATCATCTACATCCTACCATACACAACGATCATCGAGCAGAATGCAGAAGAGATTCGGAAAATCCTCGGAGATAAAATCGTCTTAGAACATCACTCAAATCTATCCGACGACAAAGACACGAAAACCAACCGTGTCTTATCTGAAAACTGGGACGCACCTGTAGTCTTTACCACAATGGTGCAATTCTTGGATGCCCTCTACTCCTCTGGGACAAAATCAGCTCGCAGGATGCATCAAATGAGCAACGCCATCCTCGTCTTCGATGAAATTCAGTGCCTCCCCATCAAAGCCGTTCACCTCTTCAACAACGCCCTAAATTTCCTAACAAGTCAGGCGAACTCTACAGCCATCCTCTGCACCGCAACTATGCCTCTCCTCGAAAAGGTCGCTCAAAAATTCGGCCATCTAAGGATACCGGAAAATAGTAGCATCATTGCCCACAAAAACATCCTCTCCCAAAACCTGCGCCGCACAAAAATCATCGACCACACCCGCATCGAAAAGTGGGCTTACGCAGACATCGTTGACCACGCACTTGAACAACAAAATCAACACCAATCAGTCCTCATCGTCTGCAACACCAAGGACAGTGCCAGAAATATCTTTGATCGGATCAAGTCAGCGACACATCACCCCGTTGTCCATCTCAGCACCAACATGTGCCCAGCCCATCGCCAGAACAAAATTTCCTTCATTCGCCAAACGATTGATCCGAAAAATCCTAAACCTCTCATTTGCGTCAGCACTCAGCTCATAGAGGCCGGTGTCGATCTCGACTTCGGCTGCGTGATTCGCTCCCTCGCCGGCCTTGATTCCATCATTCAAGCCGCTGGCCGCTGCAACCGGCACGGCCATCACATAGAGCTGAAGCCAGTTTACGTTCTGAATTTCGCTGAGGAATCACTTCCAGAAGCATTGGCAGAAATCAAGGTCGCCCAAGAAATGACTCTACGAGTTTTTCGAGAATATCAGGATGATCCAGATCGGTTCGATAACAGCCTGCTATCAGCAGCCGCGATGACTCTTTTCTACGAATACTATTTTTACGACCGTGCACCTCTCATGACTTACGAGACTAAGGCGCGCCCGAAACCAGATCATCAAAAAACTGAAATCTCACAGAACACCAACTTGATCGAACTCCTTGGCACCAACGGCCACTCCTACACGGAATGCTCAGAACGCGGGGCAGACAAGTCACCGCTGTCACTCGCACTCCAGCAAGCGCACTCCACCGCCGCGGAGGCCTTCCGCGTCATCGACGCCCCTACCCAAGGAATCCTCGTTCCTTATGAAACTGGAAGCAGCTTAATCTCAAAACTCGCCGCCTGTTATGGAAACGAAAACATCCCGCTTCCAGAAAAAATCAAACTCCATAAGCTGGCACAAAAATTCACCGTCAATGCATTTCCCCATATCATAAAAAAACTCAGCGAATCCCGCGCAATCTCCGAAATCTATCCAGATTCAGGGATATTTGAACTCGCACCAGCCTATTACAGCGAGGACTACGGAATCACCCTCGAAGCTCTCTCGGAAGCATACTACGTTTGAAACAAAAATCATGAGTCAACAAATTCATAGCACCCAAATCGAATACGAAGTCTGGGGAAAACACGCCCTTTTCACCGATCCGATCACCCGAGTCGGCGGAGAGAAATGCAGCTACCACATCCCTACCTACGAGGCGATCAAAGGCATCACCGAGTCAATTTACTGGAAACCCGTTTTCACGTGGTGTGTAGATGAGATCCGTGTCATGCGCCCCATCCGCACCGAGGCGAAGAACATCAAACCCATCAACATCAGCGGAGGCAACACCCTCGCCACCTACACCTACCTATCCGATGTTCGCTACCAAGTCAGGGCACACTTCGAGTGGAATCCACTGCGCGATGATCTAAAGTCAGACCGAATCGCGCCAAAGCACCTCGAGATCGCCCAGCGCATGATTCGCAAGGGAGGCCGCCGCGACATCTTCCTCGGCACGCGCGAATGCCAAGGCTACGTAGAACCCTGCATCTTTGGCGAAGGAGAAGGGCAGCATCAACAGCACGGTGAACTCTCCTACGGCAACATGTTTCACGGATTCGATTATCCGGACACCACCGGGCAGAACGAACTCGTTGCCCGCTTCTGGAACGCGAAAATCGGAGCCGATAGCATCATCCGCTTCCCGCGCCCCGATGACCAAAGCCTCACCCGCCGCATCCTTCGCGACATGAAACCAAATCCCCCGGCAAGCGTCGGCCTCAACGAACCCAACAACCAACTCTCATGAACTGGATCGAAGCACTTTACCACACCTACAACAACTGCGTGGCAGAGGTGGGAGCCATCAAAGAAGGGCGTGATGAATTACTATTACCGCTTTCCCACACGACTCAGAATGCGAATATCGAAGTTTTGTTGAGTCGTGATGCCAAGTTTATCTCCGCGAAGATCATCCCCAAAAAGCAGCAGAAAACACTTGTCCCATGCACGGAACAATCCGGCGGTCGTGCGGGATCAAAACCGACATCCCACCCACTTTGCGATAAACTCCAATACCTTGCCGGAGATTTCATCGAATACGGAGGTATGGTTACATCTGGCTTTTCAGACAATCCTGCGGAACCCCATCAGGAATACCTCTTGCTGCTCAATCGTTGGCAAGAAACTCACCCTCATCCCAAAATTAAAATCCTTCGTGACTACATTCGGAAGAACTCCCTCGTCCATGACCTCGTCTCCCACAATATCATCCCAACAGCCCCCTCCCCCACAGGACAAACTCGCTTTCTGAATGAGTGGAAAAACAAAGAAATCGATCCGCCCGAGATCTTCGCTTCACTACCAGCCACTTCCACCCCACAAGATTCATTCATTCGGTGGCGTATCGAAATTCCTGGCGATCCTATAGCGAACCTCTGTGAAGATCCAAGTGTATGGGAAAGCTGGAGCGAGCACTACAAGACAACCCAGGAAATTTCCGGCCTCTGCTATGTAACCGGCAAGGAAGAACCACTTGCCGTCCAGCACCCGGCAAAACTACGGCACGCCGCAGACAAAGCCAAACTCATCTCATCCAACGACGGCAGCGGATTCACTTTCCGCGGCAGATTCACTGATCCAAGCGGATTCGAAGCCGCTTCCGTGAGTTTCGATGTCACTCAGAAGGCGCACAACGCCCTGCGCTGGTTGATTTCAAAGCAAGGGACACGTTTGGGAGAACAAGCCATTGTCGCATGGTCGATCAACAATCAGGAAATTCCAAATCCTCTCGATTCCAGTTTGCAGCTTGCCACCGACAACGCAGAGGAGGAGGACATCGATAAGCTGCTGGAACAAGAACATCTCAATCGCATCGCTTCGCTTGAAACAGCCAACACCGGACAGAGCGTTGCACTCGCCCTCAAACAAAAACTTCTCGGTTACCGAAAGTCCCTCGGCGATACCACCAAGATTCTGGTCATTTCACTCGATTCCGCCACTCCTGGCAGGATGGCACTCACCTATTTTCGCGAGCTTACCGCCAGCGAGTTTCTAGATCGTATCGAAAAATGGCACAACACCACGGCATGGCTTCTTTACCAAAACAAGGGGCGACGATTTTATGGTGCTCCATCTCCCTACGAAATCGCACAGGCAGCCTACGGATCTCGTCTCGACGACAAACTCAAGTCAGCAACCTATCGCCGCTTGCTTCCCTGCATCATTGAAGCCCGGAATATCCCAGACGATCTGGTCACATCATGCATACAACGCGCCAGTGCCCGAATCGGCCTTGAGCACTGGGAATGGGAAAAAGCCCTCGGCATTGCATGCGCCCTTTATCGAAAGCAACAGAGTCAGAAAAACAACCAAACCAACTACACCATGTCATTAGATACCGAACGAAACTCCCGGAGCTACCTCTACGGTCGCTTACTTGCAGTCGCCGATGTCCTGGAGCAAGCCGCTCTCGGAAAGGAAGAAAATCGCCCCACAAACGCCGCACGTATGATGCATCGCTTCTCTTCGCGCCCATACGACACTTGGCCAACGCTTTACGAACGCCTCGAGTCCTATCGCCGCAGACTCAAGGCAAATAAGCCGGGATTGCTTCATCGCTACGAGACAGAATTGGATGCCATCAAAAATCTGTTTCTGCCTTCCGATTTCACAACGGACACCAAACTAGATGGCGAATACCTCCTCGGCTACCACTGCCAGCGTTCCGCGCTATACACCAAAAAACCTAACGAAGCAGATCCAGAAGAATCCGACAGCGAATCAACCGACGACTGAACCCAAGAAAATACCAACCATTAACCATTCAAATTATGAGCACCAAATACAAATACGACTTCGCAGTAATCCTCTCCGTCAAAAACGCCAATCCCAATGGCGACCCACTCAACGGAAACCGGCCTCGCACCAACTACGATGACATCGGTGAAATCTCCGACGTCTGCCTCAAGCGAAAAATTCGCAATCGCTTGATGACCATGGATCCAAAAGAAAACATCCTCGTTCAATCAAACGACAACACCAACGACGAACATCAATCCATCAAGGCCCGGATCGATGCCAGCAAGGATTTCGATCTGAAAGATGCGAAGAAGTTCAAAAAACAGGCGTGTGAAAAATGGTTCGATGTTCGCGCGTTCGGCCAGATTTTCCCATTCAAAGGCACCAAAGCAGGAGAAGGAGTCTCCATTCCCGTCCGTGGCCCAGTCACCATCCACTCGGCTTACAGTTTGGAACCAGTTAGCATCTCCAGCATCCAAATCACCAAAAGCACCAATCTTGAGGACACCAAAGCTGGCAAAAAGGGTTCAGACACCATGGGCATGAAGCACCGCGTCGATTTCGGTATCTACACTTTCTTTGGCAGTATCAATTCCCAACTCGCCTCCGATCAAACTGGCACCGGTTTCAGTGATGAGGATGCTCAAAAACTCAAGCTAGCCTTGTGCTCCATGTTCGAGAATGACGCATCCTCAGCCCGCCCCGATGGCAGCATGGAAATCCTAAAAGTCATTTGGTGGGAACATTCCTGCCCCTCCGGCGACATCTCTTCCGCTAAAGTTCATGGGAGCCTGAATGCCAACGTCGATCCCAAATCCGGTAAAATTCTAGATGAAAGCAGCCTGACTTTATCTTTCACCAAAGACGAAGGAAATGGAGATCTCAAACCTGAAATTCTTACTGGATTTTAATTATACCTCATCCGGCGCATCTAACACCCATGCCCACTCCACGCAAAGCCCTCACGTTTCGAATCACTCACGATGACTTCTCCATCACCATCGTCCATCCTTCCGTTCACACTTTGGAGGACCTGGCGGAGAGCATTATTCGCTCCGTGTATTTCGATATGGATCACTGCTACGGATTTTACTCGAACCTGAAACGCGTCACTCCGAGTGAGGAGGAATACACCCTCTTCGCCGACATTGGCGAGGAGGCGAGTGCTCATGACAAGGGCGTAAGAACGACCCTTTTAACTGACGTTTTCCAACCGAAAAAACAAATGCTCTTTCTCTTCGATTACGGTGATGACTGGCGCTTTCTCATCACTTGCGAGAAAATCGAAGAGACGAAAAGCATGTTCCGCAGGCCGAAGATCCTCAATTCGATAGGCACTCCTCCCGTGCAGTATCCAGACTACGAGGAATATGAGTAAAACACCCGCAGCTTAAACCAAATCATCGAGCGGATTTAGTGTGCATCCCCAAAGCAAACTTTAAGCCCATCGAGGAACCCGAAATGACTGTCGCCTGTGAGAAGGGTTCCGCCCGACTCATGGGCGACGGCGGCGATCCAAATATCGTTGATAGGGATAGGTTTGCCTTTTCGTCTAAGCTCGTTCTTGAAACGGGCATACACATGGCTCGTTTCCTCCCCAACATAAGCAATCGCAACCATGCTACTTGATAGAAATTCCATCAGAGTTTCCTCATTCTGCGAGGCTCTTGAACCTTTTAAAAATCCATCTCTCAACTCTCCGAGCACAGGTGCCGGAACGAGGATAGAAGTCGCTCGTCCGATAAACTCTGCCCATCGACCATCCCGCACCCACTCTGAATAGGTATTTGTATCAAGAACAACGGTCATTTCCACTCCTCGGTATCAATGCGGGCGCAATCCGCTAGGTGCTCATCCCATTCTTTCCGCTCCTCATCCGACTCAAACGGCATACATCCCGCGAATTTCTCAAGCCCATTTGAAACCTTAACCAACTCCACCCCAAGTCCCCGAGCTATCGCCTCTTTTAAAATCGAATTCATCGATACCTTTCGAGCAACAGCCTCAGCCTTCGCCATCTCTACCCATTCATCTTCAATATTTCTGACAGTCACCTGAGTCATGCATGCACTTGAGCACAAAAATTGCATGCAGTCAACTCTTCAACCCAGAAACCCATGGAATCCATCCCTCTTTCCGCCCTCCAGCACTGGCTTTACTGCCCGCGCCAGTGCGCCCTCATCCACAACGAGCAAGTCTGGGCGGAAAACCGTTTTACCGCTGAAGGACAACTCCTACACAAAAAAGCCAACGAAGGCCCGGACGAGCATCGCGCAGCGGGCTCCATCTTGCGCGCACTCCACGTTTCCTCTGAAAAACACGGAATTTCCGGCATCTGCGACATCGTCGAGAAACGTAGCGGCGATCTTCGGTCGCCGTCTTCCATAACTCCTGTTGAATACAAACGCGGCAAACCAAAATCCCACCGCGCGGATGAGGTACAAGTTTGTGCGCAGGCGATTTGTTTGGAGGAAATGTTTCAAATAGAAATTCCGTTAGGTTTGATTTTCTACGGCAAGACCCGCCGCCGCACCGAAGTTGCACTCGATCAAGAACTCCGTGATCTAACTCTTTCCACCATCGCAGCCGTCCGTGAAATGAAAACCACTGGCATCACCCCCACCGCAGAATACGAGACGCGCCGTTGCGACGCCTGCTCCCTCATCGACCTCTGCCAACCTAAATCTCTTCGGCTCAAAAGAGGCGCAGCATCATGGTTTCAAACCCGCCTCACATCGTCAGGCGACGCCGTCTCTTTCCTTGAAATTTAGAGTTTGAGATTTTATGAAAAAGCACCTCAACACCCTTTACGTCACCCTCGAAGGTGCTTATCTCCGCAAAGACGGCGCTGCTGTCGAGATACGCCACGAGGGAGAAACCAA
>JBIKNX010000125.1:0-8160 GCA_044358435.1 Luteolibacter sp.
ACGCGATCGCTCTTCACTAACGTGCCTGATATTGTCTCTTGTATAGATGTCATAGAATCCAAATCTATGGCATCTATGCTATCCTTGAATAGAGGGGTTCTGTTGGGCGCTTACGTTGCCGCTGCCGCTTTAAGAGTTTACATTGCTCACGGTGTGGGTTCTCGAATTGCCAATCCACTTGGTAAAACGAACGAACTGAAATCCCCAGGTGATCCATCCATTTTATTTACGTCCATGACAAATCCGGTTCTCAAATTTTCCGTGATTGCCGTCATCATCGGCATGGCGATGAGTTCCTGCGTTCCTTTGGCGATTGGTGCGGCAGGAGCCGCTGCAGGTTACATCGCGAGGGATGAAGGGGTGGGTGTGGTCGAGCCGGCAGGGTCAGAGGCGCATGACGACCCATATGGGCCGGCGGCATATTGATGCCTTTTATAGCGCCTTGATCGCGTCCATGATGCGCTCGGTCAATTTCTCGTAGCCGGCTTTGTTGGCGCAGGCTTGGAATTCCTCGGGCGAGAGAATGATGGGCTTGCCGATTTTCACGGTGATTCTCGCAAAGCTCATTTTTCCTGAGCCTCGCGGCAGGGCTTTGTCGGCGCCGAAAATGCGGACGGGTTGGATGGGAACCCCCGCCTTTGCCGCGATCATCCCTATGCCCGGCGCGGCGGGTCCGATTTCTCCGTCCAAAGTTCGCGCGCCCTCTGGGAAAACCAAAACCCGCCAGCCTTCCTTGAGCTTGCGGATCACGGTTTTCATCGAGCTCATGTCCGGTTTTTCCTGATCGATCGGAATCGCGTTCCACTGCGGATACAACCATTTACCGATTCCTGTGAAGAGGGTTTTGCGCGCGAAGAAAACCATTTCCGTCTGATAGAGATTGCCGATCAATGGCGGATCGAGATAACTTTGATGGTTGGAAGCGACCAACACCGGACCCGAAAGAATCAGGTTTTCCCGTCCGATGATGCGCAGGCCGAAAAGCGTGCGATAGGCGGCGCCAAACAACAGCCAGCCCAGCCAATAAATCCAGCGCATCATTTTTTGAGGCTCTTCGCTTTCTTCAAAGACCGCTGCCTGCGGCATCGGAAAACCTTGTTTGCGAAGAATCTCGATCGCGGCTTCGATGGCACCTTCGATCGAAAGGTTTGAGGTATCCAGCACCGTCGCGCCATCGGCTATTTTCAATGGTGCGGTCTTGCGTGAGCTATCCGCCGCATCGCGCTTGGCCACCGAATCCTCCTCACCGTCACCGGAACGACGTCGGTTGCGGACTTCCGGATCCGCGTCGATGTAAATTTTAAACGGAGTCTCGGGAAAAACAACCGATCCGATATCGCGCCCTTCCATCACCACATGGGTGCGGTTGAGATAAGCCCGCTGCATGCGGACAAGTTTCTCACGGACTTCGGGAATGGCGGAAACCACCGACACATGGCTGTTGATCTCGGGATTGCGGAGAAATGATGCGGGATTGATGCCATCGATCAAAATCGTCGATATCAAACCATCATCGCCGCAGGTGATGTTGATTTTGTCCAGCAGAGCAACCACCGCGGCGGTGTGGTTCGGATCGATGCCTTCGGAAAGGATTTTCCATGTCAAGGCACGATACATCGCGCCGGAATTCACCATCACCAGACCGAGGCGACTTGCCAGCTCTCGGGCCATGGTGCTTTTCCCCGAAGCGGCGGGCCCGTCGATGGCGATGGCGTGAAAGCTCATTTGGAAACAATCGGAAGGTTGAAATCTTCGGGCTTGTTTTTTTCATGCAGGATCGCATCGAGATGATGAGAAAATCCCGGATAGGAGGTGTTGATGCAATCTGTGCCGCGCACGACGGTCTCGCCTTTGGCATAAAGCCCGGCAATGCAGAACGCCATCGCGATCCGGTGATCACCGTGTGACTCAATCTCCGCGGCGTGCAGCGGGTTGCCACCACGAATCAACATGCCGTCTTCAAATTCCTCCACGTCCACTCCCATTTTCCGCAAGTTCTCCACGGTGGTGGTAATGCGGTCGGTCTCCTTCACGCGCAACTCACGTGCGCCGCGAATATGTGTTTCACCCGTCGCAAGCGCGGCGGCCACGGCGATAACCGGAATTTCATCGATCAGGTTCGGAATTTCCTCGGGCAACAAAGCGGTTCCTTTCAGGGCGGCACCTTGGATTTCGATGTGACCGATCGGCTCTCCGTCGGAAGCATGTGATGTTTCTTTAAGGTGGGCCCCCATCCTCGACAAGACCTTGAGAATTGCGGTTCGCGTCGGGTTAAGCCCGACGTCTTGCAATATCAGGCGTGACCCCGGCATGGCGGCCGCTGCCACCAACCAGAAGGCTGCGGATGAAATGTCACCCGGGACTTTGATATCGCATGCTTGTGGCATCTGCCCGCCCGCCACGGAGATTTTGTTGCCGACGGTTTCACATTGAATCTTGAAAGCCTCCATCATGCGCTCGGTGTGATCGCGCGTGACCGATGGTTGGGTGACAGAACTGGTGCCGCTTGCAAAAAGCCCCGCCAACAATACGGCGCTCTTAACCTGCGCGGATGCCATGGGCATGTTGTAATCGATGGCGTGAAGTGCGGCTTCGTGGATCCGGAGCGGCGCGCAACCGGGCTTTTGACCGAGGGTCTCGAGATTGGCACCCATCTCCGCGAGAGGCACGGTGATTCTTCCCATCGGCCTCGAAGATAACGAGTCATCCCCAAAAAGTTCGGAACTGAATTTCTGGCCGGCGAGCAATCCCGCCAACAAACGCATCCCGGTGCCTGAGTTGCCGCAATCGATCGGAGATGCCGGCGGTGAAAGACGCATCGACTGACCGTGGATGCGGAGCTTGATCGGGCCATAGCCTTCGAGCTCCTCCAATACCTCGAAGCGCGCGCCAAGTGCCGCCATCGCTTTGAGGGTGTTGAGGCAGTCTTCGCTGGGAAGAAAATTGGAAATTTCACAAACTCCATCCGATAGACCGCCGAAAATTGCCGCACGGTGCGAAATGCTTTTGTCACCCGGGACGCTGAATGCGGCATGCAGCGAGGTGATGGATCTGACGCGTAAAGTGGACATATCTGAGGGTTAAAATTCTATTTCAAGCCGTCACGGAGTTGCTTCGCTTCCGCCAGCCATTGGCGAGTAGCTTCTAGGTCGCCCGCCTCCAATGAGGCAAGAATTTCATGCAGTCGGGCGATGTTATCTTGAATCCCGCCGATGACAGCATCGCGGTTTTCCGTCAGGATCTCCGCCCACATGTCGGGATTTCCCGAGGCGACACGTGTCGTGTCCTTGAGTCCGCCACCTGAAAGTCCGCCGTGTTCCGCACAGGTTTTCAGCGCGCTCAACGCCGTGGCCGCCGCGCTGATGTGCGGCAGGTGACTGATCCTCGCCACGATACGGTCATGCTCTGCAGCGGAGAACCAGCTGGTCCGGCATCCCAGGTCCCGCCAGAAATTTTCCAAGTCCGCGGCCAACGCGTCCGGTGCGCTGGAGTCATGGGTGAGCAAGCAGGCCGCGTTAAGGAACAGATCGGCTCTTGCCGCCATCAAACCGTTTTTTTCCGAGCCGGCCATTGGATGGCTGCCGATAAACGCGTTGCCGCTTGTTTTTAAAATCTCCGCAAGTTGCCGATGCGGAGTTTGTTTGACGGACCCGACATCGGTCACGAGGCACGTCCTCGGAAGTCCCGCCTCCACCGCGGCAGAGAGCAGATTTGGCATGGCCCCGACCGGCACGGCGAGAATCAACAGATCACAATCCGCCACGGCAGCCGCCAGATCCGCTGTCGCACCGTGAAAGCCGGCAAGCTTGGCGTCTTCCACCAGCTCCGCTCTGCGGAACCAAAGCCGTATCTCTCTGGAATCCTGCAAAGCAAGAGCGATCGACCCGCCAAGCAGGCCGCCTCCCAAGATGCTGATTTTTTGAAATGTCTGGCTCATAAAAGAAAACCGGATCCAAGGGCATGGACCCGGCCGTGAATTTTCCAACCCATGCCGATTAACTCCGGGATTCAGGGCACACGGAAATATTTTTTCTCGCTGAGAGGATAGGTCGTGTCCTGCACCAAGGTTCCGCTCGGAATGCCTCGGACGTCGAGGAGCTTGTTGTTGTAAGGACTGAATACGTAACCCTCTTTGCCGGGAACCGGCGTGCCGAACGGATAGTCGGTGTTGGGCTTGACCTTCGGGGGCTCAACAATGGTGTTTTCCGTTTGGTTTTTCGGAGGGGTTGGCGGATTGGCAAGCTCTGCCTGTTTTTCCAAATCACGCTGCTTCATGAGCTCACGCTGCTCCTCGATCTTTTGCTGCTCCTCGCTGGTAATCGTGTTGGCGGGTTGGGTCGGTTTTTTCTTGGGTCCTTCGCGGGGAATGGGAAAGCATGAAACAAAGAAAAAACCGCTGATCAGCGGAATGGCAAAAAAAAGACGGGAATTCATGGTGGAAGGGAAAGTTGGAATGAAACAGAAACGCCAACTCAAAGCGTTACCGGAACGACTATGAATGGGTTCGGGCTTCCGTCAAGCAGGCTCCCTCCAAAGTCATGGGAAAATCACCTATTACATGCCCTTACCACCCTTCTTTTCATGCTGGGAATTCGCGCCTTTTCCTCATGCGTCCATCTACTTAGACTATGAACCCCATGAGACGTATCTGTCATTTTCATACCCGTTTCCAAACCATCGCGCTCTGGAAATCCGATCTCGCGACGGAATTCCGCGTCGCGGGAGCGATCCACGCCTGGTTTCACCGGAAACGTTTTCTGACCGGCCTCGCATGGGATCTCATTGCCGCGGCGGCCCTTCTCCGGCCGGATGGCAAGCCGAAATCCATCCTCATGCTCGGGGTTGCCGGAGGAACGGCCTTGCGAACCCTGCGCCATCTTTTGCCGGATGTCTCCCTCGCAGGAATCGATCTCGACTCCGAACTGATCGAATCGGCACGCCGTGAAATGGCTTTGGACGAAACCGGATCCGAAATCATCATCGCCGACGCCTATGCATGGATGGCTCAAAACAAACGGAAATTCGATGTGATCATCGATGATCTTTATCTCGCGGGTGATGATGATGTGTTTCGTGCCGAAAGCTGCGATCAGGCATGGCTGGGCCTCATCCGGCGCTCTCTGGCACCTGGCGGATTGCTGGCGTTGAATTTGGTGACGGGTCCCGGACACCGCGCCAAACAAATCGCCACGCGTGCCGCTCTCGCCGAACATTTTCCAAAGATCCGTTCCCTGCGCACCGAGGGCAGCATGAACGAAGTGCTCGTCGCCGGTGATGATATCGCCAGCGGATCACACTTGGCGAAGTATCAAAACGCCTTCGCCGATCCGCGCGACCGCAAGTTCTGGAACAAAATCAAACTGCGGAAATTGAAGTGATTTCTTGCTGGTTTCTGTTTTCTGGTCTCTGGTTTCCGCAGCGTGTCTGATCTTTTCAACAGCCCTCAGGCGAAAGCCGACAAACCGCCGATCCGCGAACCCCTTGCGGCACGGATGCGTCCGCAGACGCTCGATCAGGTTCTCGGTCAGGATCACATTCTTGCGGAAGGCAAACTTTTGCGCCGCGCGATCGAGTCGGATCGCTTCGCCTCACTCATTTTTTACGGTCCGCCCGGCACAGGGAAAACCTCACTCGCCAACGTCATCGCCAAGACCACCGGATCACGCTTCGAGGCGCTCAACGGGGTGGAATCCAACGTCGCGGAAATCCGCGCGAAGATCGACCAAGCGAAAATTCACCGCGATCTTCGTGGCGAAACGACCATTTTGTTTATCGATGAAATCCATCGGTTCAACAAAGCCCAACAGGATGTCCTGCTCCCGCACCTCGAACGAGGCACGGTCCGTTTTATCGGCGCCACGACCCACAATCCTTACTATTACGTCAACTCTCCCCTGGTCTCCCGGTCCCAAATTTTCCAGCTCGAACCCGTTTCTACGATAAACATCGTAGATCTTCTCAAGCGCGCGCTCGCCGATCCCGAACGCGGACTCGGCGCGGAACACATCACCGCCGATCCCGACGCGCTCGAGCACCTCGCGAAACTCTCCGATGGCGATGTCCGCAAAGCCCTGACAGCCCTCGAGCTCGCGACTTGTGGTGATGCGCACATCACCCTCGCGGATGCCGAGGAATCCATCCAACGCAAGGCCGTCCACTACGGTGATGACGGTCATTACGACACGATCTCGGCCTTCATCAAATCCATCCGCGGCTCCGATCCTGATGCCGCGCTCTACTGGTTGGCGAAAATGCTCCACGCCGGGGAAGATCCGCGCTTCATTTCACGCCGACTGGTCATCGCCGCTTCGGAAGACATCGGGCTCGCCGATTCCGGAGCTCTCCGCGTCGCGCTCGATGCGCATCACGCCCTGGAATTTGTCGGCATGCCGGAGGGACGCATTCCTCTGGCTCATGCCACGGTGTATCTCGCCACCTCGCCGAAATCGAACACCGCCTACGCGGCCCTCGGCGCAGCAATCGATGATGTCGAGTCCGGTCGCACCCTCGCCGTTCCACCCCATCTCCGCACCCCGACTTCCAAAAAACTCACCGGCACGACCGGCGTTTCCGAAGAGGCGATGAAGTATCTTTATTCGCACGACTACGAGGGCGCTTACATCCCCCAAGCCTACCTCCCCGAAGGACGCACTTATTATCAACCGGGTAACCAAGGCTTGGAAAGCCGCATCAAGGAACGGCTCGAATACTGGAGGAAAACTAGAGCGGACTCGTAGTTATGAAACCTTGACATCATAACGTATCAAGGCATGTTTAGGTCATGAAAGTCGTAAAAAAGTCGCTAAAAAATCAGCGTCGTACACTCACGTTAAATGAGGCCTCCATTGAGCTAGTGGAGCGCTTGCGCGGCGGAAAACCTAAGTCGGTTTTTATTGCAGAGTTGGTGGCGGCTGAGGCAGAACGCCGCAAAAAACAAAGTTTTTACGCATCTGCAATTGCAGCATACACGCCTGAGGTATCCAGGGAAACACTGGCAATAAACGCTCAATTTCCAATTTCCGAGGCATGAGATTGCCACTTTATGGTTCGATAGAGAAAGGAACGGAGCCAAACCTCGTCGGACTTCAGCATCCTGCTCTCGCATCCTTGCCTACGCAGTTAGTTTGCCCACTGCGTGCAGATATTTCTCACACTCCCTTGCGCGAGAAAATCATCATCGCCGAGAAAGAATATGTCGTTGCCTGTGATCTGATCCGTCCCATCAATCGCAGAGTCCTGCGCCCCATGGGTTACTTGGATTCCGATTCCTCTGCGCGCATCATCGCCACTTTTCAATTCATGCTAGCTCAAGACGAGTAATCCATGCGCATCGACATCCTCACCCTCTTTCCTGAAATGGCTCTCGCGCCGTTGAGCGATTCGATCATCCAGCGCGCGCGCGATGCGGGCTTGGTGGAAATTTTCGGCCACAATCTTCGTGACTGGTCGCAGGACAAGCACAAGCGGGTCGACGACTCGCCCTGCGGCGGCGGGCCTGGGATGGTCCTGCAGCCCGGGCCGTTGCACGCCGCGATCACGGATCTGAAAAAGGAAAACACCCGCGTGGTTTTGATGACTCCGCAGGGTGCGCCTCTCAAGCAGGCGCGCGTTCGGGAGCTTTCGAATGAAACCCATCTCCTTATCGTCTGCGGCCACTACGAGGGTATTGATCACCGCATCATCGAGTCATGGATCGATGAGGAGATTTCCATCGGTGATTACATCCTCACCAACGGCGCGATCGCAGCCGCCGTGTTGTGCGATGCGGTGATCCGCCTCCTTCCCGGCGCGCTCGGCGATGCACAGTCGGCCCTCGAAGAATCATTTTCCGATCCGAATTTATTGGAAGCGCCGTGCTACACCCGTCCCATCGAATTTGAAGGCATGAAGGTCCCGGATATCCTGCTTTCCGGAAATCACGCCAAAATCACCGAGTGGCGGAGGCAGCAAGCCATGGTCCGCACTCGTCAAAATCGCCCGGATCTCTGAAAACCCGCACATTCCTCCGGAAATGCTCGAATCGGGCGAAATTTATCCTAAAAAGGAAAATGGGCGTGTTTTTTAAGCCTCATTGGCTGAGGAGTTTGATTTTTCATTTTGTGCGTCGTTAAGCGTGGTGGTTTTATCCACTCAGGAGTAATTCAGCCTCTTCGGGTAGGC
>JBIKNX010000290.1:0-8026 GCA_044358435.1 Luteolibacter sp.
CATGGCTGCAAGCAATGCACCAGAGCAAAATAGCGTAACCACCAGAGATACACTAATCTCTACCATCTCTACAAGAGCGGTTCTGTTGGGCGCTTACGATTTGTCCAAGCGCTATCGACATCAAGCGCTAAGAGCTACCTAAAATAAAACGACTGCACGATTGATTTCGTGGCCCGTTTTCTCGTTGGAAAATCTGGTCGATCCGTTAGCCTACGGGTCGTGAAAGCCAGCACCGCAAGCCATTTCAAATCATTGACCCGCTCAACTTTCGTAGTGGGGCATCAGCGTCCGGATACGGATTCCGCGGTATCTGCTGTAGTTTATGCTGACCTACTCAACGCTATTTCGAGCGAAGAAACATTTGAAGGCGTTGTAGTAGGAGAACTTTCTGGGCAGACGAAATGGCTTTTTGCAGAAGCGGGCACGCCGTTGCCGCGACGCGTGAACCACCTGCATACCTGCGTCCGAGATGTCGCACGCTGTGAGGTATTCTCTGTCGGCTCAGACGCAGCACTTGGTGATGCCTTGGGCCTCATTATGCGCCACCGCATTGGTGTTGTTCCTGTAATTGACGAAAATCACAAGCTGCTCGGCCTACTGAGCGATAGGATGCCGGCTGCAAATTCTTTCTACCATGCCAATGGAGAGGATTTTCTTGGCGTGCTATTTTCTGTCAGTGACTTGGAGCGCCATTTTGAACTCAAGCGTTGGCAAAATCCGCAGGCTGAAGCCGGTGGGCAAATCGTGCTGGATATGAGCCGAGTCACCCCCGGTTCGTTAGTGCTCATTGGGGACCAACCGGAACTGCTTGCGCATTGTCGTGATTCTGGTGCCGCCGCAGTCGTGACCTGCGAATCAGAAAAAAGTAGCGAATGGGAAAATGCGATGCTGAACTGTCCAGAGCTCGGCGTGTTCCAGTATCGAGGATCACTAATGGCTCTCGCCACGCAATTGCCCATGGCCATTCCAGCTGCGCGGTTGATGCAGGTGGATGGTTTTCCAAAGCTTACACCAGATCAGCCCCTACAGGAAATTCAGGGAGCACTTCGTCGGGCGCAATTTGCATTGCCGGTGATGAACCCTGATGGAACTTTGTATGGAGTTTTATCACGTAGTGAAGTCATTAATCATCCACGTGGAAGAGTCGTTCTCGTGGATCATTTCGAGCAACATCAGGCACCAGCCGGAATTGCTGACGTGGATATCATTGAGATCGTGGACCACCACCGTGTCGGCACGCTGGAAACGGCACTGCCCATCCGTGTGGATTGCCGGCCAGTTGGCAGCACCGCGACAATCATTGCCTGTAAATTCTCGGAAAACAAAAAACAACCGACACCTGCCCAGGCAAAACTTCTATTGGGCGCGATCATTGCTGATACTCTGATGTTCACCTCTCCTACCACCACGGATGTAGACAAACATCAGGCTGAGGCGCTGGCCCAGTTGTGCAATGTCGAGTTGAACGAATTTGGTCGCGAAGTACTTGTTCGCAACGATGAAACGCTTGATCGACCTGCGAGTGAACTGGTGGAGAAAGATCTGAAGGAATTTTCGGGAAACGGTATTCGGTTCGCGGTTGCTCAAATCGAGACGGTGGATCGCAGTGCACTTGAGGGTAAGCGAATGGAGCTCTTTGCTAGCGCGCTTCACGATCGCTGCAAGCGTGATGATTGGGAATTTGCGGCACTGCTTATCACAGATATTTTCCGTAGCGAGAGCGTGGTCTTGTTCGACGTGAAAAACCCAGCCTTAGTGCAGAAGCTGGGAGACAGCGGCATGGTCTGGGCGGGTTGTGTCTCGCGAAAAAAACAATTTCTTCCTGAAATACTCAGACGACTAGGAGACCAAATGTAATATGGAAATCCTTAAAACGCTCCTCAAGGTATTGGTGATCGCCTTCGTGTATTTAGGGGTTGGGCCGATGCTTGGGTATTATCTCAAGAGTAAGGACACGGCGAGACGCATCGCACTGGGATTCATGGCGTGGTGGCTGGTCAGACCACCATCGGATTTCACCCTGATGCTTTACTCCATCGAGACCTATCGAGGACACACCAAAGGCTTTGAATTCAATTTCATCGAAGCCATTGCCATCGGTCTTGCTCTGGCTGCCTTGCTGGAAAAACGGAAGGATTTTCGTTTTCTTCCACCGGGAATGTGGGCGTGGTTTTTCTGGATCACCGCGGGGTTGTTGTCGGTGCCCGGAGCAATGGATCCGGTCTATGCGCTGATGCCTGCCTTCAAGTTTGCGAAAATGGGGTTTGTTTTCATCGGGGTGTTTGCCGCGCTGCATGATGAGCGGGATATGAAGGCGGTGATGCGTGGTTTTGCAGTGGCCCTGATCATGCAGCTATTCCTCTGTCTCTGGGGGCGCTATGTGCAGGGAGGCTTCCGGGTGATGGGTTGGTTTGAACACCAGAATCCAATGGCGATGTGGTCCTACATGATTGCGCTGCCCATCCTCGGGCTGGCTATTTCCAAACAAACCTCTCAACGGGATGTGATCCTGTTTTTCTGCGCCTTCGCAGCGGCCGGGCTGGTGGTGGTGTTGTCGGTTTCGCGGGCCTCGCTCGCGGCCTTCGCCGTCGGTTCGGCGGTGGTGATACTGGGTTCTTTTTTACAAGGATTCACGTTTCGGCGCATGACCCTCACGGTGGTGGGCGGTCTTGGCGGGTTATTGGTTCTGGCCATGGCGGCAGACACATTCATGGAGCGGATGGATGAGGATGACTCGCCAAAAAACGATCTCAGGCTCGTGCTCAACCAACAGTCCGCGGCCATGATGAAAGATCATCCTCTGGCAGGCATCGGTTGGAACAACTACGGACTGGCGAACAGCCGTCCGCATGGGACCAAGTATTCGCAGATTCTGGAGCGCTGGGAACAAAACCGCGGCCGCAACATCTATCCCGAGCAGTTCGAGGCAAATCCGCTGACAGAAAGCCTGTATTGGCTGTTGCTCGCGGAAAACGGCGTGCTGGGCTTGGTCACCTTTCTCCTTTTTTTGTTGATCACGATCTGGCACGGCGCACGGGTTACTGTGGCGTTTTGGAAAACCCCTCTCGGCTTGATGTTCTTCGGAATCACAGTGGCTTTCGCGATTACTTATTTTCACGGACAGGTGGAGCGCGTCCTCACGCAAACGAAAAATCTAACCACTTGGATTATGCTCTGCGCAATTTTATCAAAAGCCGAATGGTGGCGGAGACAGGAAAAAATCCGACTAAGGAGGTGAACTGAGTGGAATACTGATGACGGGATCCTGCTCACCACCTGCAAATCTGGAGCCCTCCCCTGATGCGATGGTGCGCGCTGCGTCCTGGAAAACGAGTTTTACCGTGGCTTCCAGCAGGCCCAGTGGTCGCTTCGGAATCCAGACGATATCGCCAGGCTGAAGCAAAACATTAGTTTCCTGGCCGGTGAGAATAGCTTGTAGATTGACGATGGAAGCAGAGGGCTTGTCGAGCTTACCCCGGACGATAACCACTTCTTTGAGGTAAGCATCTTTCGCAGGGCCTTTGCACTGAGCAATACAATCAATCAGGGTGAGCGAATCCTTGTAGCCAATGGCTTGCGGCGCGGCGACAGCACCTAACAAAAGGACTGTCGAAGTTGCTGCGGATGGCACATAAATGTAATCGTTATGCTGCAGATAAATATTATGTGACGTATCAACTGAGCGGATCAGTTTCTCGAAGTTCACCGGCAGGATTTCACCGTTACGGATGACAACGCTGCTAGAAAGATCTGCGAGCTCCTCAGTGGTGCCGGAAAATCGTGAGGTAAAAAAACCACCGGCTTGGGAAACAGCTTCCAGCAACGTGGTCGGTTGGCGCAGCGGATAAAGCCCGGGTTTGAATACGCGACCCAATATCCAGTAGCCTCGGGAGCGAACCTCAACGAGGCTAACATTGACGATGGGATTCGTGTAGTCGCGCTTCAGAGCTTCGCGAAGCTGCTTAGATAACTCCGCGGTGGTAAGTCCTTCGGCACGAACCCCGCCGGCGAGATTATAATAAATCATTCCATCGGGCATCACGAACGTGCGAGCAAGAGTGCCACCGACTTCGGCAATTTCGATTTCCATAATATCGCCAGGACCGAGAATATACATTTCTTTCGGCGGAGTCAGCAGCTTGCGATCGGGTGAGCGTTTGATTTTAACGTTGGTGAACGTAAGATTTCGGACCGTTTGATCGCTATTACGGGCATCAAACTGGGAATTAGGAATGGTTTGCTGGCAGGATGAACCCACTAGACAGAACATAGCGATAGCCAATATGATATGTGAAATGTGTAACATTATGGCGGACTAATTACAGGATCTACGTTTAAATTAACCCAAGTGGAAGAGGCACTCGTCGCGAATGCGGAAAGAGCAAGCTTGAGGATATCCTCAGCAGCAGCCCAAGGCCGCTCAGAGACAAAGACAATGTCCTTGGGCTGAAGTTTGAAATCCTTTTCCTTGGCGGCGAGAATATCTTTCAAGCTGACAACAAACGTTTCGGGTTTACTGAAGCTTCCGCGAACCACCAGCACTCGGTCCGACCAAGCACGCTCGTTGAGCCCGCCTCGTCGCGAAATAGCTGAAACTACCGTAGCGTCAGGCGTAAGGCCTTGAACTCCGGGGTTCACCACTGCCCCAAGCACATAATAATCATTAGTGATGGTGGAGGCGACAAAGATAAAGTCATTTGGCTCGATCTCGATGTTTTGTTTCATGTCACCTTCATTAAGAAGTTTACGGAAATCCACGGGAAGTTGCTGACCCTTGCGTGATACAAATGAGCGATCTAGATCCGCAAGCTCGACGGTGTTACGTTCGAATAAGCCGGTTTCGATTCCACCAGCGTTGGCGATAGCCTCAACCAAAGTGATAGGCCGTTCTAACGTGACAACGCCCTTGTTGATCACTTTTCCGAGTATCGTGAAACGCTTGGAGCCGACTTCCTGAGGAGTAATGATCACTCGCGGCGAGCGGAAGTTTGAAGCGAGACCTTTTTCAATGGCGAGGCGCGCTTCATCGATGGTCAGTCCAGAGATATTAATATTCTGCGCTTGGAGGTAGCTGATCGTGCCATCCGGAGTGATGCGAAATCCAGGTCGATCCAATTCGGGACGACCAAATAGAGAAAAGTTAATGACATCGCCGGGACCAAGTTCGTAACGATCGCGCCAGGAAGTGGCTGAGGTAGGCGCCTTATTTCCTGGAGTATCTGCTGATTTAGGAGTCGCGTCTTGACCATGCAAGTGCGCCATAAGACAGGCGTGCAGCAGTAGCGTGGTAATGCGGAATTTCATGACATTTTTCAGGAGAATTTTTTAGCAATGAAACAGGAGACGACATCCGCCATCTCACGAATCTTTCCTTTAGGGCGTTCGGTCCAAGCGATCGTGCCATCGCAGGGAGAAAGATAAGCATCAATCATTTGCTGGGAATCGACGGCACGGCGCAGAGATTCTTTTTGTCCGAAAACCACCGAGATCCAGTGATCAACTTCTGAAAACATGGCGCGTGCATCGCGCTGAGGTAATGAAGAAGCACGAACAAGGACTGGCACATTTTCTCCAGAAAAACTGTTTAGATATGTCTGCCAACTGAGTGAAGCGACAGGACTATCATCCAACCAAAGCGAGTCGGGAGTGAGATCAAGCACCTCCAAGGCTTTACCCGTATCGTGCTCAGCGACCTCGGCGAGCATAGTCCAGAACCTGCGTTCATCAATTGGATCCAACGCAACTGTCCAGAACAGAATCGTATACGGATGATCAAGTCGCGGAGCGAGGTAAGTGAACCAGAAGTGAGTGGTGGCAGCACGGGCATCCTTTTCCAAGGCAGTGGGCAGATGGCAGATCAATGGCGCTTTAGTTGCTGAACAACACTCGAGAATTGAACGCCTTGAGGTGCGCTGTGTTAGAAATAGCGTAAGTAATACCGCGATGCCCGCACCGCCTATCGCCCCGAACAAACCTAAGATAGCGGGCTTCTTGATAAGCGAAGAAGGGATAATTGAACGAGAGTCAGGAGCTTGAAAAATCTGCCAGTAACCCGGTGCACCGGAAGCGAAAATTTCAGCTTCTTTTAGGCGGTTGCTCATCAGAGAAAGTCCTTCGATATCGGCATCACGTTTTTTCTGAAGCGCGTTATAGCCACTGATGATCGCAGGAAAATCAGCAAGTTTAGCCGCAGTGGATTGACGCATTTTATCAAGGGAGACAATGCGACTGTCAGTCTCAATCAACTCATTACGCAGACCGACAATGGTAAGATAAAGCTGATTACCAAGCGGGGTTCCCGTATAAGCATCAAGCTCCGCTTTTTCATCTTCTTTCAGTTTTTTAATCTGTGTATCAAGATATTCGATACTTTGTATCTTAGCCTGAACGAGCGGGTTTTCGTCGGTATATGTCGAGCGCAGATTGGCGAGTTCCTCGTTGGCAATTTTGATCTGAAGTTCGATCGGACTTTGATGGCGGATTTGCTCTGCAATGGTTTCAAGCTGTTGCTTCTTGGCAATGGAGCTGGTGCGGGCTTCCTCGAGTTCGAGCTCAATCTGGAATAGCTTGCCTAAAACTGCGGTGACTTGCGCTTCTCCACCCAAGAAGTCCTTAGCTCTGGAAAAATCCAAAATTTCGCGATTAGTTGCCTCTATCTTCCGTTCCATCGAAGCAACTTCCTTTTCCAGAATCGCCCTGACATCGCGGGCTTCAGTTTGTTGCAGCCTTTTGGTGTAGGCATTTATTTCCTGGGCCCAGATTTCACTGAATTTGATCGCATCATCCGGGCTTATAGGCGAATGATAGGTGATATAAAAAATATCGGTTCCTTCAAGTTGGCTGGCTCCGGTCAATCGTTTCAAAGCACCTGAATCTAGGCCGTTGTCAGCGCGTTTGGCGGCCATATCGCGAGGTTCGCCAGCCAGCAGAGTGGCGAGCAAAGTAGCATCGTTGAGATCTACTGGGCGGAATGCTTGACCCGTTTCCGAGGCTTGTACGGTCTGCGGCACACGGCGCTTTATCAACGAGCTCGAAAGAGCAAAAGTCTGGCTGGTCATGCGCATACCCACAATGGCGCCAAGTGTTCCCATTATGAGCATGCCGATGAGAATCCACCGCCATCGGGTCAGCACACCTGCGAACAGGCGGATGGGATCGATAGATAGCGGGTAACGAAAACGACGCGAAGCTATCGGCGCAGAACGAACCGTGTCCGGCGCGTGTTGCTCGCCAGAGGGAAGATTGCATCCTGAGGATGAATCCAAATTGGGCTGTATACTCTTATTTTGGATAACTTAAATGTGTAGGGATTTGGGAACGCCTTGCAAGCCTGAATGGGTATCAACTTGCGTCAGCAGAGCTCTAGAAAATGACTGATTGAATGCATCAAGTGACATGGTTTCGCGCACACGGGATACGAGTGAGGCTTCAGGGCCACGGTTGCCACTTTTACTGAAGCGATTTAGCGCAGACGCTAGCGCAGAAGATTGATTCGGCTCAAAGCGCCAGTCTCTGGGCAGTAAGTCTTTCATTCCATCACGATCGCTACCAAGCACAGCGGTGCCGGAAGCGAGAGATTCAAGCATTACCAGCGGCAGACCCTCATAGCGAGACGGGATAACCAGTGCATTCAGCGCATGATAGAGACGCGCAGGATCACACCAAGGCAGCAGTGTGGCGGAAAGACTGTGCTGATCAATGAGTTGCCGCAGCGCGGAAACATCAGGGCCATCTCCGGCGAAAACGAGGTGACAGGAGGCGGCAAGCGCTGAGTCTGATGCGACGGCCTGCACTAGAAGATGCTGTTGTTTTTGACGAAACTCAACGCGGCCTATAACTCCGATGCGAACTCTCTCAAATGGTAATCCCAGTTCATCACAAGCCACCTTGGAATCCCCGGGCTGGAATCGCTGGGTATCGACTCCGTTGTATACAATTTCAATGGGACAGGTGGCCCCTTGTTGTTTGAGCAGGCGCGCCATTTCATCGGTGATGGTGATAAAGGCATCCGGGAGCTTAAAAAGGT
>JBIKNX010000126.1:0-7968 GCA_044358435.1 Luteolibacter sp.
CTTATCAGGTAGAGCCAATCCCCCTTGCAATTCGCTCTGGGGAATTTCCGGCGCGGGAACCGGTTGGATGCGCTCAACGGAAGGAGTCGTATCAGCGCTGGGAAGAATCGGATTTTCCTGAGCGTTTAAAATCAAAACCAAGAAAAACAGTGATGATAAAGTGGTGAGGGAAAAACGGTTGATCGACATCACGACAGAGTGAACAGGATTCCGGGCGGGTAAGTAAAGGCGCAAGATGATTCATGCCGGCGGAAATGCCACTTGCTGATGTGCGGCATCAATCGATACCGAGCATCTTTTTCACCAAAGGGTCCTCAAGGGCCTCGGAAAGCAAAGGGTGGTGCAACAGGGTGCTGAAGCGGCCCTTTTGCGCCAGAGAGATGAGTTCGGGGTTCCGGATGATGAGGACGCGTGGTATGGTTTTGCCGGTGTGAGGATCAATCTCGGCAATCGATGGATTTTCAGAGCGATCGGCAATCATTTTGACGAGTTGGACCCTGGGTTGGGAGCCAAGCGGATCGAGCTTGTCCAACAGTGAGGCCGGTAGGGTCGTGGTCAGGGATTTTTTAAGTCTGGCCGGGAAGCCGGGAATGTCATTTTCGACACTTCCTTTTTTCGCATAATCTCTGATTTCAGCGACAGTGGTGAGATGATGGAGAACGGCAGCGGCGATCAAACAAAGTGCTGAGGCAAAAATGAAAGTGATCAACAGCTTGCCCGTCAGCGAACGGCTTGGCGGAGGATCGTCATCATCTGGCTCAGCGCGGATAGGGATGGGGAGAAGAAAAAACCTGAAAATTTTCCGCATGATAACAAACGTCAGGATAAATGTCAGGATGGGTAATCCGGTGGTGATCAGGGGTGAGGTTTGACCGGTCCATTCGATCGCGAGAGACGGGGCCTTTTGCCAAGCGAGAAAGCCCATCCAAATGCTCAATGCGAGAATGGAGAGATGGCTGATGGTTCTGAGTAATCCGCGGATGAGCATGTAAACGGCACAAACCGCAAAAATCAGCAGTGCGGCAGCGCCGAGGGAAATCTGCGACAAAGTCTCCATGATCTAACCGATGGGACCACTTGCACGTTGGAGCAGCACGTGGTCTGTGAGGACAAGAGTCGCCATGGCTTCCACAATCGGAACAGCACGCGGCAATACGCAGGCATCATGCCGGCCCTTGCCTTGAAGGAGGGTGGATTCTCCCTTTTCGGTAACGGTTTCTTGGGTGGAAATGATGGTTGCGGTCGGTTTGAATGCGACCCGGAAGAAAATGTTTTCACCATTGGAAATTCCGCCTTGGACACCGCCGGACCGGTTGGTGGCGGTGCGGATTTTTCCATCCCGCATGACAAACGGGTCGTTGTGCTCTTTTCCGGTGAGAAGCGTCCCTGAGAAGCCCGAACCGATTTCAAAACCTTTTGTCGCCGGGATGGAAAGCATGGCTTTGGCGAGCTCGGCCTCGAGTTTGTCAAAAATCGGTTCCCCCAGGCCCGGAGGGCAGTTGCGAATCACACATTCAATCACTCCTCCGACCGAGTTTCCCTCGGAACGGATGGTTTTAATGTGTGAAATCATGTCTTCGGCGACTGATGGATCGCCGGTACGAACGACGTTGGATTCGATCATCTCGGCGGTCACCGAGCAGGGATCGACGTTTGCCTGGATGTGTTGGATGGATTTGACCCATGCGAGGATTTCGATGCCGGGGCAGAGCTGATCGAGGACTTGTTTGCCCACCGCCGCCGCTGCGACACGGCCGATGGTTTCGCGTGCTGAGGCGCGGCCACCACCGGATGGGGCGCGGATGCCGTATTTCGCATCGTATGTATAATCCGCGTGAGATGGCCGATATTTTTCCGCCATTTCGTCATAAGCGGATGGCCGTTGGTCGGTATTGCGAACCATGATGGAAATCGGAGTCCCCAGGGTTTGATCCTCATGGATGCCGGATAAAATTTCCGCGGTGTCGGGCTCTTTGCGGGGAGTCACAATCTCGGATTGTCCGGGGCGCCGGCGGTCGAGTTCCTTTTGAATGAGTTCCCTGGTGACTCTGACGCGTGCCGGACAACCATCGATCACGACTCCGACAGCGCCGCCGTGTGATTCACCGTAAGTATGGATGCGAAATAATTTGCCGAAGGTCGATGACATGAATCAAAAAGAGTTTTAAAATAACCGGACGCCGGAAATATGGAGTCATTCCATGTGTTTGGCGAGCTTGAAGGGAATAAGAAAACGAAGAGTCGCATTTCGTGATGGCGGAAAAACCTCCAAGCAGGCCAGTGAGCCTTTGCGGATTTCCACCGAAGCGTCGTTCGAGCCCAGAAGATATTGAACGAACCGGGAAAAATCCGGCTCATGCCCGACGATCATGACGCTTTTGAAATCCGAAAATCCACGCAGTTCGGAAAGGGCTGTTTCGGGATTCATGCCACAAGCCAGCCATGATTGGATGATAGGCCCCGGCATGTTGGCGGCTTGAGTGAAGGATTCCGCGGTTTCTCTGGCACGGACAAGGGGGCTGCACAGAACAACGTCCGGCAACATGGCGGCACCCGACAAAATGCGAGCGGCGTTACGTGCCTGTTGATGGCCTTTTTCCAAGAGCGCTCGAGAAAAGTCGTCCGGGTTCAACGCATTCCGGTCTTCGGCGTTACCATGACGAAGGAGGAAAAGCTTCATGAGTTCGGATAGGGTGATCGGGTGCCCGTGAGGGTCACATGGTCATGCCGCCATCTACGGCTAAAACTTGGCCGGTGATATAACGCGCATTGCGGCTGGCGATGAACAATACGGCTTTGGCAATGTCCTCGGTGGTTCCGAAGCTCGCGAGAGGGATTTTTGCGATCACCGCTTCTTTCACATTTTCCGGAAGCTCGTCGGTCATGTCGGTGGTGATGAATCCGGGAGCGATCGCATTGCAAGTCACAGCCCGACCGGCGAGCTCGCGTGCCACGGCTTTGGTGAAACCGATGAGACCGGCCTTGCTTGCGGAGTAATTTGCCTGGCCGGCATTTCCGATCAAGCCGATCACGGAAGCGATGTTGATGATGCGTGAGTGCTCGGCTTTCATCAAGGGGCGCATGAATGCTTTGACGGTATTGAAAGCGCCTTTGAGATTGGTATCGAGAACGGTGTCCCAGTCGTCCTCTTTCATCCGCATGAGTAAACCATCCCGGGTGATGCCGGCGTTGTTGACCAAAATCGATACGGCACCGATCTCATCGCCGATGCGTTTGGCGACCTCCTGGACGGCATCATGGTCGGAAACATCCACCGCGTAGGCCGAGCAGGACGCCGGGAAAGCTTGATTGATCTCTTCAGCCGCGCTTCCGCAGCTCGATTCGCTGCGGCTGATCAGGGCGACCTTGGCGCCCTCGGCGGCAAAGGCTCTGGCGATTTCTTGGCCGATACCTCTTCCGGCTCCGGTAACGACTACGATTTGATCTTTGAACTGCATGGTGATGTGTGGATTTGAATAAAGACTCAGATCTGTGAGTCCAGCAATCTTTTGAACTGATCGAGTGCCGATGCATAGTCGGATGCTGAATTTGTATCGGGTTCGATCCGTGAGTTCGGTGAGGGTTTACAGAAAACGGATTGGAGATTCACGAGGTTATTTCCAGCGGCAGTGGCGGCGATGAGAGCGGCGCCAAGGGCGGCGGAGTTGGCGACTTCGAGACGCTCGACCGGAGCTTGGAACACATCGGCAACCATCTGGGCGATGCCGTTGTTTTTGGATGCACCTCCGGTAAGGAGTATGCGTTGTGGTGCGATTCCCATCCACTGGGAATGCAAGCGCATGTTGAGGAACTGGCCCTCCAGCAGAGAGCGAATGCGGAGCGAGTCGGTCGGATCTTCTGAAAATTCAGTGACGGGTTTCTCGAAGTCGTGGCGAGGCGTGATCTCGGCGCCGTAGAAAGGCAATGTGAGATTTTTTCCCGCAGATGTTTTGGATGCGGAGAGGGCCGCGTGATCAAACGCGCTCCAGTCTGCGCCGAGCTCGTCGCGCAATGCCTCGCGGGCAAGGGATCCGTTGCGGAAGCAAATGAGAGACATGAAACCACCCGCTGGATTGCCAAATACGTGGCCGAAGCCCTGGGGGTCGGTTTTCGGCTCTGTCATCGCCGCGAAAAAAGTATCGCTGGTGCCAAGAGAAATAACAACTTGGCCCGGAGTAGTGGCTCCCATGCCGACGAGTGAAGCGGGATTGTCTCCGGTGAACGGACAAACTTGGCAGCTTTTGGAAAATCCGTATTTCTTCACAAAATAGGAGCTGATCGCAGCCACGGGTTTAAGGCAGGAGGTGGCAGGCAAAAGCTTTTTGGAAAGCTCGGGTGCGGTCGCTTTCATCAAATCCTCGTCCCATTTCAGGCTTTTCAGATTGAGAAGATTCATGCCGGCTCCATCACCAAAATCGATGGGCAGGGATTTGCCGGCCAGCACCGATGCCATGAACGAACTCACCAGATGAACATGACAGGTTGCGGTGTAGGATTCGGGAGATTGTTTGAAAAATTTCCGGATTTGCGGACCGGTGAAGCGCTCGATGGCTACCGAGCCCGAGCGCGAACAGACTTCAGCTTCACCACCCATCGCATTCGCAATCTCTTTGCATTCCGAGCCTGTGGAGGTATCCATCCAGATAGGCGAAGTGGCGCGGGTGAGCGTGTTCGAGAGCTGTGCTTTGAGAGAGGACGATGGATCGAGTGCGGCGATCATGGCATCAAATGACCCATTCACATAAACCGATCCATGTTGTTGGCCTGAGCCCGCGATCATCGCAACTTTCGATAAATCGACTTTGGCGGAGAGCTTTTTCAGAACCGAATCCAGCGCTTCCAACCACATCATGGGATCGGCATGGACTTCTCCATGAACTCCACCGGGGATGAAGCCGCTGGGTGCTGCATATTGCGGCAGTTCGATGCCGAAATTTACCGATGCCTCGGCAATGATTTTACCTTGATCCGCATCAAGAAGGATCGCGCTGAGGGATTGAGTGGAGGAATCGAAGCCAAGGAACATGGCTGGAGTTTTCGGTTAATTCCCAGACGTTCAAGTATGAAACAAAAAAAGAGCGGCTGCCGAAGCAACCGCTCTTAAGTTAATCAGTTTACGCAAACTTCAAATTAGAAGCTAACGGAAAGCATGGTGCCAGCAACGAGCTCGTTACCGGTGTTTTCATAAGAAGCATTGTCGTCATCGTTGTTAAGGCTCCAAGAATGCGCAACGAAAGGCGAGATAGTCGCGGTTTCGCTGTATGCGTAGTCGAGGGAGACTTTTGCCGTCAGGTGAGCAAGTTGACCCTGTTCAGCAAGGTAACCAAGAGCTGCGCCGGTGTTGAGGGTAAGGCATGGGCTGAGTTCGAAGCCTTTGCTTGCGCCGAGTTCAGCATAGCCGTCGTTGTCGGTTTCGATATCCCAGAAGTAAGCCAAGGAGAAATCAACACCGTAAAGCGACTTAGCAACGGAGAAGTAAACTTCTTGTGAGTCATCTGGATTTGTGGCCTGACGTGGGTTCTGGTAGTTGATGTAACCAACAGCCAAAGTAGCAAATGAGAGCTCCTTGGATACTTCACCGTAGATATCGAGTTCGTCAAAATCTTGACCAGTGCTGTCGCTGAAAGAGCCGTACCAAGCACCTGCACTCAGGCCAAGGCCGTTGTATTCAGTTGCGACGTCAACACCTGCTTCAACGAGGTCTTGACCAAGGTTAGTACCGCGGAAGAGATATTCGGAAGAATATCCAACGTGGATTTCGGATTCGATTTCTGCCGAAGCGTTGCCAGCCGCGAAAGCGGAAGCTACGACGAGGGCACCGATAGTTTTATAGTAGTTTTGCATAGTTTTGTTGTTGTTGGTTTCGATTGCTTTTATCACCACTGACCGCCCCGTTGAGGAGAAATCATGATAAGCAGAAGTTAGCATTCTGTGTACCAGGAAGAGGCTTGGGCAAATCGTTGCAGCGCTTATTTAATCAATCCTTAGCATCTGTCCAGATAAAAATGCCATCCGATTTGCCGGCCAATAGCAGGTTTTTTGGAGGGTCCATCCCCCTCTTTTTTGATGATATCCAATTTCCGGTCCCTAAACAGCACCGTTTTTCATTGATAAAATATGGATGAGATCCGGTAGCTGCATTTTTGGCACGACCCTTGCTTAACACTGACACGGCTGTAACACATGCACTTCAATCCGCAATAACAGCTCAACATCCGACAACCCTGACTCATATGATAAGAAGACACCCAACCACACTGCGAGCTCTAGCCCTTGCGGCAGTAGCTTGTTTCGCCATGCCCCTTATGCCCTCGACCTCTCTGGGTCAGGACCTGGTGGCTCCCGCTCCAGCCCCAGCTGCTACAGAAGCCGTAGAAGCCGCTCCAGCAGCTCCTGATGCAGCTGCGGTAGCAGCAGATACTCTTGCGTATTTCAACAACGTGGCGCCTACAGGACCGCTAGTCGGACTTTCTGGTCCGGGCCATAATGCCTTCTTGATGGTCTGCGCGGCTCTGGTTTTGTTCATGACACTGCCAGGTCTCGCACTTTTCTACGGAGGTCTGGTTCGTAAGAAAAGCATCCTTTCTGTGATGGCTCAGTGTCTCGGCCTTGCAGGCTTGGTCACGATCATGTGGTTTGCCTTCGGTTACTCCATGGTTTTCGGCGAGCATCCTGCGGAAGGTGCGCCAAGCTGGGCTGGCATCTTTGGTGACTTCAGCAAATACGCTTTCCTGAAAGACGTGGGCGGAGCTCCAAACACCAACTACACCGCGTGGCCATCTCACAGCACTTTTGCGATGTATCAGCTGATGTTCGCAATCATCACGCCAGCCCTCATCGTCGGCGCAATCGCTGAGCGCATGAAATTCTCCGCAATCATGATTTTCTGTGCCATTTGGATGGTGCTCGTATATTTCCCAATGGCTCACATGGTCTGGGGCTTCGATGGTCTTTTCAACGGCGTCTGGAATGGCGGCGCGAAAATTCCAAGTATCGACTTCGCTGGTGGCACTGTGGTTCACATGACTTCTGGCTGGAGCGCTCTGGTTCTCTGCATCATCCTTGGCAAGCGCCTTGGATTCGGTAAGGAGAAAATGGCTCCTCACAACATGGTTCTCTGCATGGTCGGCACTGGTATGCTTTGGGTCGGCTGGTATGGCTTCAATGCTGGTTCCGCTCTCGCCGCCGATGGTCTTGCATCTCAGGCATTCATGACCACCACCATTGCAGCTGCCGTAGCAGCCTTCACCTGGGGTCTTATTGAAAAGGTTCTCAAGCGCCAAGTCAGCGTTCTCGGTCTTTGCTCCGGTGCCGTGGCCGGTCTCGTGGTGATCACCCCTGCGGCAGGTTTCGTTACCGCCCAATCTGCCTTCATCATGGGTATTCTGGCTGGCGTGGTTCCTTACTTCGCTTGCACCTTCCTTAAATCCAAAATTGGTTACGATGACTCGCTTGATACCTTCGGTATTCACGGAGTTGGCGGCACCCTTGGAGCCTTGCTCACAGCCATTTTCGCAAACAGCAAAGTAAACCCTAACTTGGTGAGCGATGCTTACGCCAAAGTGAACGGCTTGCAAGCGATGTTTGACCCAGAAACGGGTAAATCCACCAGCGCATTGTTGATCAATCACCTCTACGTTGTGGTTATCACGATCGCTCTTTCCGTGGTTGTGACAGCCGTAGTAGCTCTCATCATCAAAGCAGTCATCGGCCTCCGCCCAACACCTGAATCCGAGACCGCTGGTCTCGATATCATCGAACACGGCGAAGAAGGTTACGATTATTAATTCTTTGGGAATTTAGAAATCATCATGCGGGCGAGCTGGCAACAGCTCGCCCGTTTTCATTTGCCGGAAAGAGCAATGAGGAGGGCGGACATTCCTGTCCGCCTATTGCGGTCGGCTGGTATCATTTGCATCCTTTTGATTGGCGGAGGGGGGAACTTTCGCTAAGGATAGGACATGAAAC
>JBIKNX010000127.1:0-7950 GCA_044358435.1 Luteolibacter sp.
ATTCCGGCACCCACAAGACCTCTGTGGTCAAGGGTGGCACTGGCGCTTGGACCCTCTCCGGCACCAATACGAACACCGGCACGACCACGATCAACGCCGGAACCCTGCAACTCGCCAAACAGGTTTCCCTCTACAACAACACCACCGCAAGCTGGACGGCCGCCAACATCAACGTAAAGAGCGGCGGCACGCTGGCCTTCAACGTCGGCGGCACGGGTGAGTTCACGACCGGCGATTTCACCACCTTGCTCACCAACTTGGCCGCCAGCAGCAGCGCGACCAACGGCATGAACGCCGGATCGAGCTTCGGCTTCGACACGACCAACGCCACCGACGGCACCTTCACGATCGCGGACGTGATCGCCAACTCCACCGGAACATCCGGCGGTGCCCGCGGCCTCACCAAGCTCGGCACCAACACGCTGATCCTCACCAACACCAACACCTACACCGGAGCGACCACGATCAACGCGGGCAAACTCCTCGTCCACGGCAGCACGGCGGCGGGCAGCGCTTTCACCGTGAACAGCAGCGCGACTCTCGGTGGTAGTGGAACGATTAACGGCACGGTCACCCTCATGAGCGGAGCGACCCTTTCACCGGGAGCGAGTATCGAAAGCCTAGGTCTTGGAAGCAGTGCCTGGAATGGCGGATCGACGGTGCAAATTGAGTTCAGCACGGATGGCAGCACGGGAGTGGCCGGCACGGAATGGGATCTTCTTGCGATCACCGGCACCTTGGACCTGACCGGTGCATCCAGCAGCACACCGGTCATCCTCGATCTCGTCAGCATGGTCAATGCGACAACCGCAGGCGCACTCGCCGTGTGGGATGAGAACGTGAACGCCAATCTCCAATCACCCGTATTAAAGGTATCATTTAGGCGCACTCGCCGTGTGGGATGAGAACGTGAACGCCACGTGGGCGGGATTCGTGACGACAACGGGAGGCTTTGCAGGTTTTTCGGCTGACAAGTTCTCGTTCCTCACAAGTAACTTCGCCAACACGCTCAACGGCACCTTCAGCGTCAGTCAGAACGGCAACAATCTGGACCTGAACTACGTGACCAACTACGTGATCCCCGAGCCGAAAGCCGCGTTGCTCGGAGGACTGGGTATCCTTCTCCTGCTCCGCCGCCGCAGGTAAGAGTGGCTCTTCTCAAGGACCGCGCGAGTCCACTCGCGCAGTTAATCAAAGCGCGAGTGGACTCGCGCGGTCCTTGGAGGGGATGTGGCTTACCTTGTAGGGGTTAATATCTAACAGATGTTAGAAAGGTGTGGATGCGATGGGGGATATCGCCCCGCCAGATATGGACCTTTACAGATAAAGGTCCCTGCCTGAAAAAATCGCGACGCACAGGCAGGGACGCGTATCCCTACGCGTCCATATCTCAAGGCCTGTAGAACGGTGCGGAGCCGGCGTAGTTAATCCTAGAAACAGAAATGGAACCACGGATGGACACAGATAGACACGGATAATCAAAGAGTTATGAATTTTTTCAGTCTCACCTTTTAGGTGAATGAAGAATTCTTGCTAATCCTCTTAGCATCAGTGTTTATCCGCGTTTATCCGTGGTTCATTTTCCTCTTTAGGTTAATCAAAGCGCGAGTGGACTCGCGCGGTCCCTGGACTCGCGCGGTCCCTGGACTCGCGTGGTCCTTGGTCGGGATGTGGGCTTACCATGAGCTTGCGGAATTTTTTTGGCTGGGCGGTTGCAAACCGCCGTTACGGTTGGCAGATTTCGGGTGTCGGTATGACACGGGAAAAAGTAACGAATTTGGCGGCATATCGCTTTGTGGACTTGTCGGGGCTGAAAGAGCTTCGGGAGGAGTTGTTGGTTCTTTGTAAAGACGCGGGTTTAAAAGGGACGATTTTATTGAGTGTCGAGGGAGTGAACCTGTTTGTTGCAGGTTCGGAGCAGGGCATCGGCCGATTGATGGAACGGCTGCGGAAAATTCGCGGTTTGGAGGATTTTACCGGGAAGGTGAGCGAAAGCGAGGATCAGCCGTTTCGGCGGATGTTGGTGCGGATCAAGAAAGAGATCATTTCTTTCGGGGTGGAGGGGGTCGCTCCGGGCAAGCGGACATCGCCGAAGCTTTCCGCCAAGGAACTGAAAAAGTGGTTGGATGAGGGACGGAAAATCACGCTTCTGGACACGCGCAATGATTACGAGGTCAAGCTTGGAACATTTGCAGGAGCGGTTGTGCCGGATATCCGCACATTCCGTGAGTTTCCTGAAGCGGTGAGAGGACTGCCTCAGGAGATGAAGGATGAGACCATCGTCATGTTCTGCACGGGTGGGATTCGCTGCGAAAAAGCGGGTCCGTATATGGAGATGGAAGGTTTCAAAAACATCTATCAACTCGATGGTGGGATTTTGAAATACTTCGAGGAATGTGGTGGCGATCACTATGACGGTGAATGTTTCGTCTTTGACCAGCGCGTGGGAGTGGATCCGGCTTTGCAGGAGACGGATTCCGCGATTTGTTATGCCTGCCTCGCGCCGCTTGATGCGCAGGATCAGGAAGACGTTCGATATGTGGGAGGGGTGAGTTGCCCGCATTGCTTCAAGGCGGAGCCGGAAAAAATGGCCGCGCGTATCGCAGCGGCACAGGCGAAGCTGGATGAGGTGTGTCGCGTGTTGCCGGGTTCCATACCTCAGGAGAACCGCAGGCCGGTGAATGTTGCGGCGAGGTATGACAAGTGGACGTTGCTGGATTTATTGGTGGAGCAGTTTCCACAAATCCCGCGCGAGGAATGGCTGCGGAGATGCGAGGAAGGCCGTTTTGTCAGTTATGGAGGAAAGGTGCGCGGTGCCGATCATGTGGTTCGTGCCGGAGAGAGGATTTTGCAGGTGTTTCCGCCGGCCGTGGAGCCTGCGGTTCACACGGGAATCCGGATCATTTGGGATGACGAGGCTTTGTTGTTGGTTGAAAAGCCCGCGCCCTTGCCGATGCATCCGAGCGGCAGATATCACCGCAATACCCTGCAATATCTGATCAACCAGGTGTATGGACCGAAGTTTCCGCGTCCGGTGCATCGTTTGGATGCGAACACCCGCGGCCTTGTGCTGTTTGCGCGCACGCGGCATTTTTGTAAAATGCTGCAACGTCAGTTTCTGGACGGAACGGTAGAGAAAATTTATCGCGTGAAAGTCCAGGGCAGCCCCGAGTGGGATGAGAAAGTGTGCGAGTTTTCGATTTCCAAAGAAGTCGAGGGACCCGGCGGGCGCGGTGTGGATGAGGATGATGGCTTGGAGGCGCGTACGGAATTGGTTGTCAAAAAACGCTGTGCGGACGGCACCACATGGCTGGAAGCGAAGCTGGGCAGCGGTCGGACAAACCAGATCCGCGTTCATCTTTGGGAGCTCGGTTTCCCCGTGGTGGGGGATCCTTGTTACTTGCCGAACAAGCGGATGAGCGACAAACAAACTCTGGATGTCGGCGATGCGCCGATGGAGTTGGAAGCGTGGCGGTTGAGTTTCACGCATCCCGTGAGTGGTAAAAGAATGGTGTTTGAAAACGGTGAACCCTTGCAGTCGTGAATATTCCGTGGCTTGAGCATGCTTCGCGGCAAAAGAAACTCATGGTCGGGGTTTCCGGAGGTCTGGATTCGACCGCGCTGCTTCATCTGCTCAAGGCTGAAGGTTTCCGAAAAGTCATCGTCTGCCATCTGAATCATGGATTGAGAGGTGGGGAGTCCGCGGGTGATGCGAAGTTCGTCAAGCTGTTGGGAAAGCGTTTCGGTTATGAGGTGCTTTCGGAAAAAGCGGATCTCCCGGCGCAGATGCGGTCAACAGGTGAGTCTTTGGAAACGGCTGGCAGGACGGCAAGGCATGCGTTTTTCGCGAGGTGTGGAAAAGAAAAACGCTGCAGTCTGCTTTTGCTCGGGCATCACGCGGATGATCAGGCGGAGACGATTTTGTGGAACTTGGTGCGCGGTTCTCTCGGTTGCCGTGGGATGAGTGGGATCCAGCCGATCAGAATGGCAGGTCGAACCATGACGGTGATCCGTCCGTTGTTGGGTGTGCGCAAGGCCGAGCTTGCCGAGTGGATGAACGGGCATGGTTTTTGTTGGCGAGAGGATGCGACGAATGCGGTCAACGATGTGGTGCGGAATCGGTTGCGCAACGAAGCCTTGCCCTTGCTTGATGCAATTGCCAAACGCGATGTGACTCCCGCCCTGCTGCGCGCCGCGCAGCTTGATGGTGAGTGGCGGGAGTTGTTGGATTGGTCCGTGACTGCCGCGGTGGCGACGGACCCACAGGGCCGCCTGCACACGGGTGCGATGAGGGATTTGCCGGCAGTTTTATCCCGCGCGGTGATTGCGGATTATTTGAAAAAACAGCATGTTGAAAATGTCGATCGGCGGCTGCTTGATGGCTGCGTGGATTTGCTCGATGTGGAAAAGCCCGCAAGCGTCAACCTGCCGGGTGGAAAGCGTTTGAGAAGAAAAGCCGGCAGGATTTTTTTGGAAGAGATCCCGGAGTGATTATGCGAAATCTCTCGGGCGAAACAGGAGTGCCGATCCCTGTTCATCATCCAAGACTTGCCAAGTCACCGAACTTGCACCCAAATACAAGACGTGCCAGACAGCGAAGCATCCAAAGAAAAAGCCAGGCGTTGGGGAGCGTTTGTCTGTCCGGATTGTCGTTTCGTTTTCCGCATCCCGATGGACCATGATGGACTCGGCGCGGTTCGCCCCTCCTGCCGCAGGATCCTGCGTATCCCTAAAGAAGGCGATGCCGTCTCACCTTTGATGGCCCCGATCCAGAGGATCGGCGATTAGAGCATTTTCAAAAATCTCTCACCAAAACAGCTACGCCTTTTTTGGAACTGCTCTGGACCGGTTGCCACGCCTCAAGTCGGACTGAGGCGCTTCACGGATCAAGACCCCTCCATTGAATCCGACCGCTGTTTTCAAAAAATTAGCCTAGACTAATAATATATGCTAGTTCTAAACTAAGGCATTGGAAATGAGAAGTTTCGTCATCATATTGATTCTTTCGGGATTCATATCAGCTGGCTGTTCCGAACGTCATTCGGGACAGCAATCGGGAAAGAAACGAGTCATAACGAGTTTCACCATCATCGCTGACATGGCACGTGAAGTGGCGGGGGATAAAGCGATCGTCGAGTCGATCACGAAGCCGGGAAGTGAGATACATGGTTACGAGCCGACACCGAAAGACATCGTGAGAGCCCAGCAGGCGGATCTGGTTTTATGGAACGGAATGAATCTGGATCTGTGGTTCGGGAAATTTTTCGAGAGAGTGGAGGGCGTGCCATCGGCGGTTTTGACCGAAGGAATCGAGCCGATCGGAATCACGGAAGGTCCCTACATGGGCAAGCCGAATCCTCATGCGTGGATGTCTCCAAAGAACGCGTTCGTCTATGTGGAAAACATCCGGCGAGCCTTGGTTAAAGCGGATCCTGAAAATGCGGATACCTACAACGCGAATGCGGCGGCCTACGCGGAGAAGATCCGGGCGCTGGATGCGCCAGTGAGGGAGAAGCTCGCGAACATTCCCGAGGAACGGCGTTGGTTGGTCACATCGGAAGGCGCGTTCAGTTACCTTTGCCGTGATTACGGGTTGAAGCAACTTTATCTCTGGCCGATCAATGCCGATGCGCAGGGAACGCCGCAGCAGGTGAGCCATGTGATGGATGAGATCAGGAAAAACCGCATTCCCGTGGTGTTTTCCGAAAGCACGGTCAGTCCGAAGCCGGCCAGGCAAGTGGCGATCGAAACTGGTGTGCGTTACGGGGGTGTGCTTTATGTGGATTCATTGACCGCGGAGGATGGCCCGGCTCCTTCCTATCTGAAATTGTTAGAAAAAAACGCCGAAACCATTGTGAAAGGATTTCTGGAAACCCCATGAGCTATCCCGAGCATCCGGAAAAAGTGAAAGACGCGCCAACGCTTGAGGTGCGGAGCGTTTCCGTGGCCTATTCGAACGGGCAACAGGCCTTGCGCGATGCGAGCTTCTCGCTTGAAGGTGGAACGATCTGCGCATTGGTCGGCGTGAATGGTAGTGGAAAATCGACTTTGTTCAAAAGCATCATGGGTTTTCTCAAGCCAACCTCTGGAGCGATTACGATCAACGGGCTTCCGGTGAAGGAGATTCTGAAGCGGCGCTTGGTGGCTTATGTGCCTCAATCCGAAGAAGTCGATTGGCAGTTTCCGGTCAGTGTTCGGGATGTGGTGATGATGGGTCGTTATGGCGCGATGAATTTCATGCGGATCTCGCGTGGGATCGATCGCCAGATGGTGGAGGAAAGTCTGAAGCGGGTTTCGATGTGGGAATATCGGGACCGGCAGATCGGGGAGCTCAGCGGAGGCCAGAAGAAGCGGGTGTTTCTGGCGCGTGCGTTGGCGCAGGAGGGCAAGGTCATTTTGTTGGATGAGCCGTTCACGGGTGTCGATGTCAGCACCGAACAGGCGATCATCGGCTTGTTGCGGGAGTTGAAAAAGGCGGGCTGCATCATTTTGGTTTCGACGCATAACCTGGGTAGCGTACCGGAGTTTTGCGATCAGGTGGTGTTGATGAACCGGACCGTGCTGGCGTATGGGCCGACCGCTGAGGTTTTCACCGAGCAAAATCTGACAGTGGCATTTGGCGGGTTGCTGCGGGAGTTTCAATTCGAGCAATCGACTATTCAAGCGCACGATGGCGGGCAAGTCCGGGTGTTTTCCGATGATGAGCGGCCGTTGGTTTTCGGTAAGGACGGGCATCTGGAATACCGGGACAGGGCGGAGCATGTGGAGTTGTTAAAGCAGCGATCCGAACAAGACGACCCATGAGCGAGGTGCTTCAATATCTGCTCCAACCCTTGCAGTACGAATACATGTTGCGGGCGATCTGGGTGAGTGCGCTGGTGGGTGGGGTGTGCGGATTTTTATCATCCTTCGTCACGCTGAAAGGTTGGTCGTTGATGGGAGACGCGCTCTCGCATGCGGTGGTTCCGGGAGTGGCGGTTGCGTATCTGTTGGGTCTGCCGTTTGCGCTGGGTGCCTTTGTGGCGGCGATTCTGGCGACGGGTGCGATGGCGTTCATCCGCGCGCAAAGCCGGATTCGTGAGGACGCCACGATAGGGATCGTGTTCACCTCGTTTTTCGCCCTAGGCTTGGTGGTGATCACGGCGTTTCCGGCAGGGGTGGATCTCAAGGTGATCCTGTATGGAAATATTCTGGGGATCGCCGCAGGGGATGTGATGCAGGTGGTGGTGATCGCGGGGGTGGTGTTGGGTTTGCTCCTGATCAAATGGCGGGATCTGATGCTTTATTGTTTTGATGCGACCCAAATCCGTGCGCTCGGCCTCAAGCCCATGATTCCGCACATGATTTTATTGGCATCGCTGGCCGCGGTCGCGGTTGCGGCATTACAGGCGGTGGGTGCCATTCTGGTGCTGGCGATGTTGGTGACGCCGGGCGCGACGGCTTATCTGCTGACGGACCGGTTTGGGAAAATGCTTTGGATTTCGTCCGGGTTGGGAATCTTCACTTCCTTGTCCGGGGCGTATGCGAGTTATTTCGTCAACGGCCAAACCGGCGGCTGCATTGTGTGTTTGCAGACATTGATTTTTATCGGCGTGTTCCTGTTCGCGCCCAAGCATGGAATGATCGCGAATCGGCGGGCTCGATGGAAAACCGGAAACCGCGTGAAGGAGGGCGTGTCATGAATGTGTTCCTGGAACCCTTTCAATACCCGTTCATGCAGGATGCGTTGTGGGTGGGAATGTTGGTCGGTGCGATGTGCGCGGTGCTTTCATGTTTTCTGATTCTGAAAGGTTGGTCGCTGATGGGTGATGCGGTGTCACATGCGGTTTTGCCGGGGATTGTCCTGGCGTATGTTTTCGCGCTGCCGCTGACTTTGGGTGCGTTTCTCGCGGGTCTTTTGTGCGCGACCGGAAGCGGCTTTGTGAAACGCCACAGTCGGATCAAGGAAGA
>JBIKNX010000006.1:0-24778 GCA_044358435.1 Luteolibacter sp.
ACGGCTACCGCAGCTTCGAATTGCTACAAACCACTCTGTTTCATACACTTGGGAAACTACCGGAGCCGAAGTTCACCCACAAATTTTGCTGAAGAGCCAAAATTAAAACCAGCAATCCGGATGGGTTCATATGTCAGTTCAGCAACGCATCGATTTTCGAATGATCCGTTTGCGACTCATGACCATGCGCGACATTTGACTTCTTCACACCATGTCCAAGCATGTTGGGATTCGCTTCGTTAGCTTTCCACATCAGCGACCGGATCTTCAAAACTTGAATGTTGATCAACACGAATTTTCAGAACCGTTCCAACCGAATGCTTAGGCGAAAATATCCATCACCGGTTTGCCAACTCCGTCCTTCGTGGCGTAAAAGGGACGATTTTCGATATCGTAAGCCGTTTTGGGACTGATGCCCATAGCGGTGAAAATGGTGGCGTGAAGATCTTCGATCGTGACCGGCTTGTCAGCCAAGCATGGGCGCTCATCGGCGGTTGCTCCGTAGAGGAAACCTTTTTTCGTTCCGCCACCGAACATCAGAACCGATGACCCGCCGGTGAAATGGCGATGCAGGCCGTAGTGCTTGATTTCCTTGAGCACATCCGTTTTCGCACGGGACTGGTCCTTCGCGGACGATCCCGGAACACCTTCGATCATCATGTCGCGGCTGAACTCGCTGGCGACAATCACGAGCGTGCGTTCCAACAAACCCCTCTCCTCGAGATCCTTGATCAAACGCGTGATCGGACGGTCCATCTGCTGTTTCATTTTCTCGGCAGTGGTGTGCCCGTTTTCATGAGTATCCCAATGCAGGAACGGTTCATATTCGGTGGTCACTTCCACAAAGCGTGCGCCGTTTTCCACGAGTTTTCTCGCCAGCAAACAACCCTGTCCGAATCGACCGGTGTTGTATTCGTCGAACACTTCCTTTTTCTCTTTGGTCAGATCGAAGGCGTCCCGCTCTTTCGATCCGAGCAAACGGTGCGCGTTGTCCAGCGCGCGCAACATGGATTCCTGATGATAATCGCTGAGCTCGCCGGAGCGCGGCGAATGTTTGAGCAAAGTTTCCAAAGCCTTGTATCGCTTAGCGAAACGGTCGGCGGACATGCCGCCGGGAGGTTGGACGGCCTGGGAAGCCTGATCAGGGAAAGGCAGATTCATCGGGCCGAATTCGCTACCGAAAAATCCGCCGGTGGTGAAGGCCTTGACCTCCTCGCTTTCACCGAACCCCTCCAAACGTTGGCCGATGTTGATGAAAGCCGGCATGACATCGTTGCGACCACCCAGGACTTTTGCCATCCAGGCACCGATATGCGGAGCGGCGACGGTTTGCGGAGGAACGTAACCCGTGTGCCAGTGGTATTGATGCCGCGAGTGCAAAATGCTGCCGAGATCCGCCTGCACGTGGGAGCGAATCAGGGTCGCGCGATCCATCACGCTCGCGATGCCTTCCAATCCTTGGGAAATTTTGATGTGATCCACCGCAGTATCGATCGCGGGAAAGGTGCTGATGATTTTCTCAACCGGAGTGCCGACCTCATAGGGGAGGTATGCTTTCGGGTCGAAGGTTTCGGGCGAAGCCATGCCGCCGGCCATCCATAGCAGAATACAGGCATCCGCTTTGGCTGCGGGATGTTTGATTTTATCGGCAGCCATCGCGCGAGGTGCGCCGCCTAAAAATGTGGCCGCGGTTGACGCACCGACCATCCGCAGGAAATTGCGGCGGGATGACTCGGGAAGATTTTCGTTATACCAGTTTTCGGAGTTCATCGTCTCAGTTGATGTAGAAAAATTCGGGGAGCATGAAGATCGACCATAACAAATCCTCAACCTTCTCGGATTGTGGATTCACACCTAAAATTTCGAGTGAAGCTTCCATTTCGAAAGCCGTGGGTTTGCGACTGAGCGCGGCTTGATACATTTGCGTAACCCATGATTTCGTATCATTGATTTTACCGATCTTCCGCGCACCTTCACCCATCAACCCGGCCAGTTGGGGACCGTTTGCCAAGTTGATCGCCTCCAGGGTGGTCAACTGATCCGGTCTTGAGGTGACAACCTGTTCGCGGTTGGGTCGGCCCAGCACAGCCTGCAAAGAATCGCGCTGAACCAAGGCGGTTCGAATCGGCCTGTCATCCCATTTTTCCAATCCATGGGCTTTCATGACGACATTGAGCTGGCCGCCTTGTCCGTTTCCGCCTTTGAAGGCATCTCTGTCCGGTTTTGGCCAGACATCCACAACCGTGCGGACCGCATCAATGAATTGTTCGGCAGTCATCCGTTTGCGTACCGGACCATTGAAAACGTATGGCTTGCTCTCATCATCCAGAACGTCGGCACGCGCTTGATAAATTTTGGAAGTCGCGATCAAACGGATCACGGCTTTCATGTCGTAATTGGAAGCAACCAGATGATTCGCCAGCAGATCCAGGAGATCCTCGCTCCATGGCTCGGTATTCATCGCGGCGACCGGATGGACAATTCCACGCCCCATCAACTGGTTCCATAAACGGTTCACGAGCGTTCTCTGCATTCTTCCGTTTTCAGGATGCGTCATCAAACCAGCGAGTTGCTTGAGTCGCTCCGGCTTGGGCTTGGATGCATCGATCTGTCCAAGCTCCGGATACAACCAGGCGGCAATGGCTTTTTCTCCCGTCGGCTTGTCGCAACGGGTAAGCTCGAGGGGTTTGTCCGAATAAATCGCGGCCAAACCATAAGCCTCTTTCAGGGTCCAGCGATCCACAAAGCTATCGTGACATGACGCGCACTTCATGTTGATACCCATGAAGACCTGGGAAACGTTTTGGGAGAACTGTACCGCTGTGGTCTGGCTCGCGTTGACCTCGCCACGCCACTCAATGCCATTGATAAATCCTGTTGAGGCATCCGTCGGCGAGATCAGCTCAGATACGAACGTGTCGTAAGGCTTGTTTTCCAACAAAGCCGGATAAAGCCATGCGGTGACTTGTCTGCGTCCCCCGGTGATGAACCCCGTGCCCGCGTATTCATTGCGCAGCAGGTCATTCCAAAATGTCAGCCAATGCACGGCATAGGCTTCATCGTTCGCAAGCAGGACATCCGCCATTTCGGTTTTGTTGAAGGCCGATGAGGAGGAAACTTTTGCCAATGCGTCCGGACTTGGCAGCAGGCCGTTCAGGTCGGCACTCAAGCGACGGAGAAATGTCGCGTTGTCGGCGGGCTCGGGAAATTTACGTCCTTGTTTTTTCAGATACTCCCCGACGATGAGGTCGATCGGATTCGCTCCCGCCGGGCCTTTCGGAAGAGTGACTTTTCGAGGACGCAGTGGCGCCTCATAGCGCTCTTTCGCGAAAGTGTAGCCCTCTGTCCAAGGGACTCCTGCCGTGATCCACCGCTTCAAGACATCGATTTCCTTGTCGTTCAGCGCGGCTTTCTTTTTCTCAGGCGGCGGCATTTTTTCATCCGGATCATCTGACATGACGACTTCGATCATCAGGGACTTATCGGGTTTACCGAGCTCAATCACATCCGCTTCTAGCAACAAGGCTCTGGTATCCATCGAAAGCCCGCCTTTTGCCTTGGCGCCCGTATGGCACTCGATGCAGTGCTTATTGATAAGAGGAACCACTTCATGCGCGAAATCGATCTCAGCCTTCAAAGGCAATAAAGATGATGCGATTGATAGAAAAAAGACGGATTTGAAATAATTCATCGATGGAAGGGAATGCTGTAGAAAACCACGAAGCATACAGAAATCAACCTGTAAATCTTGCAGCGCATTCAGCCAGCGGAAAAATATTCGCAAACCTACCAGTCTTTTCTGCCAATTTTTTCCCTAGCGAGATGACCGTGTTGCACCCTCCCCTTTTGCATTGAATTGATCGCCCTAGCGTGCAGTCTTGGCTGGGCAGGGGAGGAATGCCTCCTCAAGTCCTTTCGATTATGGCATCCAAAAAACCATTGGCTATCGCCGACCCCAGTTCACGCAGCCTCATCAACAGGGTGCTAAAGGAAAATTTTCACCTCTACGTGGGGCGCTACGTGATAGCTTTTCTCCTAATGACCTGCGCGGCGGCCTCCACGGGGGTCTCGGTTTTCCTGATGCAGAACATCACCGCCGTAGTGTTTGGTTCGCGTGAGGCAACCCAAAAGCTTGCCGCGCCGATTTCTGATACGGGCTCATTTGCCGCCGATTGGGTACAAAGGATCGGTGCTTATTTCTCGTCGCTTTTTGTCTCATCGCCTGGCCTCTTCCAGATCTTTAGCGTCTCCATCGCAATCATCATCGTTTTCCTAATCAAGGGTCTCTCCCTCTACGGCTCATCGGTCATTCTCACTAAGATCGGCAACAACATCGTTTCCCGCCAACAGCAGCGGATTGGCAATCACGTACTCAATCAATCGCTCGCGTTCTTTGTCCACTTCCCCTCAAGCGATCTTATTACACGAATTTCCCATGGCGCGAATTCGGCGCGAGAAGTGATGAATCTTCTGATGACCCGCATTCAGGATGTGCTCACCGCGCTCGCTCTTCTGATTGCGATGTTTCGTCTCGACTGGCAACTCACTTGCGCAGCTTTGTTCATCTTCCTGCCCATGACCGTTGCGCTCAGCCTGCTCATTAAGCGTATTCGTAATATTGCACGCTCCCAATACCGTAGCTACGTCCAGGTCATTGCCACCATGCAGGAAGCGATCATCGGCAATAAGCTCATTAAATCCTACAATCTGGAAAATTCCATGCGCCAGCGCTTCAACGGAGCGATCCAAGGCGTTGAAAAACTTTCCAACAAAATGGCGACCGTTTCGGCCCGCACTAGCCCGATCATGGAATTCATCGGTGGCATAGCGGTGGCGGCAATTGTGTTCTACGGAGGTTACCGTAATTTAGTATTGGGTCAGAGCGCCGACTCGCTCATTGCATTTCTCGCCGCCCTCCTGCTCGCCTACGAACCAGTCAAACGCATCGCGCGCATGAATGTCACGCTACACGCCGCATTGATCGGGCTTAAGATGCTCTACAATGTCCTAGATTCAGACTACTCGATCCCTGATGCGGATGACGCCAAGCCTCTGCAGCATTCTAAAGGCGAGATTAGTCTCAAAAATGTCACCTTTTGCTACCGCAGCAACCAACCCGTGTTGCACGATCTCTCGCTCACTTGTGTCGGCGGTCATGTGACAGCATTGGTCGGTCCCTCAGGCAGTGGCAAAACAACGATTCTCAATCTCATCGAGCGCTTCTACGCAGTCGATCACGGTCGTATCGAGATTGATGGACAGGAAATCAGTGAGCTCAAGACCGAGTCGCTGAGAGCGAACATGTCGCTGGTCAGTCAGGACACTTTCTTGTTTTCCGATACGCTGCGCAATAACATCCGCTTTGCGCGCCCCGATGCAACTGATGCGGAAATCGAAGCGGCCGCAAAAGCCGCCTTTGCCCACGATTTCATCATGAAACAACCAAAGGGCTACGACACAGAGGTTGGCGAAAATGGTGGGAGTCTGTCTGGCGGTCAGCGTCAGCGAATCTCCATCGCCCGGGCTTTCCTCAAGAACGCACCCATTCTCCTGCTCGACGAGGCCACCTCCGCGCTCGACAGCGAATCAGAGAAACAGATCCAATGTGCCTTCGATACCCTGATGCAGGGGCGGACAACGATTGTGATTGCCCATCGTTTCTCGACCATCCGCAACGCTCACAAGATTCATGTGATGCAAAATGGCAGACTTATTGCCAGCGGGTCGCACCAGGAACTTATCAGCGACGAAAAGAGCCTCTACGCGCACCTCTATCACTTGCAACATGAGAAAGGAATTGAGGTTTGAATGGGAGCGAAGATCAAATTGGAAGCAAATGCAAAAGCGGCTTTTTTCTCAGCACCGGCGAAACATGATCATGCTCAGGTTGCTTCCCAGTGGTGATGATCTGTTAGGGTCACGCATGGTTGTCTCGATGTCCTGAGACAAAATCATGCGTGAATGAAGACCAACTGTTGGCTTTTCAAGGTTCAAGTCGGATCATCTTCAAGCGGAGCTTTGGGAAGCTTGTCAACTTCCTCAAGCAGATTGACGATTTCCACACCCCGGATCGCCGAGTTGTCATGCTTGAAACGCAGCACCGGAGTGGATTTCAAAACCACACGCTTCATCACGGCCTTCTGGATAGAACCGTGAGCCTTGTTGAGTTTTTCAATGATCGGCTCGGCTGAACCGCCAATGACACCGATCCAAACCCGACCCTCCTTGAGATCATCGGTGACTTCAACCGCACTCACGGTGACCATTTTACCGTGCCATTCGTAATCGTGTTGGATCACCGTCGAAATTTCACGGCGAAGCAGTTCGTTGACTCGATCGATACGGCGGGACACGGGAGATAAATACTTGGTTTGAAAAAGGATCAGAGAGTCTGTGCGACTTTTTCAAGCGTGTAGCATTCGATGATATCGCCTTCCTGATATTCATTGAATTCTCCAAGACGGATACCGCATTCGAAGTTGGTTCTGACTTCCTCGACCTCCTCATGGAAGCGGCGAAGAGTGGACATTTTACCATCGAACACAGGAATGCCGCCGCGGATGACGCGAGCGTGGGCTTTGCGGTGGACTTTGCCATCGGTAATGAAACAACCGGCGGCTTTGCCTTTGTTGACTTTGAAAACCTGACGACATTCAGCGTGGCCCATGATGGATTCACGGGTCAATGGATCGAGAAGTCCCAGCATCGCCTCGCGAACCTGATCAATGAGTTCGTAAACGATAGAGTAAAGTTTGATTTCAACGCCGGCCGCTTTCGCGGATTTTACGGCTTTCGCCTCCACCTTCACATTGAAGCCCAGAATGATTGCGTCGGAGGAACCGGCGTAAGTGATATCCGATTCGGTGATCGGGCCGGCAGCTGCCGTAATGAATTGGCAATCCACTTTTTCGGACTCAATCGCCTCAATCGCTTTCTTGATCGCCTCAACCGAACCTTGGACGTCGCATTTCAAAATGATTTTGAGCTGATTTTTACCGCCTCCCTCGTTCACCATACTGAAGAGATCCTCCATACGGCTACGGTGTTGCGGCTTAAGACGTTTCAATCTGAGCTCTTCCTGGCGGTCGGATGCGAGTGCTTTTGCCTCGCGCTCGCTCTTCATTTCGGTCAAGTGGTCCCCGACGTTCGGAAGCTCTTCAAAACCGATGACTTCCACCGGTGTGCCTGGTAGCGCGGATTTCACGCTCTGACCAAGATCATTGATCAAGGATCTGACTTTACCCGAGAACGGACCGCAGATGAAGGGCGTGCCGACTTTTAATGTTCCGGACTCAACGATCACGGTTGCGGTGGTGCCGCGGCCGGGAACGACTCGTGCCTCGATCACCCCGGCGCGTGTGGTGGCTTTTGGATTGGCTTTCAACTCAAGCACTTCCGCCTGGAGAATGATGAGTTCGAGCAGATCATCCATGCCCTCGCCTTTGAGTGCCGAGATGCATGCAAACTCGGTGTCCCCACCGTAATCGGTGGTTTGCAATCCGTTTTCCGCCAGCTGGGCTTTCACCCGCTCGACATTGGCGGTTGGTAAATCGCATTTGTTGATCGCGACAATGATGGTTTTCTTCGCTTTTTGAGCGTGTTTGATTGCCTCAAGAGTTTGCGGCATGAGACCGTCGTTGGCGGCAACCACGATGATAGCGATATCTGCAATGCTCGCACCGCGTTTGCGCATGTCCGAGAAAATGGCGTGGCCCGGTGTATCGAGAAATGTGATCAGCTGCCCGTTGTGATCCACCTGGTAAGCACCGATATGCTGGGTGATTCCGCCGGCTTCGCCGCTGACCACTTTGCTCTTGCGATAATAATCAAGAATGGAGGTTTTGCCGTGGTCGACGTGACCCATGATCGTGACAATCGGGGGCCTAACTTGCAGTAAACTTTCGGGTTCTTTGGTCGGCGCTTCCGGCTCGACGATCACTTCCTCAACTTTATGGAAACCTTTTTCCTTATCGCGTTTTTCACGCTCAAAGGTGAATCCGTGAATCTCGCAAACCTGAGCCGCGATGTCGGGCTCAAGCGGCTGGTTCGGTGCGGGGAACACTCCCAGCTTGATCAGATCCGCCATCACGTTGAACGGCTTCAGACCAAGTCTTGCCGCGAGGTCTGGAACCAGGATCGGTGGCTTGATGACAATGAGCTTCGAATCGGAAGGCTGGGCTGTGAGATTGGCAGCTGAAGCCTCGGTCGCTGCGACTGGCGCGATGTCCTGATTTTTTATGAAGTTCGGATCCTCGTGAACCTTGTCCAAAGTTTTAGAAATGCTTCCCAAAACTTTCTTCGCCGATGTCGACGCTTTTTTTGCCTTGGGCTTCTTCTCATCCGTGAACAAGTCCAAAGCGTTTGCTTTCGCAGTCTCCAGCTTGCTTGGCGCCGAGGCGGATTCCGCCTCCTTGCGCTGACGCTCCCTGCGCGAAGGCTTTTTCTGATCATCGATCAGATCGAGGATTTGCTTGGGCTGGTCTGAGGAATTATCGCTATTTTTTGGCATCCGGCGTTCTGAGTATGAGAGTAATCGGTCTGAAATTTTATCTGAAGGGTTTGAAAAATATCGAGGGTCGCGCAGCGTCAGTTGGCAGCCGGTTCACCTGCGGCGATGCTTTTCGCTCTATTAAGGATCGCTTCCGCTTCCTCGACACTGAGTTCGAGTGAACTTGTGAGGAATTCAACCGGCATATCGACAATCATCTCGGCGCTAACTCCACCGAACAGGGTGAGTCTAGCGGCAAGTTCATCGGTGATGCCGAGTTGCTCGCCCAAGGTGTGAGCGACTCCGCCGATTTTTTCCTTGAATTGTTCTTCCTTGGTTTCGTCCTTGCGAACCTGGACATCCCAGCCCATGAGCCGTGAGGATAGGCGCGCGTTCTGGCCTTTTCTGCCTATCGCCTTGCTGAGGTCTTCCTCGCTGACGGTCACGAGAACGATCTTCTCTTCCTTGTTCACCGCGATAGTGATCAGCTCGGCCGGCTTGAGCGCCTCACGGACCAATTCGGCGGGATCTTCGCTCCAACGGATGATATCGACTTTCTCATTGTTGAGTTCGCGGACGATGTTTTTCACACGCGCGCCGCGCATGCCAACACAGGCACCAACGGGATCGACTTTTGGATCGTTGCTCCAAACAGCCACTTTCGTACGGAAACCGGCTTCACGCGCGATGGCGCGAATCTCCACCGTGCGATCGGAGATCTCATTGACTTCGGCCTCAAACAAGCGACGCACAAAATTCGGATGGCTGCGGGAAAGAATGATTTCCGGACCACGACCCTCGTTTTCAACCGCCAATACGTAACAACGAATACGGTCTCCGATGTTGTAATCCTCACCTTGAACACGCTCACGATTCGGCATGATTCCCTCGAATTTACCGAGGTCGATCATCACGTCATTGCGTTCAAAGCGGCGGACGGTCCCTGAAACCACGTCACCCGCGCGGTCTTTGAACTCCTCATAAATCATTTCCTTCTCCGCTTGGCGGAGGCGCTGCATCATCGTTTGTTTGGCAGTCTGGACAGCAATGCGCCCGAAATCCTTCGGAGTGACGTTGAATTCAAGCACTCCTCCAACCTCGATTTCCGGGTTCTTTTTCTGGGCAACACTGAGAGGAACTTCGTTGAATTTGTCGGTTTGCTCGCCATCCGCGACCACATCAAGTGCTGCGAAAATCTTGGTATTGCCTTTTTTGGTGTCCACTTCGGCCCGCAGTGTCTCGATCGCGTCAGCTCCGGGAACCATTTTGCGATAGGCGGAAACAAAGGAAAACTCGAGGGCCGCAACGATCTTGTTGCGGTCGATTCCTTTTTCTTTTTCGTAATATTCGATGAGTGCGACGATGTCGTTGGTCATGGCTTGCGATGGACGGGCGTTTTGCGGAAAATCTCTTTTCCTGTTGTGAATGAAGGATCTGTAGACGCAAAAGAGTGGGTATATGACCCACTCTCCAGGTTACAGAGATTGTTCGTTGGGTCTTTGTAATTCAGTTTGGCAGCCCCTTGCAAGCCGAAAGTCTTGCTGGAAAACGACTCCGGATATTCGGATCATGGCGGTTTTTCGGGCGGTACACAAGATATCCGCCCTAAAACCCGCGCCAGCGGATGTCCTTGATCCGTGCGGCGGTCTGCCAGGTGGCAAGGCCGAAAGGCGCGCATTCCTCGATTCCCCCCTGTCTGAGCGACAGGGTTTTGCCCGTCGTATCGGCATCGATCAGTTGCTCTCCGTCGATCCAAACCATGATCTTTTCCCCGTCCCTGACCAATCGGATCGAATACCAGACATCGGTCTCGAAGGTGTGAAGGCTCTGAAACTCATTTTCCGAGGCATCTTTGCCGTTGATCGAGGAAATTCCCACCAGGCCGCCTCCCCAGCCTCCGACGATCAGAGTCACGCATTCCTCCACCCCCCGGGCGGGAAACGTCACCGCACAGAAAAAATCCGTGCCATTGACCCGTTTTGCCTTCATCTCCAGTTCAAACGGGGCAGCAGGCACCTGGCCTTTCCAGCGAACATTGGTCAGCCCCTCGCCCCAGCCGATGCTCAATTCCTCGCCAACTTCCATCGTTCCCCCGCTGACTCGTTCCCATTGATCTTTCATCGCTGTCCATGGATTCTCCACCGCACCGGTTTCCACACTCTTCTTTTTCTCCCCACACCCCGCCAAACAAAACCCGCCAAACAACCCCATCCATTTCCGACGCTTCATATCACAACTCTAGCAAATCATTTCCGAAAGTCTCCCTCTTCCTTAAATTTTGAATTTTGAATTTTGAATTTTTAGCCTAGCGTCCCGCATGCTCTCCACAGAAAGACTTACTGGCTTCGCCGACGAAGCATCCCGCGACATCGACAAACAAATCCGGGCAACCCAAGAGCTTGGTTGGTCAGCCATCTCTACCCGTATGGTTGGGAACGTCAATATCCACGATATGCCGGAAGATGATTTCCATCAAGCCGCGGACAAGCTCGATGCCGCTGGAATCATTGTCCCGGAATTCGGATCCGCCATCGGCAACTGGGGCAAAAAAATCAGCTCGGACTTTTCCATCACCCTCGCGGAAATCGAGCGCGCGATCCCGCGCATGAAGCGCCTGCGCACGCCGATGATACGCATCATGTCCTACGCGCAAGAACCATGGGGCGCCGATCAAAATGAAGCGGAGCGCTTCCGCCGCTTGCGCGAAATCGTCAAACGCTTTGCCGGAGAGGGACTTACCGCGATTCATGAAAATTGCATGAACTGGGGCGGATTTTCCGCCGAGCATTCGCTGCGACTCGTCGAAGAAGTCCCGGGCTTGAAACTCGTTTTCGATACCGGAAATCCTGTTTTCCAACTCGACCGCACCAAGCCAGAACCTTTCCCATGGCAAGATCCCATGGAGTTTTGGCTGAAAGTGAAAGAGCACGTCGCTCACATCCACATCAAGGACTGCATCAACCCGGTCTCCGCCGACGTCGAACCCGAATACACCATGCCCGGGCTCGGCCAAGCAAAGCTTCGTGAAATTCTAACAGACGCCCACCAGTCGAACTACAAAGGCTGGATCGCCATCGAACCCCACGTCGCCACCGTCTTCCACGCGCCCGATCCATCCACCGTCGATTGGGACCAATGCTACAGCTCCTACGTCGAATACGGCCGCCAATTTGTCCGCTTGATTGCGACCCTATAGGAGAGCCGGTCTCCGACCGGCTGTGTTGAAAGGTGTGGACGAGCAGCCCTGCTCGTCTGTGACTGAATCCCGAAGAGCATGATCCGCCTAACAGATTCTATTCAGATCCCATATTGAAGAGAATCACGGTCGACTGAGGCCAGTCAAACCTAACCTTTTTAGGTCACATGACTACCTGATTGCTGATCTCACACTTAACATCAGCACCCGCCCAAACCACGCTGTTAGAAACACGCGCGCAACTGCCAATTCGCGCGCCTTTTCCGATCACACTGTTTTCAATCACCGCTCCGTCCTCGATGACCGCTTCAGGATGTATCGGAGCCTCCAACGCAAGCTGACGATGCGCTGCGAGATAGGATTCCACATTGCCGAGATCCATCCAATCGCCTTCATCCAGGACCACCGCGCCTATCCCACCCTCGATCACAAGCTCTTGAAATGCCGGAATCACGGCGATGATCTCACCGGCGGGAATTCGCTTGAGAAAGTTTTTTTTCACGCAGTAAATTCCCGTGAAAACATGCGTACCCGGCAAACCTCGAACCTCATTCCGAACATCTTCCACGCGGTTGTCATCTCCCAGAGAAATGCGTTTTTCGCCTCCGCTTGAACGCAGCGCGAGCGTCACTTCATCACCACCGGATTCATGCGCATGGACCAGTTTTTTCAGATCCATCGATGAAAAAACATCCCCGTTGTGGATCAACAAACTTTCATCATTCAACCAGCTCTCGATATTTTTCAGCCCGCCACCGGTTTCCAACAGTGCCGGCTCATGAAAAAACGTCACATCCCTTCCCGCACCGAATCCCTCCCATTTTTCAGGCAAATGATGGGTATTGATTGCAAATCTCTTGCACCCCACAGCCTCACAGGCCTCCAACGCCCATCCGGCGAGCGGCTTATGAAACAGAGGCACGAGCGGCTTGGGAAACGCATCCGTGAGAGGCCTCAACCGCGTCCCGAGTCCCGCACCCAAAATAAATGCCTGCGTAATCATCTGGCCGTTTCTAAACTCCAAATCCCAAAGTTCCAAACCTCAATCGAACCAAGCGCTTTTAAAAAATCCGAAGGAAACATTCTTTTTTACAGACATATGCGGAAATTCGCGTCGCTATGTCGGTGTTTTGGAACAAAAAATTAAGAATATGAAACCATTAATTACTGCCGCCGTTATCGGAATCATCACCCTTTCATCCGCATTTGCCTCAGAGGTGGGCAAAGCCGCGCCTGCCTTCAAAGCCAAAACGGCCAAAGGCACCGAAGTCAGCCTGGCTGATTACAAAGACAAAGTCGTCGTGCTCGAATGGGTCAACTTTGACTGCCCCTTCGTGAAAAAGCATTATTCCGGCAAGAACATGCAGGCTCTCCAGGCCGCTTACACGGAAAAAGGCGTGATCTGGCTGACCATCAACTCTTCTGCCGAAGGCAAACAGGGTCATCTCGCTGCCGACAAATTTACCGAAAAAGCCGTTTCCGAGGGCAATAAAGCCACCGAACTTCTGGTCGATGCGGACGGCAAAGTCGGCAAAGCCTATGATGCGAAAGTCACCCCGCACATGATGATCATCGCTAAAGACGGTAAGCTCGCCTACTCCGGCGCCATCGATTCCAATCCATCAACAAAAGCCGAAGACATCGCGTCTGCCGATAAATTATTCGCTAACGCGCTGGATGCCGTGCTTGCTGGCAAGGAAGTCACCAACGCGACCAACAAGCCTTACGGTTGCGGAGTGAAATATTGATTCCCGCCTGCGAACCGCCCCCGCTCCAAACCGTCGCCACAAGCGGCGGTTTTTTTATGGCTATGGATTCTTATCGGCGCGATGCCCTGACATATTCGATGACAGCATTCGCATCCGCCCGGCTGAGTCCCGCATCCCATGCCATGGCCGGATAGCGGGTATGCCAATGGTCCGATGAACCCTCTTTGGGAATGACCTGCTCATGACAACTGGCGCATTTCGCAGCGAAAATGTTCTCTCCACGCTTGAGTGCTTCCGCCCGAGATCCCTTTCCCATATTGAAACTTTTCAGTGAGACGTTCGAATGACTGGGCGATGCGCAACTCGCGATCACCAGAAGCCACAACGTATGGGTAAGGATTCTCACGGCATGGATGATTCGGTGAATGTTTGGGCAATGGTTCGCTCGATAAACACCATTTCCAAACCATTCCCTTTTACACGAGCTTCGCTTGCCTGTCGAGAACTCGCTGCCGCCGTTTGGAGAGGGAAATTTCAGGAATTCATGAGATTGCGCCGAACCGCAATCATCCGATTTACTTCGCCGCCATGATGTATTTCAGCACGGCATTTTCGTCAGCCTTTGAAATACCCGCGTTCCATGCCATTCCCGGAACCACGATATGCCAGTCCGCACTGGAAACTTCGGATGGCATCATGGGCTCATGGCAACGCCCGCACTGAATGATGTAAACCGCATGCCCCTGCTGCAAAATTTCCAGAGAATCGCCACTCCGCGCCGCCATCGCGGCATCAGGGACGGGCATCTGGTTTTTTAAGGCACAGCCGGCCACCAAGCCGACCGCGATCATGATGAACACCCGTTTCATGGTTCCAATCAATCAAAGCGAACCCGCTGCGACAATCTCAATCCGATCGAGGAACGTTTTTGACAAATTCCCCACAATCCCCAAACCTCCGCGCACAGAATCTCTTTTCAGAAAACACAATCCATGAGCTACATCCGCAATTTTATCACAGGTTCCGGCAAAGAAGGCAAATTCCATTCCCTTCCCGCCCTTGCTGAAAACGGCTTTCCGAACCTCTCCAAACTGCCGGTTTCTATTCGGATCGTGCTCGAATCCGTGCTTCGGAACGTCGATGGCCGCAAGGTGACGGAAGAGGATGTGAAAAACCTCGCGAACTATAACGCGAAAGCGCCGGGTGAATACGAGATTCCATTCACCGTCGCACGTATTGTGTTGCAAGATTTCACGGGCGTTCCCTTGCTGGTCGATATCGCAGCCATGCGCGATGCCGCCGTTGCGCGGGGCGCCGATGCCTCGAAAATCGAGCCGCTTGTCCCTGTCGATCTTGTCGTTGACCATTCGGTCCAGGTCGACTTCGCCGGCTCCCAATCGGCGCTGGACCGAAACATGGCCATCGAGTTCATCCGTAACCGTGAGCGCTATGAGTTCCTCAAATGGGGGCAGCAAGCCTTCGAAACCTTCTCCGTTGTTCCTCCCGGGATCGGGATCGTGCATCAGGTAAATCTCGAATATCTGGCCAAGGGCGTGCTTTCCAAGGACGGAACCTACTACCCGGACACACTCGTCGGTACCGACTCACATACCACCATGATCAACGGTCTTGGGGTCGTCGGCTGGGGCGTCGGCGGAATCGAGGCAGAGGCCGGAATGCTCGGCCAACCCGTGACCTTCCTCGTCCCGGAAGTCGTCGGAGTCTATCTCCACGGCACTCTCGCCGAAGGAGTCACCGCCACTGATCTCACGCTCCGCGTCACGGAAATCCTCCGCAAACATGGCGTCGTCGGAAAATTCGTCGAGTTCTACGGACCGGGTGCCACGGCACTCTCCCTGCCGGACCGCGCAACCATCGCCAACATGGCTCCCGAATACGGCGCAACCATGGGCTTCTTCCCCGTCGATGGAGAAACGATCAATTACCTGCGCGGCACCGGACGCTCCGAAGAACTCTGCAGGACCGTCGAGAACTACTACAAGGCACAAGGCCTTTTCGGAATTCCAGACAAAGGCGATTGTGTTTACACGGATGACCTCGAACTGAATCTCTCCACCATCGTTCCGGCCGTTGCCGGTCCGAAGCGCCCGCAGGACCGAATCGACGTGCCGGCTTTGCGTGATAGCTTTAACAAACTCTTTACCGCCAGCCCAGCGGATGGCGGCTTCGGCCTTGGTGCGGACCAACGCGATATTGGCGTTCTTGTGAAAATGTCCGAACCGGCCGGTTACGCGGTCGGCTCGCTTCTCGAAACGCCGGAAAACGGTGGAGACCGTGACAAAAGCGAGATGACAGCCAACCGGCCGACCCCGGACATGGTTCTTGCGAAAGAGGCATTCGAGCCCATCAGCACGGAAATCCGCCACGGCTCGGTTCTGATCGCCGCCATCACTTCCTGCACGAACACCAGTAACCCCAGCGTCATGCTCGCTGCCGGTCTGGTAGCGAAAAAGGCGAACGAACTCGGCCTGACCGTCGCGCCTTTTGTAAAAACCTCTCTCGGTCCCGGCTCCCGCGTGGTGACGGATTACCTCGACGCCACCGGGCTTTCCAAAGAACTCGACCAACTCGGCTTCGAAACCGTCGGCTATGGCTGCACCACCTGCATCGGAAACTCCGGCCCGCTCCATCCCGCGATCGAAGGCGCGATCAAAGAGGGTAACCTGGTGTGCGCCTCGGTCCTTTCCGGAAACCGCAACTTCGAGGCCCGCGTCCATGGTTCAATCAAATCGAACTTCCTGATGTCTCCTCCCCTCGTTGTCGCCTACGCGCTCGCAGGACGGGTCGACATCGACCTCACCACCGAGCCGCTCGGACACAGCAAGAACGGAAACCCTGTTTTCCTCAAAGACTTGTGGCCGACCCAAGCCGAGATCCGCGCCCAGCTTGATGCTGCACTCAAACCCGAGGTTTATCAAAAACTCTATGGCAACGTCGATACGGCGAACCCGAAGTGGGGCGAGATCAAAGGCTCAACTGGCGACACCTACGCATGGGATGAGAAATCCACCTATGTTCAGTCCCCGCCGTTTTTCGAGACCAAGATCGGAGGCAGCGAGGACATCACCGGCGCGCGAGCGTTGGGCATTTTCGGAGATTCCGTCACGACCGACCACATCTCACCGGCCGGAGCGATCAAGGAAACCTCGCCGGCAGGTCAATACCTTCTGGCCAACGGTGTCGAAAAAGCTTCCTTCAACTCATACGGCGCGCGCCGTGGTAACGACCGTGTCATGACCCGTGGCACCTTCGCCAACGTTCGCATCAAAAACCTCATGTGTCCCGGCGTTGAAGGCGGCTACACCCAATACTTCGGTTCCAAGGAAGTTTCAGGACCCGATCAGGAAATCGCAGCATTGAACGGCGCGTTCCCAACCTTCATCTACAACGCCTCCATGGCTTACCAACAGGAAGGCACGCCTCTCATCTGCATCGGCGGCGAGGACTATGGCATGGGCTCTTCCCGCGACTGGGCCGCAAAAGGCACCCGCTTGCTGGGAGTGAAGGCCGTCGTCACGAAATCCTTCGAGCGGATTCACCGGTCAAACCTGATTGGAATGGGCGTCCTCCCGCTCAACTTCATCGAAAAAGCAGACTACGATAAAGTCAAAGACCTCGCAGACGCGAAGTTCGATATCACCGGTATCGCTGGCGAACTCAAACCGATGCAATCCGCCACCCTGACCGCCACCAAACCCGATGGCAGCAAGGTCGTCATCCCGCTCAAAGTGCGCCTAGATACACCGGCTGAAGTCGATTACTACAATGCTGGCGGCATCCTGCCTTATGTTCTGGATCAGATCCTGGCTTGATCCGCAGAAAGCGATCAAACGCTTTCCTACATTCACCTGACCGTTGGCTTAAGAACAAAGAGCCCGTGGGACGCTTGATAGGAGTCCGACATTTTCATGCGCTTGGCTTCGTGGCTGGCACCCCATGAATCGGAAAAGATGATTTCACGCGTCTTGTCGTTATAGCCAATAATGAGACGCATGTGGCCACCGGCAGCCTGCGGATTGAGTTGAGGCACTTCCGGATATCTGCCGAGTTCAAGCGCCCAGAGCAGGGGTAGGCCGCTATCAACATAGTTCTGGATTTCTTTGAGAAACTTGCGCTCATCAACGGGCTTTCCCACGAAGTATTCGCCCTTTTTCACTTCCACTTCGGTCAATGGCTGCCCCATGCCCACAATGTCGAGGCGGGTTTTGAAGCGGTAGTCGATCTTATCCAACTCCTTCGCCATGATCAGCGTGCTGGTCCCCCTTTGGGGATCCGCCTCTGAAATTTGCGCGATCTGGTGCATATCCGCCCCGATGCCATAATATTCAAAAACCCGCTGAACGCTCGCGCACACACAGTAACCTTTGTCACCCTGATCAACCATCGGCATACCGGAAATCAGGACATCTCCGTTCACTTCTTTTTTGATATTTTTGAGGAAATCACCGAGCTTGGCCGCCGCTCCACCCCGGGTGTTGGTCATGGAAGCCGCCAATGAACCGAACGCATTCGGACGTGCGATACGAAGCCTTAAAAACTCGCGATCCCCCTTCTCCAAGGCCCCTTCGTTGTGCTCCAACAACGCCACGCCCGTCTCTCTGGAATTCCACAAATAACCCTCTGTCAAAAGACCGTTTTTCGTATCCGCGGTGCGGCGCTGGGGCTTTGCGACAAGAAGTTCACCCACCCTTTTACCCGCCGTTTTAAAACGATCGGCGAAGGCTTCCGTCGTAATCTTATCGCTGTCGGCACGGTTGTAGATCGAGATCGAAATCAGATTCAACCGGTTGTCCGCAAAATCAACAGTCACTTCCTGAACCGGAACCTGTCCATCAAACGCCGTGAGATCGATTTCCATGTTTCCATAAAGCCTGCGGGTCAGCTTCGCCCGGCTGCGATCCAGAGTCAGCCAGACATAGAGCTTGTTGTTGCCCTCCGTGAAGATTTTTTCAAAATCATCCGCGGTCATCTTCCAGCTTTCCCCCGCTTTGAGCAGAGGATCGATGGAGCGAGATATCGAGGCGGCGTGCACCTTGAGGCCGCCGAACAGAACCATCGACGCAAGGAGGAGAAAACTTTTTGAGAACATCAGCGTTCAAGCTAACTCCGGGTTGAAATTTGCGCAAGAACTCAGTGACCCGGCTAAAAATCCCGCCGGCCTTGCAGTGCGCGAATCAGCGTCAGTTCATCCGCATGCTCTAGCCCGCCTCCGGCAGGCAATCCTTGGGCGATCCGGGTGACTTTGGCGGATTTTCCACGCAACATGTCCGCCAAATAGTTCGAGGTCGCCTCACCTTCCACATCCGCACCCAGCGCGAGGATGATCTCCATGTTTCCATCTTTGGCATCCACGCGCTTGAGGAGCTGCGGAATATTCAAATCTTCCGGAGAAACACGATCCAATGGTGACAGCTTGCCCCCCAGGCAATGATACTTGCCTTTGAAAACCCCAGCACGCTCCAGCGGAAGAACATCGGTCGCCTGCTCGACCACACACAACAGCGACTCATCGCGTTTCCCATCCGCACAGATTTCACAAGTTTCACGGGTCGCAAAAAATCCGCAAACCGGACACGGAACAATCGTTTCATGAGCGTGAACAACGGCTTCGGAAAGCCTGATCGGCTCGGCTTTTTTGTTTTGAAGCAGCCAAACGGCGATTCGTTCCGCACTGCGCGGACCCACTCCCGGAAGCCGTTTCAGCTCGGTGATCAGATTTCCAACCGGATCCGGAAAATCAGCGCGTGGCATCGTCTTGTTTGAGAGGTTTTTGTTCTGTTAGATCCGCGGGCATTTCATGATTCTTGGAGTAAACCATCGCACAGCAACCGGACCATAAAAGCCCTACCAGAGCCGCCCCGATTTCAGGTTGATATGCTGCCAGCAACAATACCGGCACCCAGAAGAAAGTGACAATCAGCGAGAGAGCCCAGATCAAAAGGCGTCGCCAGTTTCCCGAAACATTCAGCATGACCGCCACCAGACCCGACACCAGGAATGCCGTCCCACCCCAGATCACATAGGGATTCAGGGATTGCTCCGGCACGGAAAATCCCGGCTTTACCAGCCCTGTCATGATCCGGTTGTCCAGATACCCGACCATTCCCAGAAAATCCAACCCGGCCGCAAGACCGATACCCATCAGGGCGATCGCCAGGGTGGCGAAACCCACATCTGCCGGTTGTTTGCGAGACGGCTGATCCATTATCCGAGAATTTGGGACAATTGCTCCGTGTGACTCAGCGGCGAGACCTTTTCCAATACCGCCTCAATCTTTCCATCCGCTCCGATGACAAATGTGCTGCGCTCAATTCCCATGAATTTTTTACCCATCATGGATTTTTGCACCCACACGCCATAGGCATTGACGATCCGCTTGTCTTCATCCGCGATCAAAGGATAGGGCAGATTTTTATTTGTAATGAACTTCCGGTGACTTGCCACACTGTCCGCACTCACACCAAAGACCCGCGCCTTGCCTTTGATCTCATCCCAATGCTCGCGCAACGAACACGCCTGAATCGTACACCCCGGGGTGTTGTCTTTCGGGTAAAAAACAAGCACCACACGCTCGCCGCGCAAATCCGCAAGCGACACGCGGGTTTCATCTTCCCGATTCACAACCGTAGCATGGAAATCCGGCGCCATATCGCCAACCTTTGGTTTCATGCCCGGAGCTTCACCCTCTCCTTGCCGCAAATCAACTCCTGCTTTGCCGGTTTATTCATAAAATCCGTTATTTTTGAAATTCGGCGATTCCGGAAAATCCATGATTGTCTCCATTTTTCGACTGGCTAATCTCTCCCCGTCCTATCAATTACAACCATTGATCTTACGCATTTCCATCCTTCTGCTTTCCGCCGGTATTTCATTCGCCAGGGATCCCGTGACCGAGGCAACGAAAAATCCCATGTCACTCTTGCCGAATGGCAGTGTTTTGCATGAAGTCCTGCTTCCGCGTTATGACAAAAAACGCGTTCTTGTCGGCGATCTCAAAGCGGAAATCATGACACTGATCAACCCGAAACAAATCCAAGGCGAAAACGTCCTCATCCAATTTTACAAACCAGACCGCAGCCTTCGTGGAAAAGTACGACTCCGCAAAGCCATATTCAATCAAACCACCTCGCAACTCCGTGCGGACGAACCCGTTGAAATCACCACTGACAGTCTTGTCGCCAAAGGCAGCGGACTGGTTTACGCTTTCCAAAACGGCCAAGGCTTCCTGATCGGCCCCTCCACCACATGGATTTCTTACCCAGAACCCACCACCTCGATGCGTCCCGCCAAAACCAAAACCGCCTCCCTCCTCGCTCTGTGCCTCGCACCTTCTCTCACCATTGCCGCACCACCCGCTCATGTCTCCGAATCGGAACTTGCCGCAATCAAGTCCTCTGCGGTGACCGTCAAACCGCAACTCGACGCCAAAAGCGATGAGGTCAAAGCCAAGCTCCAAGCGGATCTTGCCGCAGGTAAAAAGGCCTCTGATGCCGCCCATGGTTTTGTCAAAACAGCCGAGTTGAAAGGCATCCCCGGACAGACATCCTCCACCGAGGGCTCCCCTCTCGAAATCTCTCCCGGACCCAATGACACGGTGATCAAATGCGATGGCGGCATGTATTTTGACGCGGAAGAAGGCGTCCTCGTTTATCTGAAAAACGTCTCTGTCTCCGACCCGCGCTTCACTCTCTCCGGAGCGGATGAGCTCAAAGTGTTCTTTGACAAAAAGGAACCCAAAAAACCTGCGCCAGCCGATAAAAAAGAGGATGACAAAAACAAGGCGGTCAAGAAGCCCGAAGCTTCCGGCCCTGCGGCGAATTTCGGTGATGTCAGGAAACTCATCGCGACCGGCACCATCCACCTCGAGCAGAAAAGTGTCGGCGGCAAGGAACCCGTCTATGCCAGTGGAGGAATCCTGACTTATGATGTGCCCAAGGGCGAAATCATTATCAGCCAGCGATACCCATGGGTCAAACAAGGCAACTTTTACGCTCTTGCCAAACAACCCAACCTCACGCTCCGCCTGCTCAACAACGGCTCTTTTTCCACTCAGGGAGAATGGCAAATGGGCAGCAGCAACCTCAAATTCAACGGTCGCTAACCTGATGCCCGAGGCTTAACGTTCCAATTCAAGATGATTCACATGACCCACGATCCCGGCTCCACTTGCAATCATATCGATACCGCTGTCCTTGCGGCAGAGGGATTGAAAAAATCTTACGGAGGCCGCGTGGTGGTGAACGACGTTTCCATCACGGTTCAACCCAAGGAAATTGTCGGACTGCTCGGTCCCAACGGCGCCGGAAAAACCACATCATTCTATATGATCGCCGGCCTAATCCCGGCAGAACAGGGAAGCATTCACCTGCTCGGCAAGGATATTTCTAAGCTTCCCATGCACCAGCGCGCTCGACGCGGTCTCGGATATCTGCCGCAGGAAGAATCCGTCTTTCGCAAACTCTCCGTTCTGGACAATCTGCTCGCCATTCTTGAAACCCGACCCGGACTTTCCCGCAGCGATCAAATGGATCGCGCTCACCAACTGCTGGATCGCTTCAACATTTCCAAGCTCGCAAAATCCCATGCCATCACGCTTTCCGGTGGAGAAAAACGCCGGCTCGCCATCGCACGTTCGCTTTGTTCCGACCCCAAAGTTCTGATGCTTGACGAACCTTTTGCTGGCATCGACCCCATTGCTGTTGAGGATATCCAACGCATCGTCCGCGAGCTCAGGGAAAAGGACAACCTCGCCATCCTCATCACGGATCACTCCGTTCGCGAAACCCTGTCGATCACCGACCGAGCCTTCCTGATTCATGACGGACGCGTCATTCTCGAGGGGGCTTCCGACGAACTTGTCGATGATCCCATCGCAAGAAAATACTACCTCGGCGAGGATTTTAAAATGTGATTTCGCCGCACGCGCCATGCCAGATATGAAATCCTTCTTCAGCCTTCTTCCCATCATCCCGCTGCTGATCCAGTGCGGCGGACCATCCCCCGGCATTCAACGTCAGAACACGGCGTATTCGCCCCTCATGGGCAGTGGAAACGGTTTTGGCGGAACCAACGTTTTTCGCTCTCCTCTCGTCCTGAATGTCTCCGGTTGGGATCCCAAGGAAGCGCAACGCAGCGGCAGTCGCTTTTCGGAGCGCGATGTATCCGCCTTGAGGAAAAACGGTGGATTGGCACTCATCGCGCGCTCCGCGAAAGGCCCTCTTCTCGATGAAAAATTTGGCGATTTCCTGAAATCCGCGGACCGCGAGGGCATGATGCTCGGAGCTTATCACTTCGTCACGATGGATCAACCCGCCGCACTGCAGGCGGATCGCTTTGTCAGCCGCGTCCAATCCATTGCCCGCGCCCGCGGCCTTTCGGGCAAACCCATTCTGCTGGTTGGGGATTTCGACACAAAATCCACCCCGGATCGTCTGGTTGATTTTATCCAGCGCGTCCATCAACGCACCGGCATCTACCCCGTGACGTATCTTGAAAACAGCGATGGCCTGCGCCAACGACTCAGCAATGCCTCCCCGGCACAGAAAGCCATCATCCGCCAAACTCCCTACTGGCTCGCTCTCTACAGTCCCGGCGGCACGGAACGAGTCATGGCCGGTGGTGCACTCACCCCGGACAAACTCAAAGCCCAATACGGCATCTGGAACAACTGGACCATGTGGCAATACGGCGGGGTTATCTGGGAAAATGGTAGATCCAAGGCCAAACATTATGACACTCCCGCCTGGCGCAGCCCCCGCTATTTGGGTGATCTGGCAAGTCCCATGGAGCGTAACGTTTTCAAGGGCACTACAAATGATCTGCTCACTTTCTGGGCACGGCACAGCATCAAGATTTAAACCAGATCTCTGAAGAGAAATTTTTTCCAGGCGGCTGATGTCATTCAAATCATTCGGACTTCCGGGTTTTTCTCTTGGGTTGATGTTTGAAGTTTAGAATTTAGAATTCTGCGAATGCTCGCTTTCTCAACCTGCTGGAACAACTCGCGCCATACGGATGGAGAGACCATGATCGATGAAATTCTGGATCTGGGATTTCCCACCATCGAACTCTCCCATGGCATGACCATCGCCAAGCTGCCCGGCATCCAAAAGGCATACCGTGCCGGAAAATTCAAATGCTCCGGCGTACATAATTATTTCCCCTCGCCGGTCGAAGTCATGATCGATGCGCCTGATGCCTACGAATTTACATCGCACCGCGCATTCGATCGCAAAAGAGCCATGGATATGACTCTGAAAACTCTCGAACTCGCCGCCGAATTCAACGCCGGTTATATCGTTCTCCATATGGGATCAACCCCTCTCAATCCCAAAAAATTCACCGTGCCTCTCACCGGACAAGTCGCCGCCGGCCACCAACACGAACCGCGTTTCATCAAACAAAAAATCGAGTTCATCAAGAAACGGGAAAAACTCTCCGCACTTTACTACCGCCGCGCCATCGAAGCGCTGGAACAACTCGCTCCAAAAGCCGAGGAATACCAAATCAGGCTCGCGGTCGAATCACGCTCACGTTTCGAAGACATGCCCAACGAACGCGAAATGCTGAAACTTCAGGAACATTTCAAAGACCACCCGTGGATCGGCTATTGGCACGACTTCGGTCATGTGCAACTCAAACACAATCTGGGTCTCCTCGATCATGGGGAATGGCTGGAAACCATTTCGCCACACCTCATCGGCGGACATGTGCACGATGTCGAATGGCCCGCTCGCGATCACCGCACTCCTTTTACCGGCACGCTCGACTACCCATCCCTCCTTGCCCATTTTCCCGCCAATTGCCCGCTCGTCTGGGAACTGAGTCCATCCCGTAAATCCGACGAAATCCGGTCTTCACTCGAAATCTGGAAACGGAAATTTCCAGAACGCTGCTAGGGCGGTTTCAAGCCACTCAATGAGCCGCTTGCTCAATGTGTTGACCCGCAGAACGGACATCCGATCCGAAACCGTGCAATGTGCCGCATCCTGAGGTCATAAATGCAATCACTGCCGCTGCGAGTATGAAAAAGACGATGGTGGTTATATTGATTTTCATATCTAAAATCTAACCCCTGAATTTGCCATTTGCCATCAGGCAAATCCTTAGCCTCAGTGTGAACTCCGGCATTAGCGGCGCACCCTAGGAACCGTTCTTTTTATTTGACCCTAAGCCAATATGCACCAACATCCACGCTCTGATTTAAGACTCAATCCCGATAGGAAATCATCAGAAAATCGAGCCATGTTCCGCGCCCTCCTATTCATCATTTTATCAAGTTCTTCATGGGTTTGTGCCGAACCCGAGGACGCCGCCGTCGTCAAGCTGCGTGAGACGATTTCCAAAATTGTCGATGTTCAGACG
>JBIKNX010000129.1:0-7897 GCA_044358435.1 Luteolibacter sp.
TGTCTTCTTCGTTTGCCTTTCATTTTGTGTGTGTTCGGTTCGGTTTTAATGCCGTTCCCACACACCACAATCATAGCTTAGCCACTGGCCTGATTTTCTGGGTCCGGCTCAGAAGATGGATGAGATTGGCTATCGAATCGAATGATAGATCGGCGGCTGGATGATTTTTACAGATTTTTTGCCCGTGGCTGAATGGAATGACTTTGTCATTCTCGCCGTGGATGACGAGAAGAGGAATGTTTATTTACGGCATGCTTTCTCTTCATCATTCAGGCTCATGGCCAAGGGTGGCGTGGGTAGCGCCCCGCGAGTTCCTTTTTCATTTGCGGGTAGCCGTTTTGCCAAAAGTTCGGGATGTCTTTGGTCATCTGCCAGGGACGTTGGTTGGGAGCGAGGATGTGGACGAGCAAAGGAATGCGGCCTGCGGCGATCGTAGGTGTGGTTTGTGTGCCGACCAGTTGGGCGAGTTTGGCGGAGAAAAACGGATCATTTTCTGATGAGTAGGTGATTTTCGCGGAGTGGCCGGAGATGAGATGAATGCGTTCGGGGCAATGGGTGTCGAGCAAGTGGCGTTGGTGAGAAGAGAGCCAATCGTTAAGAACGGGCCAGACGGCGGCGTCTTTGATTTCCTTATAACTGAGCGCGCCGTGGCAGATTTGGGAAATGGCGGCAATGCGGTCGTCCTCGGTCCATGTTGGCAAACCGAGCTCCGGCATCCATTTGGAAATGCAGGTCAGACGGTGGGTGAATTGTTCGACTTGGGCGTCCCAGTTTTTCAACACCAACTCACCGGCGAGCACGCGTTTCGCGAGAATTTCCGCGGCGGCATCAAGTGGGACATCGTGATCGGATTCTTTCGATTCCAGCGCGAGATCGCGGAATTTTTTCTGTTGGAGACGGACGACTCTGCGGCGGTTTTCGTCGTAGTTCGCGCTGTCGATGATTTGGATTTCATCGGGGAAAAGTTCTTCCAACCACGTGAGCTCGATCGAGGTTGCTAGACGGAGATGGGTGATGACTTCACGAGCTTCAACCTCGGTAATTTCGCAAGCGACAAAAGCGGAGGCGTGGCGGGCGCAGGAAATATCGTCAAGCTTCCCGCGGCGATTTCCGACAAGGCGACATGCGAGATTTCCTTGGGAAATGCGGACGGCGAGTTGATCGGAGAAGGCCGCGAGGACGGATTTTGCCACCGCCTCGCGGTGCGCGAGGAAGTCGATTTCATGTGATGTTGATTTTGGAAACAAATCCAACAGCCGTGAGAAAATCAGTGCGGTTTCCCTTGAACCGCGCGCATGGATGCCGAGATCGGCAAGACGGCGCGGATCGAAGTTCATCGCCTCGGCGGATTGGAACGCACGGTATTCGCCTGCGAAGTCCGTGGGATCATCGGGCAGGATGAAGTCTTTGCGGCCGGTGGCTTGTTTGCTTTTTGTAAAAATGCCTTCGCCTTGTACGACCGCCGCGATGAAGGCGGTTTCCGCCAGGCAATCATGATGAAGACCGGCGAGCATCAGCCTGGCAAAGCGCGGTTCGAGAGGAATCGCTGCCATTTCGCGACCGATGTCGGTGATGGCTCCATCGTCATCGATCGCATGGAGATCGTGAAGGAGTTGATTGGCGTTTTGAAGGGCGGTGAGGGTCGGGGGATCGAGCCAGCGGAAATTTTCCGGTTGGTGGATTCCGGAGGCTTTGAGGAGAAGAATCGCCTCGGATAAATCAATCCGATGAATTTCCGGAATTTCAAAAGGATCGCGTCGCGCATGGTCAGCGGTGGACCAGAGGCGAAGGCATCTGCCCGGAGCGGTTCGTCCCGCACGGCCGGCCCGCTGATCCGCGGCAGCGCGTGAAATTTTTCGGATGTGAAGGGTGTTGATGCAGCGGCGGGGATCAAAGTGAGATGTGCGGGCCGTGCCGGAATCGATCACCGTGCGGACTCCCTGAATGGTTAGAGACGTTTCAGCGACATTGGTTGAAACAATGATTTTGGGGCGGTTGGAATGCCGGATGGCTTTTTCCTGATCGGCGGGTGGCAGGGCGGAATAAAGGGGAAAGATATCGTAGGATTTCGCAGCAGGGAGATGAGAGATTCGTTCGATGGTAAGGCGGATCTCGTGGGTTCCCGGCAGAAAGATCAGAATATTTCCGGGGTCGGGCAGCGATAGGGCATCGCGGGTTAGGGCGGCGATTTGTTCCCAAATCGGAACTTCGCCAGGTGGTCCTGCCTGGCGGTGATTTTCCGCGGGGCGATGGGGTCGATACAAAATTTCCACGGGAAATGTCCGGCCGCCGGCTTTGAGATGGGTGACTGGTGCCATGAATTGAGCCAGGCTATCGGTTTCCAGAGTGGCGGACATGACGATGATCCGAAGATCGGGGCGCTCTTTTTCCTGAAGGTTCAAGCAGCGGCCGAGGGCTATATCGACGGCGAGCCGGCGTTCATGAAATTCATCGAAAATGACAGCGGAAACACCCTTGAGCTGCGGATTTTCCTGAAGCATGCGTTGGAACACACCGTCCGTGAGGTAGAGGATTTTTGTATCGGATCCGTAACGGGTATCGAAGCGGACCGCATAGCCGGTTTCTTTGCCGAGGGGCGTATTACGGTTTTGTGCGACGAATCCGGCGAGGAGCCGTGCGGCCATGCGGCGTGGCTCGATGACCAGAATGCGTCCGGTGATTTCCGGAAGACCGGCGATCATACCGGGGACCTCGGTGGATTTTCCGGAACCGGTTGGTGCGGTGAGCAGAATGCGCCGATTGTCCGATGCCGCCTTCTGGATGGAATCGGCGATCTCGTGGATGGGTAATTTCACGTCGGACACGCGGGCAAGCTACCGGAAGTGAGAGGGTTGTTAAACCTCAATTGTTCATGAGCCGCACCGCCACTCCGTCATGGAAAGGAGAATCGTCATTTTTCTCTGACACGGGAATGCTGGTCGGAATGAAAAAGAATTTATTCTCCAATATCCGGATAAGAACCCAGGATTTTCACCATCGAGCAATGATTCGCCAGATCGGCGAGGGCTTTGGAAACATTTTCATCCTCACCATGCCCTGAAAGATCAACGTGGAAGATATATTCCCAATCCTTTCTTTTCGACGGACGGGATTCAATTTTCGAAAGATTGATATTGAGATGCTCGAATGATTTCAGGGCGTTGACCAGAGAACCCGGGCGGTCATTGATGGCGAACAGGATGGAGGTGCGGTCGTTGCCCGTGGGAGGACAGGTTTTTTCGCCAATGACAAGAAAGCGTGTGGTATTGGTGGCACGGTCCTGGATGGCGGTTTCAAGAAGTGCAAGGCCATGGATTTCCGCGGCGAGCGCTCCGCCCAGTGCGGCTGCGCCCTCTGCGGATTTCTCTTTGGCCAGTGCGGCGGCTTTAGTGGTGGAGGAAACTTCCACGAGATCGGCGTCCGGAAAGTTTTTCAGAATCCAGTTGCGGCACTGCCCGAAGACCTGGGGATGCGAATAGAGCGTTTTGATTTTCTCGCGTGGTATGGCGGCCATCAGGCAGTTTTCAATGCGGAGCAGAATTTGCGCGCAGATATGGAGAGTTGAATCGACGAACAAATCCAGCGTGTGAGATACCGCACCCTCGGTGGAGTTTTCTATCGGGACCACACCGTAGTCGGCTTGGCGGCGAGCGACTTGATCGAATACGTCTGAGAAATTCGGCTGTGGTGAGTAGTTTACCGAATGACCGAACTTCTTGATGGCTGCCTGATGGGTCCAGGTTCCTTCCGGGCCGAGGTAGGCGATTTTCAGATCGTCCTCCAAGGCAAGCGCGGCGGACATGATTTCACGATAGATCGCACGAATGGACTTCTCGGGCAACCGGCCCTGATTGAGCGAAATGAGACGATCCAATAACGCTTGTTCGCGTTCGGGAGCGTAGATTTGAAGACCATCGCGTTTCTTGATCAGTCCAACTTCATGGACAAGGTCGGCACGTTGTGAGAGAAGGTTGAGAAGATCCTGATCGATGAAGTCGATCTGTTTGCGAATATCATCGAGGCTCATGGTGCTTCAGTGGAAAGGGTGGATTCGGTGCCGGAGGTTTCGTCGGATCCATTTGATGCGGCGGCCGCAGGGGTTCCCGATTCGCTGAGCTGCAATTGAACCTCGGAATCTCCGGCTTTTGTTTCTGTGCTTGGCTCGGGAAGTTTGATGCGCCGGAGTTCGGATGCGTTCGGCAGATCATCGATGCTGTTGATGCCGAAGTGCTCGAAGAAAAGATCGGTTGTTAGATAGAGCAGCGGACGACCCGGCAGATCGGCGCGACCGCCGATGCGGATGAGGTCGCGATCGAGAAGTTTCTGGATCATGCCATCACACGAGACACCTCGAACGGCCTCGATCGCAGCTTTGGTGATGGGTTGGCGGTAAGCGATGATCGCGAGCGTTTCCATCGCGGGTCCGGAAAGGCGTTCGGGTTTTCTGCCGGGAAAAAGGTGACGAACGAAATCTCCATAATCCGGGCGGGTGTAAATTTTCCAGCCATTGGGTCTTTCCAAAATCACGAAGGCGCGTCCTGATTCCTGATAGTGTTTGTTCAGAGATGCGACTGACTCCGTTGCTTGTTCGGGAGTGGTTTGGGCGAGGGCGGTAAGCCATTCCGGCAGTGGGGGCGGGGTCGAGCCTTCTTCGGTCTCACGAAGGAGCACATCTTCCGCTTCGGCGACGCGGGCGCGAACGAGTCTCGCCATATCCTCGGATGAAAGGGGTTCCTGAGAAGCGATGAGTAGGGATTCTAGAATAGCACTGAGTTGCATGTCGGGTGGGCAGATTAGGGAAGACGCGATGCATTTCAAGCTCCACGGAAGAGAGGGAAAAGGAAAGATATTTCAGGAATTATGAAGTTTCCCCTTGATGTGAGAGGTATGAAGGGCTAATCCACCGCCCCCCCATGATTGAGCAGGAAGCTCAGTAAATTTGAATATTTATCCATTTTCCCCACAAACACCCCGTTATGGCTGCTAAAAAAACCATCAAAAAGACCGCAAGCAAACCGCCTGTCTCCAAGGCAAAATCCAAACCCGCTGCACCAAAAAAAGCGGTCAAGAAGTCGGTGACTCCAGCCAAAAAAGCGTCGCCAGTTAAGAAAGCAGGACCGGTAAAGAAAGCGGCACCAGCCAAGAAAGCGGCACCAGCCAAGAAAGCCGCTCCGGCCAAGAAATCGGCACCGGTCAAGAAAGCAGCACCAGCCAAGAAAGCAGCTCCGGCTAAGAAAGCAGCTCCGGCTAAGAAAGCAGCTCCGGCTAAGAAAGCTGCTCCAGCCAAGAAAGCGGCACCTGTTAAAAAAGTAGCACCAGTCAAACCACCAACTGCTCCGAAAGCAGTCAAACCTGTGATCAAGAAAGTGGAAGCCAAGAAGCCTTCCCTCGTGAGCACCCCGCCGCCAGCTCCGAACAAGCCTCGGTTTGTTCCGCCAAAAGCTGAGAATGGGCCCAAACCCTCCACGACGGTTAAAGGTAATCATAGCCCCGCATTTATTCAGAAGCAGCATCAGCGTTTGTTGGATCTGAGAGATATGTTGGTGGATTCCATGTCCGGCATGACCCGTGATACCATCCGCAACGCACCGGAAGGCAGTGAAGCATCCGGCAGTGGCCAACATCAAGGCGATGCGGGTAGCGATGCATATGACCGCGATTTTGCCCTCTCCGTCTTGGCCAAAGAGCAAGATGCCCTTTATGAGATCGAACAAGCTCTCCGCCGTATCAAATCAGGAACCTACGGCTTGTGTGAAATTTCCGAATTGAAGATCCCCATCGCCCGGCTTGAAGCCATTCCATTTGCCCGCTTGACCGTTGAATGTCAGGCACAATGGGAGAGGGAATATGGGAATCGCAGGTTCCGTCCTTCCGATGAAGTAGGCTTCAGCGGAGGAATACCACAAGAAGATGAAGATTCTGTGACGGTTTCGCTTGACGACGACGACGAATAAATCCATATCGCCCCTCCACCAAACATATCATGCCACGCGAGATCATCATTCTTGAATGCACCGAAGCGAAAGCCGAGGGCAAGCCGACTTCCCGTTACGTCACCACGCGTAACAAGAAAAGCCTTCGTACTCCAGGTCGCTTGGAGAAAGTGAAATTCAATCATTTCCTCAAGCGCAGAACCCTTCACCGCGAACTCCGCTAATTATCATGTCCGAGCCAAAGACCGTACAACGCCGTATCAATTTTCGTAAGGCTAACCGCCAGATGACCCGTCGCAGACAGGATATTCCTGTCGAGCAATTGGTTCCAACGAATCCTGAAATCCTCAGTAAATTCACCACCGAAACGGGAAAAATTCTTCCACGCCGCGTGACAGGTGTTTCCGCCAAGTTGCATCGCAAGATCAACAATGCGATCAAGCAGTCCCGCGCGATCAACCTGATGCCATAATCTGGCGGATGTTGATTTCTTTCGGCATGCACAACTTATTTTCAAAAGCCCGCCCGAATCACCGGGCGGGTTTTTTGTTTCCCTCGTAGAAAGAACCAAGATGCAGGTTTTGCCAGATACGCAGAACGAACAAGATCATCGCGAGATTGTCATTGATCGAGTGGGTGTGAGAGAATTGCGCTACCCCGCGACTTATCTCGGCCGCGATGCCATGGTGCAGTCGACCGTTGCGAAGTATGAAATGACGGTCGAATTGCCTGCTCATCTCAAAGGCACGCACATGAGTCGCTTTGTGGATGTTCTGCACCAATACAAAGAGCCTCTGTCCGGGGCATTCCTCAGCCGCCTGACTGCGGAGCTCGCATCACGACTGGATGCGGCGCGGGCGCAAGTGAGTTGTGAATTCACCATTTTCCGGGAAAAAGAGGCGCCGGTATCGGGTATGAAAAGTCTGATGGACTATGAGTTGGGTATTGAAAGCCGTTTTTCCGCGGATGGGGAACATGAGCTTTATTTCAGCGTTGAGATCCCGGTTGCCACGCTTTGTCCGTGCTCGAAAGCGATCAGCGAACGCGGCGCGCACAACCAGCGAGGTGTGGTGACGATTTCCGTTGAAGGTTCGGATCAACTGACTTTTGAAGAACTGATCGAACTGGCGGAGCGTTCCGCCAGTTGTGAATTATATGCGGGCTTGAAGCGCTCCGATGAAAAAGCCGTGACGGAGAGAGCCTATGATCAACCTGTTTTCGTTGAGGATCTCGCGAGAAATGTCGCTGCGGGTCTCAAGCAGCATCCGCTTGTGAATTGGTATCGGGTCGAGGCGGAAAATTTTGAGTCGATTCATCATCACAATGCCTACGCGATGATCGAGGGTTGAAAAATTTCGTTCAAGTGCGGTAAGGAATAAGCCGCTCATTTGTGCCCAGTATGGTAAAATAAAACGACCGTATGGTGGTCCTTGGATGGAATGGCATGCGCCAGCCATCGCGACGTGATTGACAATTCAAGACACGCGTTGAAGCGCAACGCAGCCAACAAGGATGAGGCCCACGCCGGAAAACGGATGGGTAGAGGGTTATTTCAGGATTAGAAAATTTCGGACTTGGCGGTTCATGAGACTTTTCCGTTCCAGGGTATTGCCTGAGACTTTTGAGGAGACGAAGAAGTCGGTGGAGCGCCCGCCATCGAGGTTGAGGGCGTGGGATATCTTCCAGCCAGTTGGGGAATGGGTATTGAGCGCTTGGCTGAGGTCGGCCAGGCTGCATGGGGAGGTAATGCCGACCCACCAACGATATCCGCCATCGTGGAGAAGGATGGAGCGCATCGCGATTTTGTGCGGATCGAGACCGGTGATAAGTTTATGGTTCTCGATGAGCAAGGGTCCGGCCTGGAGGAGTTCTGTGGAGTCGGAGACTGCGCCAATTCCGCTGCGCCTTGAGATGGAGGCCTTGCCTGATGGGTCGATGCGATAGATTCCGGTTCCGAGAGATGA
>JBIKNX010000130.1:0-7885 GCA_044358435.1 Luteolibacter sp.
AAGGAGTGTGAATGGCGCTTCAATGGAGGTAACCATCAAATGCTCTTGAAGCAGCTAAAATACTGGGTAAAACAGTCTCAGCAGTAAGCCTTAGCTAGTACAGCCCCTTAAAAATTGAACCACGGAATGCACGGAATTCACAGAGTGAAAACCGACAAAGAAAGTGCTGAAGCACCCATTCTGTGTGTTCCGTGTCATCCGTGGTCCGATTTCTTTTTTAACTGAGGTTTTTGGTCTCCTCCGTTGGCTCAGTTATCTCCGTTTAAATTCACGATGATGAGCCACCAGAAGCTTACCTGAAATAACTCACACCTGCTGCGAAGATCGGCTGGATCTTGGTGCCTGGGATGTTCTTTGCGACGCCTGCGGAATATCGTTCTGAGTGAGCCATTTTTCCGAACACGCGGCCGCAGGGCGAGGTGATGCCTTCGATGGCGTTGAGAGAGCCGTTCGGGTTGAACGGGTGTTGCATCGTTGGGTTACCTAGGGGATCGCAATATTGGGTGGCAATTTGGCCGTTGGCGGCGAGTTCGGCAATCACCGCGTCCGGGGCGTGGAATTTGCCTTCGCCGTGGGAGACGGGAACCGTGTGGATGGTTCCGATTTCCTGGTTCGCAAGCCAAGGCGATGAGTGGTTGGTGATACGTGTTTGGACGTATTGGGAAATGTGTCTAGAGATGTCGTTGTGTACGAGCGTTGCGGAATTCGTATCGGTGGCGATGATTTTGCCGTGAGTGGCGAGGCCGGTTTTAATCAGCGCTTGGAAGCCGTTGCAGATTCCGAGGATCAGGCCATCGCGGTTTTCGAGAAGATCGGAAATCGCATCGGCAATGCGTGGATTGCGAAGAATCGTGGCAATGAATTTTGCGGAGCCATCGGGTTCGTCGCCTGCGGAGAAACCACCCGGAACGAAGAGAATCTGAGCGGATTGGATTTGTTCTGCGAGGGCGTGAATGGATTGCTCGATGTGTTTTGCGGAGAGGTTGCGGAAGACTTCGATGTGGGATTGCGCGCCGGCACGTTCGAAGGCGCGGGCGGAATCGTATTCGGAGTTCGTTCCTGGGAAGGCCGGAATGAGGACCCGGGGTTTGGAAATGGAATTTTTCACCGCAGGGCTGCGAAGTCCGCGGAGGGGAGTGGGGGGAGTATTTATCTTTTGAGAGGAGCTTGTGGGAGCATCCGGCCGGGTCGGGTAGACGGGCTCCAGCGTGGATTGCCAAGCGGCTTGGAGATCGTTCAGGGAATGGGACTCGCCGCAGAGGGTGAGAGTCGGATCCCCGGTGGTTTCGCCGATGACGATGGATCTCGGAATGGAATTCGCCGCCGCGTGTTCGATGAGGAAGCTGAAATAGCCGTTGCTTGAGATGGAAGCGGGCAATACGTCATCGCTTGCTTTGAAACCGATGTGATTGCCGAGGCAGCACTTCGCGAGGGCGGCGGGGACGCCTGCCGCACCGATGTGGTGAAGAGAGAGAATTTTACCGGCTTTGTTCAGCTGGTGAAGCGCCTCGGCGATTTCCTTGAGGGCCTCGAAATCAGGGAGGCCGTTTGCAAGGATGGGTGTGGCCAGCAGAGAAACCGTCGAATCGGTTTTTTTGAATTCGGGCGAGAGTGCCAGCGAGGCAAAGCCCGGCGCGAGTGCGAATGAAACCAGTGTGGGAGGGACGTCGAGATCGTTGAACGAGCCGGACATGGAATCCTTGCCGCCGATGGCGGCGAGCCGGAGTTCGTGTTGGGCGCGGAAGGCACCTAACAGAGCGGCGAAGGGAAGGCCCCAACGTTTTGCATCCTGACCCAGACGAGGAAAGTATTCCTGAAGTGTCAGGCGGATATCACCGAGGCGTGCGCCGGCGGCGACGGCTTTGCAGACGGATTCCGTGACGGCGTATGCTGCGCCATGGAAAGGGGATTGCTCCGAGAGGAAAGGATCGAAGCCCCATGACATGAATGTGGCGGCATCGGTTTCTCCTTCGAGAAGGGGAAGCTTTGCAACCATCGCATCGGGCGGGGTGAGTTGTTTGGATCCGCCGAAAGGCCAGAGCACGGTATTGGCGCCCACTGAGCCATCGAACATTTCGCCAAGACCTTTTTGGGAGGCGATGTTGAGAGAAGCGAGGTGTGAGGGGAGGGAAGAGGGGGCTGGAATCCTCCTTAACGGACTGGGGCTGGAATCCCCAGCTACGTGGACTTTTGCGTTTTGTTGGACGCCGTTGGTGTCGAGGAAGGCCCGCGAGAGATTGACGATTTCCTTGCCGCGCCAGTTCATGATCAGGCGGCCGGAATCGGTGACATCTGCGACGTGGACACACTCAAGGTTTTCCTTGTCCGCTTCCTCGATGAAAAATCCGATATCCGAGGGATCGACACAGATCGCCATGCGTTCCTGTGATTCGGAAATGGCGAGTTCCGTGCCGTCGAGTCCGTCGTATTTTTTCGGAATCGCATCGAGATTGATGAGGAGGGAGGGCGCGATTTCACCGATGGCAACCGAGACTCCGCCGGCGCCGAAGTCGTTACAGATTTTGATTTTGCGGGTGAGTTCCGGATTGCGGAAGAGGCGTTGGATTTTGCGTTCGGTTGGTGCGTCGCCTTTCTGGACTTCAGCGGAATTTTCCAACGCGGTATCCGTGTGTTCTTTGGAAGAGCCGGTGGCGCCGCCCACTCCATCCCTGCCGGTGCGACCACCGATAAGCAGGATGACATCGCCGGGTGAAGATGAGCCGCGGAAGACATTTGAGCGGGGCGCCGCAGCGACGACAGCACCGATTTCCAGGCGTTTTGCGACATAGCCCGGGTGATAAACCTCAGCGACTTGGCCGGTGGCGAGACCGATTTGGTTTCCATAAGAGGAATAACCTTTTGCGGCGATCTGGCAGATTTTTTTCTGAGGAAGTTTGCCCGGCAGCGTTTCTGAAAACGGAGTGAGGGGATTTGCGGCGCCTGTGACGCGCATCGCCTGGTAAACGTATGAGCGACCCGAAAGGGGATCGCGAATGCAGCCACCGAGACAGGTTGCGGCTCCGCCGAAAGGTTCGATTTCGGTGGGGTGGTTGTGGGTTTCGTTTTTAAACTGAATCAACCACTCTTCTTCTTTCGTTTCTTCATCTGGGTTTTTTACCGCAGAGGCGCTGTGGTCGGAGAGGGGTGTTGAGCTAGACTTTTGAAATTTGAAATTTGAAATTTGAATTTTTACGACGATCGAGGCGGCGTTGATTTCTTCGGAGACTTCGAGGTTGTCGAGTTCGCCGGAGGCTTTGAGTTCGCGCATGCCGATCAGGGCGATGTCCATCAGGGTGACGGGTCGGTCATCACGATTGAGTTTTTTGCGGACGTCGCGGTAAATCTTGTAGGTTTCTTCGATGAGTTCCGAGCCTTCGCCAAATTTGATATCATCGATGCTTGTCAGGAAAGTGGTGTGGCGGCAGTGATCCGACCAATAGGTGTCGAGCATGCGGATCTCGGTCAGAGTGGGTGGCCGGCCTTCCTGATTTTTGAAATAATCCTGAGTGAATGCGATGTCTGCCTCGGACATGGCGAGGGACATGCTGGAGCGGACGGAAGCCGGGGAGGCTGTCAGAAAACCGCCAAGGATCTCAATGTCGGCTGGGGTGTCGGTATCGGAACGGCGACTGAAGTTCGCGGCAACAGGGACTTCGTGGGAATCAACGGCGTTGATGACGTAGGATTTGATCGCTGAGACTTGGTGGTCTGAGAGTTTGCCGTTCAGGATGACGATACGGGAGGAGCGGACAAAAGGTTTGTCTTTGCCGGTGAGGATCTGGATGCATTGGGCGGCGGAATCGGCGCGTTGATCGAACTGGCCGGGAAGGTAGGCGAAGGCGAAAGCGGTTTCGTCCGGGTTGATTCTGAGTTCGTTGAAAAGGAGATCGGTTTGAGGTTCCGATAAAATCGTGCCGGAGGCTTGCGTGAATTCCTCATGGGTCACGCCTTCGACATCGTATCGATTGAGAAGACGGAGTGATTCGAGGTTTTGCAGGTCGAGTGATTCGCGCAGATCGTGGAGGAGGTGTCTGGCCTCGTTGGCGAAGTTGGATTTCTTTTCGACGAAGAGTGTGTGGGACATTGAAGTGATCGGTGAAAAAAATGGAAATAGTGATGAATGCGAACAGATGTGAGCTTGTCGGACGGGTTGAGCCGGTCGCGGACCGGCTTCGCTATCAGCCTTTGATTTCCAACAGCATCTGCGGATTGTTCGGGAACTTCTTGACGAAGTAGAGCAAGCGCTCCATCGCCTCGTAAGGTCGGTGCCCGGAAAGACCCCGACGGATCAGATGGATTTTGTGGAGTGTGTGCTCAGGGAGCAGCAATTCCTCGCGGCGTGTGCCGGATTTGAAAATATCGACCGCGGGATAGACGTAGGACTCTGCGATTTTTCGATCGAGCACGAGCTCCATGTTTCCGGTGCCTTTGAACTCCATGAAAATGGCTTCATCGGCACGGGAATTGGTTTGGATGAGGGCGGTAGCAAGAATGGTCAGCGAACCTGCCTCACGAGTGTTGCGGGCCGCTGCGAACAGTCGGCGCGGGACTTCCAGTGCGCCAATCGTGATGCCGCCGGAGCCAGTTGCGCGGCCACGGCCGGCCTTGCCTCCGCTCATCGCGTTGTTGTAGGCGCGGGCGAGACGGGTGATGGAATCCATGAGCAGGAAAACATCCTTGCCGGCTTCCACCAGGCGTTTGGCGCGTTCGATGGCGAGCTCCGCGATGCGGGTGTGGTTGCGTGGGGCCTCGTCGTTGGACGAAGCATAGATTTCAGCGCCCGGCAACGCGCGGCGGAATTCGGTGACCTCCTCGGGACGTTCATCGACGAGAAGAATCATGAGATGGATTTGCTCGTCATATTTTTCACGGATCGCCTCTGCCATGTGCAGCAGGAGCGTGGTTTTGCCCGAGCGTGGAGGAGAAACAATCAGGCCGCGTTGGCCGCGTCCGACAGGCGCGACGATATCGACCACACGGGTGGTGTAGCGATCAGGTGTGGTTTCGAAAGCGATGCGCTTGTTTGGGTTGATCGCCTTGAGTTCGTCGAAATGAGGAAGTTTCGCAGCGGTTTCCGGAGGCATGTCATTGACCGAGGTGATTTCGATGAGCTGTGGACCTCGGTTGCTTTCCTGATGTTTTCCTTGAATCCACTGGCCGTGACGAAGGGAATGATTGCGGATCAGTTCCGATGAAACGGAGACATCGTCTTTGGCTTGTTCGAAATTGGTTGCTGCCAGGCGGAGAAACCCAAAACCTTTCGGCGTCATTTCAAGGATGCCGCTGACATCGAGGACGGGACCGCTGAGAACGATGGGTGAGCGGTCTTCCATGGGTTGACGCTCGCTCCAATCGTTGCGGTTGGGGTTACCGTTTCCGTTGTGATTTCCATTTCCGTTGCGATTTCCGGATTCACCGAAAGGTTCACGGCGGCGCTTGCGTTTGTCGCGGCGTTTTTTCGAACGCGATTCGCGGGGTTGATTGGGATCAAAACCGCCTTCGCCAGTGCGGGGTGCGTGGTGAGCGGCGGATTGGATGGGGCCGCCACCCGGAACGCGGCCAGTTCTTTGTGTGTCCCGCGCCTCGGTTGGTTGGGCAGGAGGTGAATAAGGCGTGAGGTCTGCGGATGGAGGGCGCGGGGCCGGGAGAACCGGAGCTTCGATCGGTTTGGGGGCTGCGACGGATTCAAGCGGTTTGGCTTCAATTTTAGGTGCGGGAGCCGATGCAGCAGGAACGGCTTTGGGTTCCGCGAGAGGAGCCTTCGGCTTTGTGGAGGAAGCTCTGGCTTTCGCAGGAACTTCAGATTTCGCGATGGTTTTCTTGGCGACCTTTTTGGCGGCTTTTTTCGCAGGAGCCTTTTTTTCAGCCACTTTTTTGGCGGCTTTTTTCGCAGGTTTGGCTGCTGCGGAATCGTCGGTGCTATTCTTGCTCATTCGGTAAATAGTTGGAGAAGAGATGTGGGGTGGGTTTGGGTAACCTCGGGGAGAAAATCAAATGGGGATGATGCACCGGTGATATGGAAAACACGGGGAGTGCATGAAAGCAGACGGGCTGAGCGGATTTTTTCCATTCAGACGATCCAACTGGAAGATGGACGAAGATATGGGAACGAGTGCTTGAGTGACAGCCATGGATAGAATCCCGAGGCGGTCGACCGTCGTATCAACAAGGGGAGACTGAAAGTGCGGGCGTGGTTTGGCAATCTAAAAATAGGGGGGAGTGGTGGAGAGTTTTGGAGTGGTGGTGGGGACGGGTCGCGGGTCCGCGATCGCGCGAGTGTCATATCAAAATCACTCCGCCTCTCGCCATTCAATCGCAGTGCCGGATTGGCAAAATGAGCGATAGCGGTTTTCAGAACTTGGAATTTCCGAGGGATTTGGACCGTTCGCGATCCACTCGCATTCTCCAATGCTCGGACTGCTTTGTGTCTTTGCGGTGAAATTACCTTCTCAAACTAGGATTCGATCTCGTCCGCTTCTTTTTCCTTCGAGCTACGTTTGGCGGGTTTGGCCAGGATTTCCATGTAAACGGCATTCCAGCCATTGGCTGCTGCGGTATCGACGGGTTGGGTGATTTTGGAAACATGGATCGTCACGGCCGAGGGTTCGTCTTGACCGGCGCGGCAGTCGAAATCCCAGAAGTCCATATCTTCAGGGAGGGGTTTGCGGCGTTCGCGTTTCAGGTATTTGCGGATATCCGCTTTGATGGATTCGACGACACGCTCGGGCTTGTGGTTGGCGGATGTGAGAGGAAATGATTTTTTCATGCGGCCTTGTGGGACAGGAAAGGAGGAAAGTCACGCACCGTTCACGAGTATGGGTTTTCGGCTCATTTCTTTTCCTTTTGGTGGATGGCAGCCGGAAGGGCGGGGTCGGGCCAAAGGGGATGAGGTGTGCGGGCTTTGGCCATCATTTCCACGGCCTTCGCAACCCGATCGGGATCGGCGTTGGCAAGGTTTTTGGTTTCGCCGGGATCCTTTGAGAGGTCGTAGAGTTCAATTGCTTTGCCCGGACCCGGGCGGACGGCTTTCCAATCTTCCCAGCGAATGGCCTGAATGCTGTTTGTGCCCTGACCCTCGTGGAGTTCCCAGTAGAAGTGGTCACGCTTGGGTGCGGGGTCTCCCTTGAAAAAACCGACGAGTGATTTGCCATCCGGTTGAAAGCCATCCGGCATCTTGGCTCCGGCCAGTTCGGTGAAAGTCGGAAGCAGATCCCAAAATGCCCAGGGTTCCTCGGTTACACGTCCGGCGGCCACTGTGCCGGGCCACCAGGCGAATGAGGCTTGGCGGAGAGCTCCTTCATACATGCCGCGTTTGAATCCCCGGTGTTTCCCATTCATTGCCTGATTGAAACGCTTGCCTATCGCGCTGTTAGGTTCGAACGATGAGCCGTTGTCGCCTGCGAAGACGATCAGGGTGTTTTCCGCGATACCTTTGTCTTTGAGCAGTTTGACCAAATCACCGATATCCGAATCGAGGCGGGTGACCATCGCCGCATAATTCTTTTCCAATTCGGACCAAGGTTTATCCGCGTAGATTCCTTGGCTATCGATCTCGAATTTACCGTGCGGAAGAGTTACCGCATAGAACAGGAAGAAGGGTTTGTCGCCCTGCTGATCCACCCATTTGAGCACATTTTTTTGAATGAGATTCTGGGCATAGACTTTTTTTTGATCATTGGCATTTTCAGGGATTTCGACGCGCTTGTCGTCATCATAGAGGTAAGTGGGGAAATAGCTGTGGGCATGGCGTTGGCAGTTGTAGCCATAGAAGCGGTCGATGCCGTTTTTAAACGGACTGCCGGTGGTATCGAACATCCCCATGCCCCATTTACCCATGGTGGCCGTCTGATATCCTGCGCTCTTGAGGATGCTTCCGACCGTAACG
>JBIKNX010000007.1:0-24447 GCA_044358435.1 Luteolibacter sp.
GCTTGCAAAGCTGAGTGAGGACGGGCAAGTTGGTTTTAGCTGGTTTGTGATTAATCATCCGGGCGATCCTGAGTGGGATCGCCCGCCAGCGAATCTAAAAAAAATCACGGTCTATGGGATGACTGTGGAAATTTTCATAAAATTTACGTCACATGATTTTTAAAATGACTCTCGATATCGGAAAAATAGGGCGAAATTCCTGAAGCGTTGCGAAAGAAACTCCGATCTTGTGAGATCTGTTTGAAAAGTCTGATTTACGTGCGGATAATCATCCAAAACCGATAAAAAGCGCGCTTCAATCGGGTGTGTTTCACCTCAGATTCGTATTCCTCACGCGAGTAAAGAGCGGCTCATTCATGTAGATTTATTATCTTCCTTTTTGGGGCTGGTTCTTAGCGCGATAACTTGTTCCGCTCTTACGATTAAAATTCAAAAATGGGTTCAGAAGTGAAAGCATCGCCTTGAGATCAGCGCTGAAAAACCCTTGATGCGGCTATTCGGGCTGCGGATTATTCGTTCAGTCCTGTAACTTTCTTGTCAGGAGTCGGGGTTTTGTGACAGACTTGGATATCGTGAAAGTTGGATTACTGCTTAACCCGAGAAAAGCCGGTGGGTTGAAAAGCCTGTTGGCGTTGAGAGCCGCGCTTGAGAAAAGGGGCTGCGAATGTGTTTTGGAACGGGAGACGGCCCAGCTTGCGGGTGAGGTTTCGGACGTTGATGCGGGCTCGTTCGCTGATCATGTCGATCTTGCGGCCGTGTTGGGAGGCGATGGCACGATGATGCATGCGGTGGCGCGTTTGGGGGTTTTTGAAAAGCCTGTCGCCGGCATCAATATCGGTACGCTCGGATTTCTAACAACTTGCACCGATGGTGAAATCGAAGCGTTTGCGGATGCCGTGGCGAAAGGAAACTACCGCACGAGTGTAAGGATGTTGTTGCATGCGCAGGTGATACGGACATCCGGTGCGACCGAGACCTATCATGGCTTGAATGAAGTTACCATGGCGCGTGGTGAAACCGGACGTTTGGTGACATTGATCGCCAAGGTCGATGGCGAATGGCTGAACCGTTATCGGGCGGACGGATTGATTGTCGCAACGCCCACCGGCTCCACCGCTTATTCACTCTCTGCGGGCGGTCCGTTGATCGAGCCGCAGTCATCGGTCATGGCGATCACCCCGATTTGTCCGCACAGTTTGAGCCAGCGCTCATTGGTTCTTCCGGACAGTGTGGAAATCGAGATTTCCCCCGAATACGATGACGATGTCACGATGATTTTCACCGTGGATGGACGGGATACCACACGCATTGATCCCGGTGATCGGGTGGTTGTCAAAAAGTCCTCGCGTTCCTTTCATCTGCTGCGTCTCGAAGGCTCCTCATTCTACGAGGCGCTCCGCCAAAAACTTGGCTGGCAGGGAGTGTGAGAATGTTATCGGCTTTTTCTTGCGATCTGTTTTCTGAACAGGGGAAGAAACTCTTTTTCGATGTGTGCGTGGGCGGCTGCCAAGCCATCATTCCGGTAAATATTTCCGATGACGGCTTCGACACTGGTCGGGTTTCCGAACGAGCTTAGAAATTCATTGGAAGTCAGGTGAGTGAACCAGACTCCATCCATGCATTTCCGCTCGTTCAAAACAAATTGTCTGGCATAGAGAGCCAGCACGGCATCGCCAATCCATGCCGCCTCACGTTCAATTTTCAGCGCTTCGTTTCGAGTCACGGCGGGATTGTGGACTCAAGGTATGGGTCGTGCGAGTTTTTCCATTCGCTCACGCGAAATTCTTTGCCGCAATTGTTTTTCAGATTCGTCATCCCAGTAGCCGGGCTGCAATTCAAGAAAGACAGAGCTGTAGGGTAGGGCGGTTGTTGTGCGGATCACCAGGACATCAAAGCTTGCCAGTGAGGATTCGATGAGAGTCAGCAAGGACTGTTGGTCAATCTCCGTCGTTTCGTGGCCGTGCAGGGAGTTCTTGATCTGATCTCTCAGAACATCCATGCCCGGCGCCACGTCATTGTCGACGGCACGCATTTCGCGGGTGAGGTAGATGTTGGGCTTCACGTGTTGGGTTTTCTCCAATGCGTTCAGGACGTAATCCACGACCTCGGGAATGGCGGCATCGGAGTTTACCTGGCTGACTCCGGTTCTGCTGTGGGCTGGAAAAGAGGCTTCCGCAATCACAATCCAATTGCGGTAGCCGAGTTGGCCAACCTGATGGTTCACGGAGGATTTCCAATCGTTTCTGTAGGATGTGAAACCGCAGCCAAGCATGGCGGATGAGAGCGTCATGATGATGGCTCGGCTGAGAAATCTCATGGACGGATCAGGAAAGCGATGAATCAAAGTTGACGATGGGAGCCATCACAGAAAGGCGCGTTTTGAGAAGCTTTGCACTGGCAGAGGCTCACCGTGGTGGTTTCTTCAATAACGAATTTTTTGGGCTGGAGGCCTGTGCCCTTGTGAGAGCCGTCGCAGAACGGACTGTGGCTGGTTCTACCGCACGAGCACCACCAGTAGGTGCCCGGTGCGAGCTCCATCTTTATCGATTTCGTATCAGTGGGTATCGGAGCTTCGGACATAAGAATGGATCATTTGTTGACGGATGCGGTGGGGGTGTTTTCCAAAACAGGACTCTCAACGGTTTCTGGCGAAAAGCGGTCCGGTTTGGAATGAGGTTCCCGGGGCATTTGGTGAAAGAAAGTGAATCCCAACCAAGTGAGCAGCACTGCGGAGGAGAAGCCGATAAAATGGGAAACGTTCATCTGTTTGGGAAATTTCTCTGACTGCGCGTGACTCTATGGCAGAATGGCTTGGGGCTGCAAATAAAAATCGGATTTCTTGAATATTAAGTGAAGTTTAGGATTTCAAACTTGCAGGATGAGGTGGGTTTTCCCATCGAAGGGCATGCTTGCGTCCGCTGTTCTTTTCGATTTTGACGGAATCCTGGTGGATACCGAGTGGGAAATTTATCAAGCTTGGTTGGAAACCTTTCGGGAGCACGGTCATGACTTGCCGCTTTCGCTCTACACCCGCTGCATAGGCTCGGACTTCGATGCCTGGTCCCCCAAGTTGCACCTTGAGGAATTGACCCGTCTCAATTTCGATTGGATCCAAATGGATGAGCGCCGCCAGATCAGGATCCGCTCAGCGCTCGCGAAACACGGACCTATGGAGGGGGTTGTGCCCGTGTTGAAAGGATTACATCAAAGGGCGATTCCCATCGCTGTCGTATCCAGTTCGTCGCACAACTGGGTGGATGGCTGGTTGGAAAAACTGGGATTGATCGGCTTTTTTCAGGAAATTGTCTGTAAGGGCGATGCTCCCAAAATCAAACCCGCGCCCGACTTGTTTCTTGAGGCGGCGCGTCGATTGAAAGTGAATGCGGTGGACTGCCTCGTGATTGAAGATTCGCTCAATGGTTTGAATTCCGCCAAAGCCGCGGGAATGATGGCATGGATGGTGCCGAATCGTGTCACCGCGGGATTGGACTTCGGGGGTGCCGATCGTGTGTTCAGCTGCTTTTCCGAATTGGGAAAAGCCATTGGGCTTGATCAAAGACCGCTGGGGTGACGCATGGCGTGGCCTTTTGCGCCGCGGGTTGCCGTTTTCCATTGAGGTCCCGTGCTGCTGCTGCCACCACCGGTATCGAGACGAAGCCCGGCCACGGTCATGAAAACATGACCATTCCGTATATAAAGCGTGATCCATTCACCTTCGCCTTTTTTGCCGTAGTTGAAATAGCCTTTTGAGGTAAGGCTGCCACGAAGCAGTCCGGCCTCCCTCAACACATAGGATGTGGTGCCTGAACAGTCATAGCCACTGTCATGCGATTTTGTATGGCCGCCGCCCCATTTGTAAGGCTTGCCTTGAAGTCGATTTCCGGCAGCGATGGCTTTCTTGACCGCTGCGGGTGCGTTGCGCGGCGCATAGGCAATACCGTTCCGAATCAATGCCGTTTTGCCGCTTTCAAACCGATAGGAAACGGGATATTTCGCGTAGACCTGGTTTGAGCAGGATGGAAGTAATCCGCCAACTCCCAGGAGCAAAAGAGCGAAAAGCGACCGTTTCATGCAGGCATGATTTCCCAGATATTAAAGAACTGCAAATATTTTCTATAAGTTAAGCAAATTGCCAGAGCTAATATTTGAAACAAACGATTGAATTGCTTTTGCTCTATGGCTTAGCTGGCTTTTCTTGTCTGCTCCAAGGTCGGCCAAGGTCTGTGAATAACCTGTGGGTATAAACAAAGGATCATATCCGAAGCCGCCACTGCCGGAAGGATGGCGTGTGATTTCACCTTCGACCGTGCCGTGGAAGTTTGCGATTTCCTCGCCGTTTTTGGCGAGGACGAGCGTGCACAGGAAGCGGGCGCTGCGATGGTCTTGATCGGCCATTTCTGCCATGAGGCGTTGGTTGTTTTTTGCATGATTTCCCTCCTCGCCTCCAAAGCTGGACGACCACACCCCGGGGGCACCGTCGAGTGCGTCGACTTCCAGGCCGGAGTCGTCGGCCAGCACCCAGCCATCAATTTTGCGGCTGATGCCGAGCGCTTTGAGTCGGGCATTTTCCAGAAAGGTGTTTCCGGTTTCGTCGATTTCCGGGAGTTCGGGAAAAGCGGTGACATCGAGAATCTCGAAGCGATCCCCCAGGATGTGGCGAATTTCCTCGGTTTTGTGGGCATTGCGAGTGGCAAGGATGAGGCGTGGGAGGTCTGGCATGAAAGGTGTTTCGGATTTTTTTTGTATTTCGCCAAGAATTTTAGAATAAACGTGAGGTATTCGTATCTATAACTACATGAAATCTTTGAAACATCTCGTAATAGGTCTTTTTTGTATGGCGGCTGTGGTATCGACTTCGCTTGCCAAGGCCCCGAAGGGATGGGAGACGGATGTTGATGCTGCGTTGGCTCTTGCGAAGAAGGAAAACAGGGCGGTGATGTTGGAATTTACCGGATCCGACTGGTGTCCGCCGTGCATCATGATGGGCAAGAAGGTTTTCTCGAAGGAAGAGTTCGTTAAAGCGGCCTCCAAAAAATATGTTTTGGTGCATTTGGATTTCCCGAAGGGCGACAAGGAATTGGCGGAGAAAAACCAGCCGCTTATGGAAAAATACAAGGTTGAAGGGTTTCCGACAGTGGTGTTGTTGAATTCGGACGGAGTCGAGTTCAATCGTTTTCCGGCTTCGAAGTATCCGGAAGTTAAATTGTTCCTTGATCATTTGACCACCGCTCTCGAAAATAAGGATCTGGATTAAACGACTATGAAAAAACTGATATTGACCCTAATGACGTCTCTCCTTGCTGCCTCACTATCCATGGGAGCGGAGAGTTTGTGGATGACTGATTTTGAAGCGGCCAAGGCCAAGGCAGCAAAAGACGGAAAACCGATTTTCATCAACTTTACCGGCACGGATTGGTGTGGCTGGTGCATCAAACTCGAAAAAGAAGTTTTCAGCAAAAAAGCGTTTCAAGATTACGCGAAGGAAAACCTGGTTTTGGTTGAAGTCGACTTTCCCCGGAAGAAAGAGCAAACCGCCGAATTGAAAGAGCAGAACAAAAAGCTCGATAAGGAATACGGCGTTGAGGGTTACCCAACCTTGTATTTGCTCGATGCATCGGGGAAGAAGCTCACCGAAGACATCGGCTACCGTGAAGGCGGGCCAGAGGCGTATGTCGAGCATTTGAAGAGTTTGCTCAAAAAATAGATTCAGGAGCGCCGCTTCTGCCTGAGCCCTGCCCGGTCAACCGATTGAGCAGGGTTTTTCTTTTCATTGGGGCCGGGATTGAGCAAGTTTCCCGCCCACCGCAGACCATGTCCGAATCACGCAAACCATTTCCCTTCAGCCAATTTGAACCCAAGTGGCAAGCCCGCTGGGATGCCGATCAAACATTCCGCACGGCAAATCCGGGCGAACCGAATTTTGATGCCACGAAGCCGAAATATTACGTGCTCGATATGTTTCCCTATCCGAGTGGCGCGGGCCTGCACGTCGGACATCCTGAAGGCTACACGGCGACGGATATCATCGGACGCTACAAGCGGATGCGGGGTTTCAATGTGTTGCATCCGATGGGTTATGACTCGTTCGGTTTGCCTGCGGAGCAATACGCGATCAAGACCGGCCAGCATCCGGCGATCACGACTGCTGCGAATATCGAAAATTTCCGCCGTCAGCTTAAATCTTTGGGCTTTGCTTATGATTGGGAGCGCGAGATCGCGACCACCGATCCGGGATATGTGCGTTGGACCCAATGGATTTTCCTGGAGATCTACAATTCGTATTTCTGTGAGGAAACGAATCGAGCGCGGCCGGTTGCCGAGCTTGAGGCGAAGGGATGGAGCCGTGAACAAATCGATGCGGTGCGTTTGGCTTTCGTTGCGGATACTCCTGTGTGGTGGTCGCCGGATCTCGGCACGGTGTTGGCAAACGAGGAAGTGGAGGAATGGAAATCGAAGGGCCACACCGTCGAACGTCGGCCTCTGAGGCAGTGGATGTTGCGCATCACCAAATACGCGCAACGCTTGATCGACGAGCTCGACACGCTCGACTGGCCGGAAGGCATCAAGCTGTTGCAGAAAAACTGGATCGGCAGGAGCGAGGGAGCGGAGGTGAGATTTCAAATTTTAAATTTCAAATCTCAGTTGGAAGTTTTCACGACGCGTCCGGATACGCTTTTTGGTGCGACTTATATGGTGCTTGCGCCTGAGCATCCGCTGGTTCCGGAAATCACCGCGGAAGAACAAAAATCCATCGTCGAAACCTATCAGAAATCCATCGCATCGAAATCTGATTTGGATCGTGGGGATTTGAACAAGGATAAATCCGGGGTGTTTACAGGTGCTTTTGCGGTGAATCCGGTCAACGGGGAGCAGATTCCGATCTGGATCGCGGACTACGTGATGATGGGCTACGGCACCGGTGCGATCATGGCCGTGCCGGCGCATGATGATAGGGATTTTGAATTTGCGACGAAGTTTGATTTGCCGATCAAGCAAGTGGTTCAAGGGGAAAATGCGGGCGGGACGCCCGCGCTCCCTTATACTGCTGCTGGAACCGCAGTGAATTCCGAGTTTCTTGATGGCTTATCTACAGCTGAAGCAAAGGCGAAAATGATCGAATGGTTGGTTTCCAACCACCAAGGCAAGCGCAAAATACAGTTTAAGCTGCGCGACTGGTTGTTTTCCCGTCAGCGTTATTGGGGCGAGCCGTTTCCGATTGTTTGGAAAGACGGGCTGCACCACGCGTTGCCGGATGATCAGTTGCCGCTGTTGGCTCCGCCTCTGGACGATTACAAACCATCGGGAACTCCGGATCCGTTGCTTTCCAAAGCCACCGAATGGGTGAATCTGCCGGACGGATTCACACGAGAGACGAACACTATGCCGCAGTGGGCGGGGTCATGCTGGTATTATCTCCGCTATTGCGATAACAAAAATTCGGCTCGGTTCATTTCAAAAGAAGCCGAAGCCTACTGGACCAGCGAAAAGCCGGGAATGGTCGATCTCTATGTCGGCGGAACCGAGCATGCGGTGTTGCATTTGTTGTATGCGCGCTTTTGGCACAAAGTATTGTTTGATCTGGGGCATGTGAGCACGCCTGAGCCGTTTCAGAAACTGGTGAACCAGGGACTCATCCTGGGTGAGGATGGTCAGAAGATGTCCAAATCGCGCGGTAATGTGGTCAATCCCGATGATGTCGTCAAAGAATACGGAGCCGATTCCCTGCGCCTTTATGAAATGTTCATGGGCCCGCTTGAGCAGGTGAAGCCTTGGCAGATGAAGGGGGTTGAGGGTGTTTCCCGTTTCCTTGCACGCGTTTGGCGCCTGGCGATCACTGAGGAAGGCGAGGTGTCCGACAAGGTTGTGGCTGAAGCATCCACGGACAAAGAGCTCAGCCGGGTCGTGCATGAAACCATCAAGAAGGTTGGCGAGGACATCGAGAAATTGAGTTTCAACACCGCGATTTCACAAATGATGATCTGCACCAATGCGTTCACGCAGGCAGGCAAGGTTCCGGTGAGAGAATTCATTCAGTTCCTGACCGTATTGAATCCGTTCGCACCGCATCTTTCCGAGGAGATCAACGAGCGTCTGTCCGAGGCTTTCGATCTTCCGGCGGCATCGCTCTCGGAATCGGTATGGCCGGTGTATGATGAGCAGGCATTGGTTCGCACGGAGTGTGAACTGGTGGTTCAGGTGAATGGCAAGCTGCGGGATCGGATCTGGATGGCGATCGATGCCTCGGAAGAAGATGCGAAGGCTCTGGCCTTTGCCTCCGAGAAAATCAAGGAGCTCACGGAAGGGAAAACTCTTCGCAAGGTGATCTACGTTCCAGGTAAGATCATGAACTTGGTGGTGAGTTGATTGCCATCAAGCGTGGCTATGGGTGTAGACTCTTTGCCAATAGTTCATGCGCTTATGTGGACTGTTGGGGCAGGATTCCCCAACAACGGCCTGGGGCTGGAATCCCCAGCCACGATTCAATGCGCGCTGACTTTTGGAGATGGTTCTAAGTATTACTATCACGCATGATGCAGCAGGATCGAGTTTGCGGCGAAGTGATCGGATAGGATGTCGGAGACAATGACGATGGGGGTTCCGGCGCGGACGAGTCCCGCGTTGCGGAGTTGCTCGGTGGCGCGCTGGACGGTTTCCTCGATGTTCGAGCAGAACGGCATTTGGAAGGCGCGGATTCCGCGTGTTAGAGAAAGTTGGCGGCAGACGCGTTCTTTGGGAGTGAAGGCAAAAAACGCCGCCGTGCGTGGACGCATCAATGCAACTTGATTGGCGAGAACCCCGCGACGGGTGAGAACGACGAGCAATGAATCCGCCAATGAATCCGCCAAAGTAACGGCAGCGCGCGCGGTTTTTTGTCGTTCATCGCGCAGGATGACATTTTGTCCGAAGCCGTGACCACCCGTTCGCTCGATGCGGGTGGCAATTCTGACGATCGCTTCCACGCAGCGCTCGGGATAACGTCCGACGGAAGTTTCGCCAGAAAGCATGAGCGCATCCGCTTCCTCGTAAGCGGCGTTCATGACATCTGTGACTTCCGCACGCGTGGGGGTGGGATTGATGATCATCGATTCCAGCAGCTGGGTTGCGACAATCACCCGGGTTCCGAGCTCATGGCAGCGCTTGACGATGCGGCGTTGCAGAATGGGCAGGTCTTCGAAATCAACCTCGATCCCGAGATCGCCACGAGCGATCATGATGACATCGGATTCCTGAATGATCGCATCGATGTTTTTGATCGCCTCCTGATCCTCGATTTTCGCGACGATCTGAGCTTCACCTTCGAGAGCTTTCATCGCGTCGCGGAGTTCACGGACGTGTGCTGCATCGCGAACAAATGAGCCCGCAATATAGTCAGCACCACATTCCACGGCGAGAGCGAGGTCTTTGTGGTCTTTTTCTGTTAAGGCGGGGAGGTTGAGTCTTACACCTGGCAGGTTGATGTGCCTGCGAGATCCCATGCTGCCCGGAGTTCGGACATCACAGATGATCCGATCCTCTGCAACGCGTTCAATAAGCATGAGCAGTGCACCGTTATCGACCACAAGAGTATTCCCTTCCTTCACATCACGCATCAGGCCGGGATAATTAACCGTGGTGGAAAGGGGAATCGAAGCTTCAACATCGGCGCGTCGGAACTCGACCTTGTCCCCCTCTTTCAGCTCGTAAGCTTTTTCCAAATCACCGGTGCGGATGGATGGTCCGGTGAGATCGAAAAGAACGGCGATGTGGGCATGGCGTTTCTCGGATTCCTTGCGAACCTGTTTGGTCATCTTTGCAGCCCATTCATGTTTCGCATGGCTCATGTTGAGGCGGAAGACATTCACTCCGCCATCGATGAGTTTGCCTATCATTTCAGGCGACTCAGTGGCGGGTCCGAGGGTGACGATGAGTTTGGTTTTACGGGACATGGTAAAAATCAATGGTGATTGGAAATTCGTAATGGAAGAAAAGCAGAGGATATGCCGCGGGGATATCAGAATGCATGAAGACGTAGGCCGAAGGGAGTGAAGCGTTCGAAATCTCTGGTGTTTCGGGTGCCGAGCGGGGCATTGGAAATGATCGCCGTTGCGGCGATCATGCAATCGGAATGGGACCCGCGACGGCGTCTGGTATGATTGAAAAGAAAAGAGGCCATCTCAGCCATCGGTTTTGTGAATACCAAAATGCGGTTATCAAGTGCGGCTTCAGTAGCCCTTAGTTGCATTTCCTCAATGGGGCCATTGCAGAATTCAGACCAGGCGATTGTGGAAGTGGCGAGGTGATGTCCATTCTTAAGGCATGAAATCAGAGATGCTCTAACGAGTGATCCGCTCAATCCGACTTCGACCAGAAGGTTTGTGTCTAAATGGATTGTCATTCCCACCAGTATTTTTTTGCTTCTCTCTCGAGACGAACTTCTTCCATCAAGGTGTCGGCCTCTGCTTGCGATATGCCGTTTTCCTGCAACCATTCCAAGGCTTGGACAGGAGTCATGCGAGCGGCTTTCATGGCTTCATCTTCCCTGATCTTACGAACTGCGCGGCGTATAACCTCGGATTTTGAAGTTTGCCATTTTTGGGCAAGTGATTCGATCGAATCCAGAGTATCCGTATCCAGCGACATGCTCGTGCGCTTGAGATTGGAAGTGTATTTCATGTGGTAACTATTTACCACATGAAATCACCTATCAAGTTTTAAATCAGCCTTGGTCGATGGTCTTGTCCATTGCGGCGTCGACAATCGCGAAGCGTTCGCGGTTAAGCGTTGGATCCGAGCGGAAAATGAGGCGTCCGGCGTGTGAGCGCTCGAGTTCGACAAGAACTTTCGCGTCTTCCTTTTTGAAGCGGTTCAACACGTCCGAGTTGACGATGACGATGAGATCGCCGACCTGTTCGCGATGGGTTTGGATGATCGTGTTGAGGCGGCGTTGGATCTCGATGGACATCGTCATCGGGGTTTTGACGCGACCGCGGCCTTGGCAGTAAGGGCAGGGCTCATACATCGAATCACGAAGCGATTCGGTCAAGCGTTGGCGGGTCATTTCCATGAGGCCGATGGCGGAAATCTGGAGAATTTGGGTCTTTGCCTTGTCGCGTTTGACCCGCTCTTTCATCGCCTTGTAAACGGCGGCCTGGTCTTTGCGATGACGCATGTCGATGAAATCTACCACGACCAAGCCACCGATATTGCGGAGGCGGAGCTGGCGTGCGACTTCCTCGGCGGCTTCGATGTTGGTCTGGAGAATCATTTTATCGACATCTTTGGAGCCGCGGTTGCGGCCCGTGTTGACGTCGACTGAGATGAGAGCTTCGGTTTCATCGATGACAATGTAGCCACCGCACTTGAGCCAGACCTGGCGGGAGAATGCCTCGTCGATTTGTTTTTGAATGTTGACCTTCTCGAAAATGGGCTGAGAGGTGCAAGGCATGTAGCGGATGCGGCGTTTTGAACGGCGTGAAATTTTTCCTGCGATTTCACGGATGAGTTCGGTCGTGGGTTCGTCGTCGCAAATGACCTGATCCACTTCATCTGTGAGGAAATCCCGGGCGGTTTTTTCGATCAATCCGGGTTCTTGGAAAACGCAGCACGGGGCCGGGTTGTTGGCGCGGCGCTGGTCGATTTTGTCCCATTGCTCCAACAGCATCGCGAGGTCGCGGACGAAATGACGGGCGCGGGTTCCCTGGGCAACCGTGCGCATGATAATGCCCATGCCTTCCGGGACGGAGAGATTTTGAACGATTTTACGCAGGCGTTGACGTTCTTGCGGATCATCGATTTTGCGGGAAATGCCGAATTGTTCGGTAAATGGCATGAGTACCAGGTAACGACCCGCCAGCGAGATGTTGGTGGTGACGCGGGGTCCTTTTGTGCCGATCGGACCTTTGGATACCTGAATGACGATCTCGGATCCCACGGGGTAAATGCTGGGAATATCTTTCGAAGTGATTTTCTTTTGGTTTTTTTTCGATCCCTGGCGTTCGATTTCTTCCAGTCCTCCGTCGAGTGCCGCGGGAATGGCATCCCAGAAGTGGAGGAAGGCATTTTTGTCGAGGCCGATGTCAACGAACATGGCCTTCAGACCTTGTTCGATGTTTTTGACTTTGCCTTTGAAAATGCCACCGACGATGTTTTGATCGCCCTCCCGCTCAACGGTGTATTCTTCCAGAACGCCGTCTTCTAACAGAGCGACGCGGCGTTCGAGTTTCTCAACGTTGACGATGATGGTGTTGCCTTGGGATGGATCGGTATTTCCGATTCCGAGTAGTCTTTTGATTTTTTTGATCACGATGGGTATAGGTTGGAATGTTTTGTATGAAAAGTTGGGTTGGTTTCACTCATAGACTGGAGTGGCGCGAGGGATCACTTGACCCTCACGATCGGTTTCTTGGGTAATGGTTGGTTTTGGAGTAATGACAGAGGTTGATGTTGATGGAGTGCTTGTGGGTAAAATATCACCGATTTCGTTGCCGGTTTCGCCGAGGTCGTCGCCAGCGGCTTTGGATCGGTTGGGATTTGAAGCGGGCGCTTCCGTCGCCTGAATGGCGGCAAGAACGTCTTTGACGGGTTCGATGGCCTCGATTCTTTCAAGGTGTCCGGGATATTCGTTCTGGGGTTTGAGAGGTAGACGCATCCCTTCTTCCTGGGCGAAAATTCCGCTGTAGATCATGTTTACCAACGGGCCGCAGACGGCGCCACCCGAACCCGCGGACTGCGCCATAATCACGACCGCGTAACGCGGTTGGTCAAAAGGCGCGAAGGAAATGACCCATGAGTTATTGGATTTCTGGCCATTGTCCACAGTTTGGGCGGTTCCGGTTTTGGCGGCGATTTCGTATTTCGTCATCCGTACCTTGCCTGCGGTTCCGCCCGCCTCATTGACCGCTTTCCACATACCCTCGCGGATGAGTGCCAGATCGCTGTCCTTGATCCCGGATGTCAGCAGATCGACTTCAAGTTTTGGAAAATCGGAAACCTTCACCATTCCATTCGCAGCGACGACTTTTTTGACGATACGGGGTTGGTAGTATTTTCCACCGTTGGCGACGGGGGCCAGCATGGCAGCGAGTTGCAACGGGCTTGCCATAGTGTCGCCCTGTCCGATCGACAACATCGCGGTGAGCGCGGGAGTCATGACTGCTCCGGGCACGGCGGCGCGCCATGCGCGGGAGCCGGGCAGAATGCCGGGATCTTCATTGGGAAGTTCGATTCCCGTCTTCCTGCCAAGTCCGACCAGAGAAAAACCATCCACCATCGCCTCCCATTTAATTTCATTCGAGAGCTTGTTGAAGTAGGGGTTGCAGGATTGTTGCAGTGCTCGTGGCAGGGTGAGGCTGCCATGTCTGCCACCGCTTTTGTTCCACAGCCAGCAACCGATATTGTGGTTCCCGTAAGGCACGAAGCCTTCACAGCTGAACTTACGGGTGGCCATCCCGTTCATCGCGCCCGCAATCGCGGTCGGTACTTTCATGGTCGAGCCCGGAGTGAATGAGGTGATCGTGCGGTTGGTGAAAGGTGAGAGCTGTGGTTTCGAGGTATAGCTTTTGAATTTCTCACTCGAGATCGAGGGAATGAACGCATTCGGATCGTAATCCGGCACAGAGGCCATGGCCAGGACCTCGCCGGTGCGGACATCCAAAACGACTCCCGCAGCCCGCCCGGCGCGGCGTAGGGCGTTTTCCATCAGATATTGGATACGCGCGTCGATGGTGAGTTGGACTTTGGCGCCGATTCCCGGTTTGGTATAATCAAGCATGCCGACGGTGCGGCCTTTTTCATCCTTGAGAACGGTTTTGATTCCCTCGGGTCCGCGCAAATAAGAGTCCATCGTCGCCTCGACTCCGGCGATTCCCTTTTCATCGCCGATGAAGTGATTGAAGGCACGTTTGTCAGCAGATGTGATATCGCCCTTTTCCCATTGTTTCAAATAACCCAGAACATGTGAGGCGAGTGTGCCATAGGGGTATTGGCGTTGCGGACGGATGCCCAGTGTGAGACCGGGAAATTCGAGATTTCTTTCGGCAATGCGCGAAAACTCCTCATATGTCAGATCCGAGCGGTAAGTGAAGGGGACCAAACCGCGGTGGGTGAGGTAATGGGTGCGCAGGGCCGAGGCGTTGTAATTTTTGGCGAGGCTGAGTTGTTGCAGGGGTATGATGGTCGATTCATTGACGATCTTGACAATGTCCTTGTCTTTCGTTTTTCGCGGCAACCCGGCTTCGTTGGTCAGGCGTTGGATGGTCGGAATGCCATCGTATTGCAAATGATAGGCGTTGACGATTTCGTCGAGGTTCAGGGTCGCGACATAGTTGCGAAGATTGCGTGCGAGGGGAATTCCGTTGCGGTCGGTGATTTCGCCGCGTATTCCGGGTTCGCGGATCGTGACGGTCCGGTTGCCCGGAACGAGGGCTTGGAATTCGTTTTTGCGGTTGATTTGAAACTCATGAAGCCTGGACAGCAAAGTCCCGAAACCGACCAATATGAGGGCGGTTAGAAAATACAGTCTGAACTTGTATTTGGGTTCCATGGGGTTAGGGCCGGCGGTTTGAATTCCTTGCCTCAGGGTAGAGGGGGTAATCAAAAAGTTTGGCGATTTGGTAGAGTATCCAGAAAATGAGAGGCGAAACGCAGAGGGTCAGGGCGGAGGTATAGAACATCAGTCTGAGGATGGATCGTGAAATGGTGAATTCCCCCCTGATGAAGGAGATCAGAATGAACTCTGCTGCCAGATAAAGGAAAATGGCGATGCCCGAGAGGATCGCGGAGAAGTGCCATTTGCCCTGGCGGAAAATCGGATTGAGGCCCTGCATGAGGAATCCCGCGACTCCGAAAAGCAAGATCGAGTAACCAAAACGCAGAGACTCCACAGGCTGGCTATAGACTTCAGGGTCCGCGATGATGGGAGCCAGGTAGCAGTGCGCATCCCACAAAATGCCGCCGACAAATGCCAATAAAAGCATGGTTGGCGTCGTCACGGTCACCGCACAGCAGAGAAATACGAGCTGCACGACCAAAATGCGCGCATGGCTGAGTCCGGTGAACGCGGGCACAAACTGCTGCACCAGGAAGGCGATGAGCAGAAGGACTACGGTGCTGAGATTGTAACGAAGCAAGCGGTTGAGGTTTATGGGGTTTCTGAAAGGACGACGAAGACGGTTCCCAAGTCGCTGAAGTTCACGGCAGGTGCGACGAGGGCTTCCGAGTCGATCGGGCCTTTTTCAACCGAGAGTATCGTTCCAACGAGAATGTTGGATTGAAAAATGCCACCACGACCCGTGGTGAAAACCCGCTGACCGGCTTTTAGCGAAGCTTCTTTGGAGAGAAAGCGAAGACGAAGAATCGGGTTGTTGTCGAATTTGCCACGCTGACCGCTGAGGATGCCGACTTCCGGAGTGCCTTCCACACGAACCGAGACCTGGCATTTTTCATCGGTGATGAGGAGCACGGAAGAGCGATGGGCAAACGGGCGGTCAATGATGCCGACGAGACCCTCGTTGGAGAGAACGGAGAGTTGAATCCCGATGTTGCGGTCTTCTCCGGCATCGATCTCCATGGTCTGCCACCAAGTGGTGGGATGACGGCGGATGATCTGTGCCGCGACGACATCGAAGTTGGTGGCTTTTTTGAAATCCAGGGCGTGGCGCAATTCCTTGTTCTCCCGTTTGAGCGCGGCGAACTGGGATTCGATAATGCGGAGTCTTCCAATCTCGCCATTGATGGCATTGAGTTTGGTTTCCAGAGATTTGGAATTTTCCGTTTCATCCAGAAATCTGCGGGCCTTGGTTTCCAGTGCCGAACCCGCTGTTAGAGTCGGGCTGATGATTTTGAAATAAACGACCTGAATCTCTCTAACAAATCTTTCGCTTCTTGTTAAAGCCCACGTTGCTCCCGCGAGAAAGAGAAGCAGTGCGAGAAGGTTGAGCGGTTTCATGACCGGTGGGTCGGAAGCTGCATGGGTCGGTAAAGCACAAGCCCAGGGCTTAGCGATCCGTGTTGGTTACGCGCTTGAGGAAGGCGATTTCCTGAAGAGCCTTTCCGGTTCCCTCCGCCACGGCGCTGAGAGGATCTTCCGCCACGTGAACGGGCAAGCCGGTTTCTTCGCGCAGCAAACGATCAAGGCCTTTGAGGAGGGCGCCGCCACCTGCGAGAACGATGCCTCTGTCCACGAGGTCCGCAGCGAGCTCCGGCGGGCAACGTTCAAGCGTGGTGCGGACCGCGTCAACGATCGTGCTGAGCGGGTCTGACATCGCCTCACGGATTTCCTGCGAGGTGATGGTGATGGTTTTTGGGAGACCGGCCACGAGGTCGCGGCCTTTGACTTCCATCGTCATTTCCTTCGGCAAAGGAGCGGCTGAGCCGATTCGAATTTTAATATCCTCTGAAGTGCGCTCACCGATCATGAGGTTGTAAGCGCGTTTCATGTATTGGATGATCGATTCATCAATCTCATCTCCCGCGGTACGGACGGAACGCGCGTAAACGATTCCTGATAGGGAAATGAGTGCGACTTCCGTCGTGCCGCCGCCGATGTCGACGATCATGTTTCCGGATGCTTCCTGGACCGGAAGACCGACACCGATGGCTGCTGCCATGGGTTCTTCGATGAGGTAAACTTCACGCGCACCCGCTTGCTCGGCGGATTCACGCACGGCGCGACGTTCCACTTCGGTGATGCCGGAAGGGATGGCGATGAGAACGCGCGGGTTGTTGCGGCGCCCCTTGTTCACTTTGCGGATGAAGTGGCGCAGCATCGCTTGTGTGACCTCGAAGTCGGCGATGACGCCATCTTTGAGAGGACGAATCGCGACAATGTTGCCAGGCGTTCTGCCAAGCATGCGTTTCGCATCATCACCAACTGCCAAAACCTCGTTGGTTCCGGCTTTGACTGCGACCACCGAGGGTTCGCGGAGGACGATCCCATGATCTTTGACGTTGATGAGAGTGTTGGCGGTTCCGAGGTCGATTCCGATATCGCTGGAAAACAAGTTTCCAAAAAGTTTTTTAAACATAAGTTTATAAAAAAGATAAAGTTTTGAAATTCAGAGAGTTGATTTGAAAAAAAGCTGACGTCTGGAAAGATTTATATGAGATTCTCTAATTTTTTTTAAAACATGGAAAAGGCTCAATATGATTTATCTGGACGGAAGGCGACAAGCATCTGAGGCAAGCCGACCAGCGTCAAGCCGGAAACCTTGTTCCACATAATTGTTTCCTATGTTCCACGCTCAGGCGCAGGTTTGGAGCGCCGTTGGCGGTTTAGCGACCTTCTGCGAGCCGATCGGCCAGCATTTCAGGCAGTCCGGCGGCGATAATTTTTTGTTGGGTGGTCGCCATGTCATACTCGATTCTGCGAAAAACGATGATGTTGCTCTGGCTGTCATAGATCACATAGCAGGCGCGAGGATCTCCGTCACGGGGTTGGCCAACCGAGCCGGCGTTGATGAAATATTTGTAGTTGGGCTCGATTTTGATGGAATCCGCGGCGACTTCGCGGACTTTGTCGGATTTGATATAAACTCTGGGAACATGGGTGTGCCCATGAAAGCAAAGCTGGGTAAATTGGTAGGAGAAATTGGACATCGCGTCGAAACGGTTGGTGACGTAATTCCATTTGACGGGTTGATCCAAGGTGCTGTGGACGACGGTATAGTCCGCTACCTGTCGGACCATGCGGAGGCGTTTCAGCCAGAGACGCTGATCCTCATCGAGTTGTTCCCGGGTCCATTGCAGCGCGTAGGCGGCGATTGGATTCATGTTTTCCAGCGAGTGGTCTTCCGATGCGTCCGCGTCATGATTTCCTTTGACGGTCGGGCAATTCATCTCGCGGATGAGATTGAGGCAGGCAACCGGATCCGCGTTGTAACCGACAACATCTCCGAGGCAGACGAATTGCGTGACGCCTTGCAGCTTGGCATCGGCCAAAACAGCTTCAAGAGCTTCAAGGTTTGCGTGGATGTCACCGAAAATTGCCGTCCGCATTACTGAGTGAGGTTGTAAAAAGAATTGTGAGAGAGATGCGGAGTTTTGTCAGGGAGGTATGGGCTGTCCAGAGGAATTGAGCCGATATGGGAATGGTTTTCAAATCAAGGCTCCGGACAAGCGGGCAGAAGTTTCAGGATCGATGGCTTGGCAGAGACGATAACCCTCTCCATGCGGAGGAAGTGACATCAGGAAGGCATCGCGTTCGAAAGAGGAGGGAAAATCCAATCCGATCAGGGCACGCCCGATGCGCTCGCCGGACTGACGGTAGTTGAAGTAACTGAGGTTTTCATTGCCGGTAAGTTGCTTGGCGAGGAAATCGTGCAATGCGCCCGGCCGTTCGTAGAAATCAAGCCTGAGAAAAGCGGGGTGGGAGAGCAGATCGCTGCGCATCGGGATCGCGCGGAAATCGACATCGGTCGCTCCGCTGATATCCTGCCAAGTGTAGCCGTTTTCATGAAGTTTGGTCAGGACCGAATCGATGGTTTCGGGTTTTTCGGCGGCGAGAGAAAAAACCGGCCAAGCGATTTTGGAATCAATTTTCCCGTATTGGAAATCGGTGATGTCGACTTGTGAGAGGCACGAGTCCAACAACCTCAGCATGGTTCCCGGGGTTTCCTGAATCTGGACACGAATCGTCCGGTTGAATCGGGATGATGCGCCTTCGGACTGGGCGATGCGGCCGATTTGCAGGAAGTCGATATTCGCTCCGCAAAGGACGACGACGACTTTTTTTCCTTTAAGATTTCCTTTTTCCCTAAGTGCGGCGGCAAGGCCCATGGCACCTGACGGTTCGGAAATCGATCTCAGTCCATCCCACAAGGTGCGGATGGCTTTGGTGACTTGAGCGTTACTGACCGTGATGAAGCGGTCGATGGAATGTTGGCAAATTTCAAACGGGAGATTGCCCGGTTGTTTGACGGCAGTGCCATCGCAGAAGAGATCCACCTGATCCAGGCTGACGGGCTTTCCCGCCTGAACGGAAGCGGTCATGGAGGCTTGTCCTTCGCCCTCGACTCCGACGATTTCGATATCGGGCCAGTAAGCTTTGAGCCATGTGGAAACGCCAGCGGCCATGCCACCGCCGCCGATTTGAAGGTAGGCCACATCAAAAGGGCCTTTGCCAGACAGGACAATTTCATCGGCGAGCGTGCCTTGTCCGGCCATGACTTGGATATCGTCATAGGCATGGATGAAAGTGGATCGGGTCGAGGCTTCATCGGCGCGCGCGGCTTTGACGGCATCGTCGTAACTATCCCCGGCGAGGTGGACGGAAACGTATTCCTGCCCGAGTTTGATGACCGCGTCCTGTTTCACTTTCGGGGTGGATTGCGGCATGTAAATCCGCGCGCGGATACCGAGTTGTTTGGCGGCAAGGGCAACGCCTTGGGCGTGGTTTCCTGCGGAGGCTGTGACGACCCCCCGTCTGGCTTCGAGTTCATCGAGTGTGGCCATGCGGTTGGCGGCGCCGCGCCATTTGTATGCTTTGATGGGGGAGAGGTCTTCGCGTTTCACCCAGAGTTCAAAATCCAGGCCCGGAATATCGAGTTGCTCGAAGGGCGTCGGTTTTGAGAAGTGATAGACACGTTCGCGCGCAAAAAGAATTTCCTGCCGGAGTATCTGGTCGAGGGTCTGTGTGGCGTCGATCTCGCGTCTCATGGTGAAAATCAAAGCATGTTTCAAAAAGTCTCGAAAGGATTTCGGAAATGTTTTTCAAACTAGGGTTTGGATGGCGAGCGGATTTGGATTAGGCTTTGTGAAATTCCGCGATGAAAAAGCAGTCAAACACTGAGAATCGAGTCAGGCAAATCGCTGTAGGGGGAGGGATCATCTTTCTATTCATGTCAGCCGTGATCTGTCTGCTGGCGTTTTGGCGGTATGTTCCGGGATGGGTGGGAGAGAGCGTGGGTTTGGCCGCAGGTTTGATTTCCACCCCGTTTTTCTTGGAGGCGACCTTCATCCTGATGGGGCTCGGCATTGTGATTTCACTCAACTCATGGCGCCGTCGGAAAGACGGGGATGACTTTATCCTTTTTGATGAGCAAGGTGCTCGCATGGAGTCGGAGGATTCCGACGTAGACCGTTGATTCATGGTCGCTGAACCGCAAAAGGAACTGAGATTCACCCGATCCGGGCAGGCGGTCAGCTTTGCGGTTCTGGGTGCGGTCGGGATCGGTGCGGCGGTCACTTTGGTGGCTACTGGGCTGTATCGGGGGGATCATCCGGAGCTTCCCCATCCGCTATGGGCACTGCCATGTATCGGTTTTGCGTCGGGTTGTTTCTGGCTCGCTAGGCATTTGGCGAAACATGCGTATCTGATTTTGACTCCGCTTGGGTTGGAGATTTTTCCGTTTTTCTTTCCTTCGAAAAACCTGCGAATCGTGCTCTGGCAGGAAATGGCTGCGGCGGAAATCAGTGACGATGAAAAGTGGCTGACTCTGCATTACAACGAGGAGAAGAGCTCGGGGCTGCATCTTTCCCTCAAACCGATCGATAGAAAGTTTCGGAGCTTGCTTGCCAAGGCGGTGCTTGGGCGAGTATCTCGGCGCAACGCATGAGACCGCATTCAAGACAGATATTATCCGTGGAGGAAGTTTTCGGCAAAAACGGCTGGCATACCGAGTTGGTCGAAGGTCGCGAGGTGTTGCGTGCCGGCTTTGAAGCGCATCATACCCGGGTGGATCTGGTGGTGCAGGCGTTTCCCGAATTGAACGCGTTGAGCGTGGTTTCGGAGAGCCCGATGTTTGTGGCCGAGCCGCAGATGCCCGCGCTGCTTGAGCTTCTGATGCGTGCCAACAAGCAGCTGACGCTGGGCGGCTTTGAATATGATCTCGACCGTGAAATGTTGGTGTTTCGCGTGACCAATCTTTTTGAACGCGAGAAGTATGATGCGGATATCGTCTCCTCAATGGTGCACTGCGCGATTGCCGAGCTGGATCGCATCGTGCCCTACGCATCCATCGTTCGTGGGACGCCTGCGGATCTCATTCAAGACCTCGATCTGGAAAGGCTGCTCCAACGCGAAGATGTGATTCCTCCCGTTCCCGGTGAAGAAGAGGAGGAGTATTGAATGGTGAATGGTGAAAGCAGAGCGAGTTTTAACCCCGACGTGTCGGGGTAGACGAGCATTCAAAACTTAGGCGAAGCCGTGATGGCTTGGACGGAGCGTAGCGTAGTCAATGGTGAAGCAAGCGTAAGCTAACCAAGAACCACTCAGGTGGATTAAAAAATCACTTCCGCTTGGAAAGAACACCCGATTCGTATTTCCGGATTTCTTTCATCCATTCCATGCCGACGGGGACGTTTTGCATTTCGCAATACTGATCCCAGACCGCGCCCCATGGCATGGATTTGAGCTCTTCCATGAGTGCGAGGCGGGTGGTGAGGTCTCCGGATTTTTCCGCCTCACGCAGGGCCACGGGTTCCAACAACGCGATGAGCAGGGATTTCAAGGTGTTGCGTGTGCCGATGGTCCATGCCGCGATGCGGTTGATGCTGGCGTCGAAGAAATCAAGCCCGATGTGGGTGCGGGAAAGGAGGTTGTCGCGGACGAGGGCGGAAGCGATGCCTTGGAGCGAATCGTCAAGCGTGACGACGTGATCGCTGTCCCAACGCACGCCGCGACTGACATGAAGCAGAATTTCCGGAACAAACATCAGGGCGGAACCGAGCTTGTCAGCGATGGTTTCCGTGGGGTGGAAATGGCCCGCATCGAGGCAGAGCAGTTTTTGGTTTTTGATCGCATAGCCCATGTAGAATTCATGCGAACCGACAACGTAGCTCTCACTGCCTATGCCGAACAATTTGCACTCCACCGCATCCAGCATGTGCTTGGGGTTTTTCTTTTCGGAAAAAATCTTATCGAGGGATTTTTCGAGGCGTTGGCGGGGTGAAACGCGATCGACCGGGGTGTCTTTGTAGCCGTCCGGAATCCATACATTCATCACACATGGCGAGCCAAGGGCTTTGCCCATGGCGGCGGAAATGTCCCGCGAGCGTTGGCAGTGCTCGATCCAGAAATCGCGGATGCCTTTGCTCGGGTGGGAGAGGGTGAAACCATCCGCGGCTTTCGGGTGTGCGAAGCAGGTCGGGTTGAAATCCATGCCCATTTTGTTAGACTTCGCCCAATCGATCCAGCTTTTGAAATGTTCCGGCCCGATCTGGTCACGATCCACTTTTTTCCCGCCGAATTCCCCATAGAACGCGTGGAGGTTGAGCCGATGTTTTCCGGGGATCAGGGAGAGAGCTTTATCAAGATCCGCACGGAGTTCTTCCGGTATGCGGGCTTTTCCCGGATGGTTTCCCGTCACGGCGATCCCGCCGCTCAGTCCTTCGCCCGTGTTTTCAAATCCCCCGACATCATCGCCCTGCCAGCAATGGAGAGAAATCGGAAGGGTCGCGAGTTTCCTCATGACCGCATCCGTATCCACACCCATATCGGCATAACGCTGTTTTGCGGCGGAATAGCCTGGGGAGATGGATCGGGTCTTGGCGGCGTTTCGTTTCGACATGGCGAATGGGTTGCGGATTGGCAAGGTTGCCGGGCAGTCTATTTCCACGCCAAAGGAAAAAACAACCGTTTTGTTTCGAGGAGGCGCGCGCTTAGCTTTTCGAAACGACTTTCCGGATCGCTTCGATCAACTTGGTGCGGAGGTCGCCGGCCAGTGATGCGAGGCGGCGTTGTTCGGTTTCGTATTCCCGCCGTCCCTCCGGATTCTCGATTTTGATGGGAGTTACGTTCCAAGCGGAGAGGTCGTAAGGGCTGGCACGCATGTCGAGATCGCGGAGTTGGCCGGCGAGGAGAAACGTTTCTAACAACAAGCCGGTGCCGATCCACGGCATCGATTTCGCGGCCCATTTGTAGAGATCCATGTTCGCATGGACGCAACCGGGCTGCTCGTTTTCGTGGCGGGTATCAAGACTGAGCGGATGACGGTTCAGCGGCTTCGCCTGGTTCGCGAAAAACCGATACGCGTCGTAATGCGTGCAAGTGACGGGACGCGAGCTGACCAGAGCATCGATCTCTGTCTGTGGCAAACGCAACGGAGCGATCGCCGCGTGGCGGATTTCCTCGGCACGATAAACCATCGCCCATTCATGCAGTCCATGGCATGCGAAGTTCGGAACGTGTTGCCGGGTGGCTTCCAACAATTCAAGGATCCATTGAAGCCTTTGGCGTTCTTTTTCGTCCATCAAGGCGAGGTCGAGAAAACAAGTGCCGGCATCGATGCGGTAGCGGCGGTTTTTCAGATGGATGGGTAAAACCTCCTCATCGGTGAATTCCAAAACCTTACCGAAGCCGGGATGCCATTGTTCGATCAGGGCGATGGGGTAGGGGTAGTAATTGAAGAGGAAATCCTCGACCGGATGCTTTTCACCGCGATCTCTGCGCAGCCGCGGGCCGGCGGTGAGAGCGGTTGCGATATCGGAGTGATTTTGAGCCAACTTTCGCCACTCAGCCTCACTGTGAATTCGATATTTGTCTGCTGCCAAGCTCATCGGTTGCGCGATTGAATCAAAAAATGACGAAGAAGCAAAATTTTACCTTGCACGTGATTGGGTTAGGCGGTTACTTCTTGCGTCCACCGAAAGGCGGAAACATCCAAACGCGGGATGGAGAAGTCAGGTATCTCGTCAGGCTCATAACCTGAAGATCGTAGGTTCAAATCCTGCTCCCGCAACCAATGAAAGCCCTTAAGTATCAATGACTTAGGGGCTTTCGCTTTTTAAAGATCTTACCTCCGTAGACACTTTTTGTAGACACTATGCTGCACCTTGGTTTTTTCCAATGCCGTCAAGAAAACTCAACGCACTCCCACAAATCCTGCAAGCCTCGTCCTTTCGTAAGTCCTTCTTTTTCTTCTTCAGTAGACGACCCTTAGGTATTTTTTCCTTCCTAGGTTTAAAGGCAGATTCCTAGTATAACTATATGAATACCGATTGGACACCATTCGATCCTGAATTACTTCCCAGAACGGATCACTCTATAGTAGTATTTGTAAGCGATGGCTATAAACCGTCCTTGATGATCTATGATAAAAAGAGAGACGTATGGCTCGATTCAGCACCCATTGACCGAAAACATGTTATTAGGCAGCAATGCTTTAAAAAAAAAGAGTTTAAGCTAATTGGTAATGAGTTAAAGCTTGTAAGCGATAACTTGAAGTCAGATACATCGATTTGTCTTAGACCTTCCAAATTTTTTGTATGCCCCCCAACTGAATTTAACTTATGAGGCAACCCCTTTGGCCCTTCCTAGACCGAATCCTAAGTGCATCCTCCGCCCTAGGTGAAAAAGTAAATTTCTAGTGGCCTGACTCCAAAAAACAGGACACTCGATAAGTAGAGTTTTTGTGGTTATGGCCTGACTCCAAAAAACAGGACACTCGATAAGTAGAGTTTTTGTGGTTACAACCACAGAAACACAACATGAAAAGAAGCCGATTCAGCGACGAGCAGATTATCCGCATCCTC
>JBIKNX010000131.1:0-7799 GCA_044358435.1 Luteolibacter sp.
GCTTCGAATTGCTACAAACCACTCTGTTTCATACACTTGGGAAACTACCGGAGCCGAAGTTCACCCACAAATTTTGCTGAAGAGCCAGAAAAATAATTTCCGGATCGAGGGCGATGGCGCGGGCGATACCCGCACGCTTTTTCATTCCCCCGCTGATTTGGGAGGGATAATAGTTTTCAAATCCGGAAAGGCCCACCAACGCCAATTTGTAGCAAGCCAGATTGAGAGCTTCCCTAGCCGTTAGCCCGGCCATCTCCTCGATGGGCATCGCGATATTCTCAGCGAGTGTCATGGACGACCACAGGGCTCCCGACTGATACATCACCCCGAAGCGACCCATGAACTTCATCCTCTCGCTCTCCGATGCGGCCGTGAAGTTTTCACCTCCGTAACAAATCGATCCTTTCACCGGCTCGATCAGGCCGATCAAGTGCCGCAAGAGCGTGCTTTTTCCGCATCCGCTCTCTCCGACAATGGCAAAGATGTCTTTCTCTGCGATATCGAAATCAAGATCCTTCATTACAACGAATGATCCGAAATTCATGGTGAGTCCACGAACGGATATCTTGTTCATCGGCTGAAGCGTTTCCAACATGGCTAAATATCGAGGAGGGTGAATAGGATCGCGAAGGCGGAATCCAGAACCACAATTGCGGTAATTGAAACGACCACCGATCGCGTGGTGGCTTGCCCCACTGCGGCTGAAGATTTGCCGGATCTCATTCCCTGCATGCAGCCGGCGATCGCTATGGTGGCCCCGAAAAACACACTTTTGATCACACCAAGCGAATAGCTTCGGGGGCTGATCGCATTCAAAAGTTCTGTCCAGAAAAGCGCGGGTGTGATGCCGGCCGACCAAGCGACAAGCATCCCGCCGAGGATGCCGATGGTGTTCGCATAGACGGTTAGAAGAGGCATCATCAGCACCAGTGCGAGTACGCGCGGCAGAACCAGAAAGTCGAACGGGTCAAAGCCGAAAGTCCGAAGGGCATCGATCTCCTCATTGGCGTTCATGCTGCCGAGATGCGCGGCAAAAGACGCCCCGGTGCGCCCGCTCAGAATGATCGCGGTCATGACAACTCCCATTTCCCGCACGGTTGCGATACCCACCAGATCTGCGACATAAATCCCCGCTCCGAAGTTCGCCAACTGGGCATTTCCGACGAATGCCAAAATCATACCGATTAAAAACGTGATCAGCGCAACGATGGGTAGCGCCTCCGCGCCGCATTCCTTCAATATCGTGAGGAAATCGCTCTTGCGGAACCTGGCCTTCCCGGTGAAAAAACGACCAAGTGAAAGCACGGTTTCTCCGATGAATTCGACCAGCGAAATGGAAGCCATCCAAACAGATGTCATCTTCGTTCCCAATGCCGCAAGTCTGCCGGAACACTCCTTTTGTCTATCTGTCCCATGGTGATCCGGGACTTTCAGCGCAAGTTCCATCAATTCGCGCAATTTATCAGGCAGGCCTGCTAGGGAACCCTCATGCTGTTTTTTCTTGGCTCGGAAGCAGCCCATGAGGTAGCCGGGCAGTCTTGAATCAAAATGCCCGATGCCATCTGTCACAAACCGCTTCGGCCAATCCCCATCCTCATATCCCTCCACGTCTATTTCACCCGAATCAAGCGTCCACTCTCCTGTGAGTCTCAATGTTTTTTCAGCGCCAGCGCCTTGCCATGTCGCGCGGGGAAATTTGGTGGCATGCTCATTCATGGGAAGACCGGATCAGGAGAGTCTCAGGATCCTTGTCGAATGGATCAACGCGTGTCTTGCCCATGGGTCTTCGGATTTTGCAGGGCATCAGGCAAGTTCGCGCGGTGTCTCCGGCGATTCGGATTCGGTGGACTGGATTGTAAAAAAACGCCACGGGTCACCCCATGGCGTTCTTCGGTTGGCATGTTGACCGTTTTCAATGCTTCGCCCTGCTGGGCATTTGCTCATCCAACATGGCACGCTCTTTGCCGGGAGGTCCCATCTTGTGGGTATTCGCGTCTTTCAAGCCGCAGGAGCTTGCAAGGAATGCGATTGCGGAGAGCCCCAGAAAAACTGAGACGATGGTTACGTGTTTTTTCATATGGTTATGGTTGTTATATTGTCATGACGGATGGGGTTTTGAATCTGCCGCCACATTCAGCAGCACGATTTGAAACCTTCCGACTCATTGAATCTACAATATGAAGTTTACGGATGCTCCGCATTTCCACGTAACGGATGGGCGGATTTTGTGTGGGACGGCGGGCATCATCGATAAGTTTGAGGGTATGCTGCCGCTTGTCGTTTTTTATTAGACTGATCTTCTGAAGCCGAAGCCTTCTCGCGTGAGCTCATTTCATGCGCGTTTATCTGCAAGGGATGCGGTGAAACACCGCCGGTGACGTGCCATGGTGACCTCATGAACAAAACCATCAACCCGGCTGCCGTATCTCCCGAATATGTTGAAGTCCTTATTCCTTGTGGAAAGACCCGGCTGAAAGGTGATCTTGTCGTGCCTGCCAAAGCGCGTGGCATTGTCCTTTTTGCCCATGGCAGCGGGAGCAGCCGGAGAAGCGGTCGGAACCGCTACGTCGCGGAGCAGATCAATGACATCGGTCTGGCGACTTTGTTGTTCGATCTTCTAACACCCGAAGAGGCGGAAGAAGATTACCATACCGGTGAGCTGCGCTTCAATATTCCGTTTTTGGCAGGTCGGCTGCGCGATGCGACCCGTTGGGTCCGTGAAGAAGCATCGCTTAAAGGTTTGAGAATCGGCTATTTCGGGGCAAGCACCGGCGCGGCAGCCGCTCTAACAGCTGCGGCTGACGATCCCGCGATCGAAGCGGTCGTCTCACGCGGCGGAAGAACCGATCTCGCCACCGGTGTGGAGAATGTGCGGGCCGCCACACTGCTCATCGCCGGCGGGCTGGATCGTGCGGTCATATGCTGGAACGAGGAGACTTACGGTCGCCTGCGGTGTGAGAAGATGATCTCGGTTGTGGAAGGCGCATCACATCTGTTTGAGGAAATCGGCAAGCTCGAAGAGGTCGCTGAACTCGCCGCCTCGTGGTTTAAACTCTATCTGAATCCATCCAAATGATTCCAGCACACATGTTCCATGATCGTGCGGATGCCGGGAAACAACTGGCACGCATCATACCGGATTCTGTAAAAAACCGTGATCCTGTCATTCTGGCACTGCCTCGCGGAGGTGTGCCCGTTGCCGCTGAAATCGCCAGGGCCTGGAGGATTCCGTTTGACATTCTTGTTGTTAGAAAAATCGGAGTGCCGGGAGCTGAGGAGACGGCAATGGGGGCGATCGCAGGCTCGGGGATCAAGGTTCTTGATCGTAATCTCATTACGAGACTCGGACTCGGTCAAGAGGAGGTGGAGGCTGTGGTTGAGCGCGAGCTTACGGAATTGCGTCGCAGGGAGAATCTTTATCGAGGAGATCAGCCCGCCCCGAATCTCGAGGGCCGGACGGCGCTTCTTGTGGATGACGGGATTGCCACCGGCTCGACGATGATCGCCGCGATCACCCTGCTGCGCAGCCAGCGTGTGGGACGTATTGTGGTTGCGGCTCCGGTTGCGGCTTCGATCACGGCCGAGCGCCTTCGAGAAATGGCGGATGAAGTATTCATCGTGCTTGAACCGGAATATTTCCGGGCGGTGGGCAGGTGGTATAATGACTTTTCGGAAACAAGCGACGATCAAGTCAGATCCCTGCTTGCCGAGTGTAAATCCGGACAACCTCTTTCCACGAACTGAACAAACCAAACCATAAACAACCGAACATATGAAATTAGCCGAAATCATGACCCGTGATCCTGAATGGATCCGCCCTGAAACCTCTCTTGAAGAAGCCGCCTGCAGGATGCGGGAGTTGGATACAGGTTTCATCCCCGTTGGCGATGGGGGCCGTCTCCGGGGAATCATTACCGACCGAGACATTGCGGTTCGCGCGGTCGCTGAGGGTCTGGATACCACCACTCCTGTGGAAGACGTGATGACCCCGAATGTCGTTTATTGCTTCGAGGATCAGGACGTGCGCGATGCGGCAGACCTCATGGCTGAAAAACAGGTCCGCCGTATGGTGGTTCTGGATCGCAACAAGAATCTCACCGGCATCATCTCGTTGGGTGACATTTGTGTGAGGTGTGGGGACGAGGAAATGGTCACCAATATCCTCGACGATATTTCCCAGTCATCGATTCTGGCATATTGAACCCCCAAGCCGTCATGCTCACCCGTTCCATACCCTCCGCGCCATCGGTTGTCGCTTCGGTGGCAAAGCCGATTTCTGACGACCATGATGAATTGTTAGATTGTATCGGTGATTCGGAAATCGTGCTGATCGGCGAGGCTTCGCACGGTACGCATGATTTCTACTCCTTGCGTGAGAAGTTGACTCGGCGGCTGATTGCAGAGAAAGGATTCCGCATCGTCGCTTTGGAAGCTGACTGGCCGGACGCCCTGCGGATAAACAGGTATGTGAACGGGTGCGGCAACGACAAAAACGCGAACGAAGCGCTTTCCGGTTTCCGGCGTTTTCCCTCCTGGATGTGGCGAAACACGGTGATGGAGGAATTTGTCGGTTGGATGAAGGACTGGAATGACGATAGGAGCGGGCGGGACACCGCGGGTATTTTCGGCATGGATCTTTATAGTATGCATACCTCCATGGATGCGGTGCTCGAGTATCTCGATGCGGTCGATCCCGAGGCGGCCAATCGGGCGCGTCATCGCTACAGCTGCTTTGAACAATTCAACGGTGATCCGCAGCAATACGGCTACATGACTTCCAGCGGAGGTGCCGAGCCATGCAAAGCTGCGGTTGTGAAACAGCTCGTGGAGCTCCGCGAACGTCGCATGGAATGGATCAGAAGGGATGGCAAGGCTGCGGAAGATGAATACTTTTATGCCGAACAGAATGCCAGACTGGTGGTCAATGCGGAGGAGTATTACCGGTCCATGTTCATGGGCCGGCGCAGTTCATGGAATCTCCGCGATCAGCACATGACCGGGACACTCGCCGCATTGAAATCACATTTTGGCAAAGGTGAGGGCAAAATGGTCGTTTGGGCGCACAACTCCCATCTGGGCGATGCGCGGGCAACGGAAATGGTTGTAAGGGGTGAGGTGAACGTCGGTCAACTGATGCGGCAGCAATTCGGATCGCGCGTTTTCAACATCGGTTTCAGCACCTACACCGGAACGGTTACCGCCGCCCGAAATTGGGGTGATCCCGCCGAGTGTCGGCGGGTTGTGCCCGGACTGCCGGGCAGTTATGAGGCGCTTTTTCACGATACCGGACTGGATGATTTCTGGATCGATCTTCGGGAGGAGGGAAACATTGAAAAAGTTCTCGAACAGGAGCGGCTCCAGCGTGCGATCGGGGTGATCTACCGGCCCGAAACCGAGCGTTACAGTCATTATTTCAGGACTTCGCTGCCGAAGCAGTTCGATGTGATGATTCACATGGATGAAACGCGCGCTTTGGAGCCGCTTGAGTCGATCAGCGAGTGGGATGAGGATGAGTTGCCCGAGACCTATCCCGGAGGACTGTGATTTGCCGATGTTTTCCAACAAATGATGATCGCCGGTGCGGCGGTTCAATCATGGATGCTGATCGGGGTTCCCACATTGATCCAATCATGGAAAAATTTCGCGGGATTGCCTCCATCAAGAGGAACCCGGATACATCCATGTGAGGCGGGATACGCGGGCACCGACGAAAAACCATGGATAAACACATTTCCGCTCACTTGTACGCTCCAAGGCATCGGAGCGTTGTCGTAGAGTGTCGAATAGTGCATCCGCGCCTTGTAGGGTCCTGCATGGAAGTTGCCTCTCGGCGTTCCGCGTCGGCCTCTCCCCGAGCTGATGCGGGTTTCGAGGATAAGGCGTTTTCCCTGCCATGCCCGCAGTCGCTGTTCTGTTAGATTAATCTCCGCATACTTCGCGCCGACCATGATGTCGAAACTGCGGATGAGGCGGCTCACTTTCACATCTTTTCCTGATTCAGCGCGCACAATTTTCACCCCTTTTTTCGTGAGTTCCGCGAGTTCCTTCAGCGAGATGAGCGGCGTTCCATCAGTCAGTTTCCGGGAAGGTTGGCGATGACCCGGGAAGGAAATCCGCAGGTTGAGCCGACGCTCCGCCTCATCCAGTGGAATGTAAATCTCGCCACGATCCTCAGCAAACGTGATGCCCTGGACCGCACCTGCGGCGCCATTCATTTTCAACGAGACCACTCCGCTGCATGAGCTAAGAAATATGGTGTGAAAGGCCATCAGTCTGAGGGAATTTGTCATGCGTTCCGTGTATCCGAGGGAAAATCATTCCGTCCCGTCGCTTCCATTTTTGAAGAGATCGAGAAAGCGATCCTCGTAGAGATCGTAGAGATTCCAGCGGTCGAGTTCTTCCTTGAGTCTTGCGGCTTTTTTCTTGGATTTGTTTAAAGAAAGTTCCTCAAAGAGTTGCTCGATCCTGAGCATGGCTCCTTCGGGCGTCTTGCTCTTTTTTTCCTCCCTGGGTGTCTGTTCCCTTTGGATGCCGGTGTCTTGTTCCCCAGTCAATTTTGACATGGCCTCAAGGATGCGCTTTTCGATGTCACCCATGATCACATCCATTTCAAGCACGCCCTTGTTCAGGCCGGTCATGTTCACCGTATAATCCAGCACCCTTTCGAAAAACCGGATGATTTCGCGGGACGATTTCGGATTTGGGAGACGCAGGGCATATTGCGGCATGGTGGACATCAGGCATGCCGCGGGGATTTGGTAATCATTGGCCAATCCCAGAAGCGCGCCGTTCATTCCCGATACATGCCCATCTTTCAAAAGCGTGACGCCCATGGGCCCGAGCCGATCCCTCAGCAGGATATCATTGGCCGCTCCAAAGATCAGCGGATCATGGGCACAACTCACCGGCATGGCGAACGCGGCCGCAGTGTAGATCGTCCGTACCTTTGATTCGTGTGCGAGATCAAGGACTCCACGCATGAGCGCAAGTGCCGCTTGTCCGTGAAGCTGTTCTTCGCCCTCCACGAAAATCACCGGAGGCTGCGATGCGTAAAACAGGCGGGTTACCGGAAGATCCGGGCGCATGATAAGCCCGTCTTTCACGCCGATTGCTTCCGGCATGAGTTCATCGCTCATGTCGATCCGAGCGAACTCCTTCGCTCCCATGCTCGAACGCATGTAATTCACCGCTCTCAAGCCAACATTTCCCATCCCCGACCAACCCGCAATCATGTCGGGACTCGAGATGTGCTCTTTGAAGGATTCGTTCATTTTGATTCTCATCGTGCCATGGGGTTGTCTCGTTCTGAATGGAAGCGATATTTCCCATTTTATGCCCCGCGGTTTTTGCCGAATATTACGTGATCTTTGCAACGCAGTCCGGTGGTGGGCCGTCACCGAATCCGGAAGGTTTTCAGAATCGGTGGGAAACAGGGTGAACTGTGCCATCAAACGGGAAGCTGACGCGGCAAAATCCCAGTTGCCGCCATGAAGAACAAAATGCATCGCGCTTCTGCTGCGAGTTCTCACTGAGTGCCGTTTACGACGGCATGATTCACGAAAACGATCAACCGCTGACCAGAGAATGCCAAGGCGTGCGTGGCAAACCTGCGTGTAATCGCGGATGTTTCGCTCAAACCGTCGCGCATTGGAGATCTTTTCCAAGTCGCGGATGGCTAAAGATAAAAAACGAAAGGTAAAAAAATGGCTCTTCAGCAAAATTTGTGGGTGAACTTCGGCTCCGGTAGTTTCCCAAGTGTATGAAACAGAGTGGTTTGTAGCAATTCGAAGCTGCGGTAG
>JBIKNX010000132.1:0-7786 GCA_044358435.1 Luteolibacter sp.
GATGCGTTCCTCAATCCCCTTTTTGAGCAACTCGCTCTGGGTCTTGTAGTCATGGCAGCACCCTCCGGTGATGAGCAGGGCTTTGAGAGGCTTGGTTTCGGCTTGCGCGCCTTGGATGAATGCGAGACCAGCCAATGCCAGGACCGCGATCTTGATGTTTGTTTTCATAATGTGTTCTGTGATGATTTGGGGTTTTAGTCAACGGAATCAGCCGCCAACGTTTTTCAATGAGACGAGATATTCGATGAGATCCGTGAACTCACCGACTGAAAGAGGGCTGGCTAATCCGGGCGGCATCATGGATTGAGGCAGATGTTTTTCCTCTTTCACATCAGGTCGCTTGAGAGTGCTGACTTGTCCCGCGACATCGCGGACTTGAATCAATCCATCTTCTTCGGAAGTCACAAAACCCATGACAGACTTGCCATCCGACATCGTGAAAATCGATGTCTGAAAACCCTGCGCAACCACCGCATTGGGATCCAGAATGGATTGTATCAAATAGTCCCTCTGGAATTTCGATCCGGAAGCGCCGAGGTATGGACCTTTCTGCACCGCCTTCAGATCGATCGCATGACATGCGATACAACCTTGTGATACATAAAGTTTTTCCCCACGGATGACATCACCCTTGTTTTTCATTGCGGACCGGGTGACCTCTTCGATGTTCGATTCGCCAACTTTTTTACCACCCGAAGCGGAGGAAGATCCGGCGGCTTTGGCCAATTTGGCGGCGGCAATGGTCTTCTCATTGTCACTGGTGATCCCCGCCTCGATCTGTTTCTCAAAGCCGGAGAGTCCCATATCGGCGATCGCCAAAAACAATCCGACTTCCATCGGATTCTTCTCGAGAACTTTTTTGACATCCTCTTTGTTCTGGTCTTTGACGAGCGGGCTATTCAAGACGGTGAGCATGGCTTTCCATGCGATGCGGCTCTCCGTATCGCTACCTTTTTTGCCAATCGCATTGAGAATGTTCACCTCGGTAAAACGGCGGGTCTCATTCACGAAATCCGTCACTTTGCTGGCCGCTCCGGACTCCTTGGCATCATGCCATGCGGCGAGCGTCTTCACTTGCAGTGGCAATGAAACTTTGCTTTCAACACGTCCCAACGCTTGATAGGCGAGAACTCTCTGATCCCAATTCCTCTTCTGATCCATGGTGGCGTCCGAGAGCAGGGCGAGAGTTGCCTGATCGGACTCAGTGACGGCAAGCGCGAGCATGACAGGATCAAGACCCGGAAGTTTCAGCGAACTGACAGGAATACGGTTGTCGGCCAGCTTGGAAATAAAAGCGCTGCGATGAGCTTCCGGAACTTTTGAAAAATTCGATTCTATCGTTTTCCGTATCGTCTCGGTTTTCTCCCATTCGGTTGGACGAAAGTAGGGTCCCCTATCATCCGGGCGGGTGCTCCACCATTCATTAAGATCCCATTTCGCCTCTTTGTAATGCAATCTGGCCAAAGCAAGGAGCGCGCCTTCGGCGGCCCCGGCATCCTTGGTTTCAGCAATCAACGCAATCAACCCGTCAACCGCTTCTTGAGTATGCATTTCCTGAAGCGCGCGGAGCGCGAGGGGGCGGGTCGCCTTGTCTGAAACCGCCGCAAGACAGGCGGCTTCCGCTCCGATTGTTGCAAGCGCTTTAACAGCCACATGCGGAACGATCCTACGCTCCACTTCATCGATTTTCCCCGAGTCGGTATTTACTCCGGCGAGTGATTTCAGGATCGCTGGGGCGGCATCTTTCGCATCCAGGCGGGCAAGACCGTTGAGCGTCTGAACTCGCACCCGGGGATTTCCGTCATTGAGGTATTTGGCGAACGTTGCCGGATCCGCCCCCTTGAGCTGGCTTTTCCTGTCGGCGAGCGCCCGCAGGGCATATTCACGGATTTCGGAATTCCCAGCAAGCTCTGCGAGTGACTTGTTGGCGGCTTCACCGAACACCTGTTTGTAAGTGAAGATGGCAGCGGCTCTTGCAAACACATCCGCGCTTTGATCGGCCGCCAATGCCAAAAGCTTGCTTGAGAACACTTCCTTCGGACCGCGCAAGACCATTTCCCGCTGTGCCTCCAAACGCATCACCGCACTGTCGGATCCGATCTGTCCGACAAGTTTCAGATCATCCATTTTCTTCAGATCTGGAAACACGGTTTTTTTCCAATTCGGTGGAAGCACCTGGTGAACCATTCCGATTTGCTGTTTCGGATCGTAGTTGAATTTGCCATTTCTCCAGTCGGCCAGATACAAGCGTGAGGAACCGTCGACATCGATATCGGTCGCCCGTGGCAATTTATGGAAAATGTTTTGATCAACCTCATAAGTCGCCTCCATCGGCTTCATGGGATGTTGATAGATATTTCCAGTTGTCCAGTCACAGGTGAAAATCGCATTGTGGTATTCGGCAGGAAATCCCGGTTCATTGAGCGCGAGCGCCCCTGTCCCGGAGCCACCGCCATAGTCTTTGAGGGCCATCACGGTCTCGTTGGCAAAGTGTTGATACAATCTCGGATATCCATGATCTCCCATCGGCACGAAATGATGGAAGCGGGTGTTCCAGCCCTTGCCATCATTCGTATTGTCACGTGAAAACAGATCCATTGTCGGCGTGATCGCGGTATCGCAGATGTTCCGCACATGAGACGAATAAACTTCCAATTCGGAACCATCGGGACGCACCCGCGCCACACCACCACCCCACAGAGTCACACGTGAGCCGTCTGCCGCAACCGCATCCGGCATCCCGAAATCACCAACCGCCACGTATAACCATCCGTCGATGCCCATACGCACTCCGTTGGTCGTATGGTCGGCTCCGCGAGGATGCTCGATACCCCAACCAAAACCTTTGACCAACACCTTGTGCTCGTCCGCCACGCCATCACCATCGGTATCGCGATATGAACTGAGAAAGGGCGGATGAATGACATAGAGCGTATCTCCCACAAAATGCCCGCCGCGCGGGCTGTTCACGAGTGGAACAAAATCCTGATACTTGTCTGCCTTGCCATCCTCATCGGTATCGGTTGCCCGAACAATTTTTCCAAACTTCGGATTATGACCCAACGACCCATTTCGATCCGAAGAAATGTAAACATCCCCGTTTGCAGCGGCGGAAATCGCGGCCGGATACTCACCATCCGGAGGTGTTGCGAATTCCGTAATCTTCCAGCCGTCAGGCAAAGCGCAGGCAAAACTGCCACATTGAATCAGCAAGCCCACGGCAAGAACCAATTTCGGTTTGTTTTCAATCATAATGAATTTTTTCTTAAATTGATGAATCGCACAACTTTCAACTTTCTTTTCTCCGGTAAACTTTCAATCCGCCAGATTTTTCCGAATTTGATCAGTTACCCAAAATCCCTTTGATCACGCCTTCCGCCCCCTTGATGACTTCCTCGCCTTTTTCGATGACCTTGATCCCTTTGTTGATCGTATCGGCAGGTGATTCGCCCAAAACATTGCGGGTAAATTTAAAAACCTGCTCGCCCGTTTCCGGCAGGATCTCGAACATCCGCACACCTGCCGCATCGGTTAACCGCTGGGTGAGATCTTCTTTTGGATTGGAAAGCGTACCGGTCACGCGAACCGGCGCCCAGAGCAATCCAAGCCGTCCGGTTTTGAACACATGGGTTTCCGCACCGGGAATACGCGCCAAGGTTCCGGGAACCAGACCAAGCTGAAAGCTACCCTCGATATTTTCACCTTTGATCGATAGACTGCCCTCCAATCGAATCAACCCCTCACTGCCCAATGCCAAATCCGTGAGTAAAATTTCACCGTTTGCCACCCGCCATTTCGTGCGTGCGTCGTTGAGCGGTAAAATCCGGAATCGGCGCGTATCGGCATAAGCAGCCAAAGCATCAAGCATGGGCAGGGCGGTCAAAGTGCCATTGGTGATTTTCATTTCACCCGAGAAAACCTGTGTGTTCGGAGTTTTGATGACTTTGAGGGAACTGCCCAGATCACCTGTCAATCTTCGCGCCCAGTTTTCATTCAAAACCTCATCACAACGAATACCATCGACCGTTCCGTCATAAGAATGAGTTTTTTGTGAAAAATTTGATTCGCCAGATAAGGAAATGTGGCCCTTTTCCCATCCCGACAGTTCAGCCTGCCTGACAAAAACACTGCGATCGCGATAAGATGCCTCAATGCGCCGGATACGAAGCTCAGGCACCATCGGAACCGGCACCGAAATCTTGCCGCCCGTGATTTCCGCCCGATACGCCTGCCTCCCACCGGCCGGCAAGACGTTGAGACTCATACCTTTGGCCGTAGCCAAGCCTTTATGCGTGATGACTTGGAGTCCGAGCTGTCCGATATCCAACGACTCCAGTTCCACCTCTTTCGGTACCCAGCCTGGTTGCTTCTTGCCTTCCGATTTTTTCCGTATCACCGGAACATCCGCATCGGACGGAACCGGAGATGACGGAGGGGGAACCATGTTCAAACTGACTTGCAGACGGCTGATCCGCGTCGACTTCGCCTCCCATACCCCGCGACCGATCCCACCGAAACCGATTTCCGTGCCTATGCGCTCGGCCACCAAATCACTCACCAAGCCCTTGCCCGTCGCTTCAAAACGCTCGGTCTTGACTGACAAACCATCCCATAAAAACGGCGAAAAATCGCCATCCGCTTTAGCCACGGAACTGACTTGGCGGGATAGAAATTTCCGAAAACTCTCACCATGGAGATACGCTCGCAAACCAAGATAACCCGCGCCCACCGCAAGCAAAACCAAAGCACCGAATATTACCAAAAGCTTGCCTAGCCAAGGGTTCTCGCCGGCTCCTTTTTTTCTTCTCGCGCGCCTGCTCATTTTTGGGAAACTAGCGTTCTGACCGCACACTGCAAGAATGGAAGAAAAACAATTCAGGCGGGATTTCTGAAACTTGGACGAACCGGGACACCGTGTTTCGCAAAATGCCGCTTTGCCTCACCCACCGTGTGCATGCCAAAGTGAAAAATCGAAGCCGCGAGGACGGCATCCGCTTTGCCTTTCTCAAGAACCTCGACCATATGGTCCAGATTTCCAGCACCACCCGAGGCAATCACGGGAATCCCGATGGCCGAGGAAATCGCGGCCGTCAGCTCGCAGTCGTAACCCGCTTGCGTGCCGTCCGCATCCATCGAGGTCAGTAAAATTTCTCCGGCGCCGCGCCGCCAGACCTCTTTTGCCCACTCCACAGCATCCAGCCCGACCGGGGTTCGACCGCCATGGGTGTAAACTCCCCATTTTCCGGGAGCTTCCCGCTTCGCATCAATCGCCACCACGATGCATTGGTTGCCAAATGCCTTCGCTCCCTGATCCACCAAGTCCGGGTTCGTCACCGCGGAAGTGTTGATCCCGACCTTGTCAGCCCCGGCTTGCAACATGGCGTGCATGTTTTCCACCGAACGAATCCCCCCACCCACAGTCAAAGGAATGAAACATTTCTCAGCCGTGCGCCGCACCACATCCACCATCGTCTCACGCGCATCCGATGAGGCGGTGATATCCAGAAAAACCAACTCGTCCGCTTCCTGCTCATTATAAGCGATCGCACATTCAACCGGATCACCGGCATCAATCAGATCGACAAAATTCACACCCTTGACCACACGGCCATTGGTGACATCGAGACAGGGTATGATGCGTTTCGCGAGCAAGTGAGTAAGTGGTTGCTGAATGACTGAGGGCGGAGCGAGCGTTAGCGAATCGTCATGAAATGCAACGCCCAAGGGATCGGACTGAGTTGAACGGAGTAAAATCTGAGATCTTAAATAAAAAAACGACGTCTTTTCGGACATCGTTTTTTTTGAGAGGAACGCAATATTTCCGTTCTGTGGCTCAGCCAACCTTTGGCTTGCCGACGCGGCGGACCGCTCCGAAACGCTTCTGGAACTTGTCGATGCGTCCTTCGGTATCCACGAATTGTTTCTGTCCGGTGAAGAACGGATGGGAATCGGAAGTGATACCGGCGGAGATTACGGAATGCTCAACACCGTCGATCATTTCCTTTTTATCAGAAGTTTTGGTCGAACGGGTGACGAAGCGTGCGCCAGTGGTCATGTCAACGAAGACGACTGGATGGTATTTGGGATGGAGATCCTTTTTCATAAGAAGATTGGGTGATCCACACGTGCCAACGCGCGGAGCGAGAAAACTGTCGTAAAACCGAAGGCTGTCAAGTTTTTAGCAGACAAATCCCAAGGAAATTAAAAATCGAACATCATCGATTGATCTTCAGGCTTCTTCGTCCGCACCTTTGGGGCTTTTGCAGGCTTCGGAATCTCCTCAATTTCCACCACTTCGGCTTTTTCATTTTCAGAGACCCGGGCTTTATCAGACAAATGGGTCATATCCGCCTGATCCACCCGATCCGCCTGATCCGCCTTTTGGGAAATTTCACTACCCGCCAAACCACGCACCCCAAAACCAATCCATTGCTCTGCTTGCACCGAAGGTGACACATCCGCTTTAAGATTCACCAATGACTGCCCGAGCCCCCCTTCGAAGAAAGCCCATGCCGCATCAAGGTCCGCGACCTGTATTTGCGGAAGCACTGCTGCAAGTGCCCGGACAAAAGCATCGTTCACTTGCTTTCGGCCGCTGACCAAGGTCTGCGACATCAAGGCAGCTGGAAAAACCATCACCCTTCCCGCCAGTTTCAGGAAAAACGGAGGATCCATCCCAATCCGACCCGCTGCGCTCAAGACCGAGTTCACATAAGCCCCAACAATTTCTTTGGTTGAACCGCGCGACTCCAGACGCGCCAGATGTTCCAGAGCCTCAAGCTGCGCCGCATCAACAGCTCCCAGCACATGGGACATGACCAAATCCATCAGTCCTTCCCGGCTGCCAAAATGATAATTCACGGCTGCAACGTTCGCTTTAATCGCTCCTGTGATATCGCGCACGGAAACGAGATCAAAACCCTTCTCCACGATCAAACGCTCGGTCGCATCCAGCAATTTTCTTTTCGGACCAGATTCAGGAACTTTCAAATCACGCATGCCTTTGAAACAATCGTTCCAAGCATCACCTGTCAATCCCTCAACTTCAACTTCGTTCACCAATCTTAAAATTGTGATTTGTGATTTGTGATTTGAGACTTAGTCTCCGCGCCATGCCCGGTCTCATCATCGCCCCTCGTGCCAGAATTTTTCATGGTCACGAATGGATTTACGCCTCTGAAATCAAAAAATCTTTTGGCAATCCGCAGCCCGGAGATGTCATCACCTTGAAAGATTTTCGCGACCGCCCGCTTGGATCAGCCATCTATAATCCAGCCTCCCAAATCGTCGCTCGCCGCTTTTCACGTCGCCGCCAAGATCTCGATGCCGATTTCTTTGTCCGCCGCATCCGACAAGCGATCAATCTTCGCCACGAAACACCGGGTCTCGATGAAACCCTGTGCCGCATCGTTTGGTCCGAGTCCGATGGCATCCCCGGCCTGATCGTCGACCGATACGGAGATCACCTCTCCGTCCAAACGCTCACCCTTGCCATGGACATGCGGAAAGATCTCATCCGTGATGCGTTAATCGAGATTCTCTCACCAAAATCCATCACCCTGCGTAACGACTCGAGCTCGCGCAAAGCCGAGGGTATGGAGCCCTCCATCGAACTCCTCCTCGGTGAAAATCCCGGACCCTTCATGGTTCACGCCAATGGCCTAGAATTTGAAATCGACCTCGTGGATGGCCAAAAAACCGGCCTTTACCTCGATCAGCTTCAAGCCCACAACGAAGTCGCCAAATTTTCCAAAGGACTGCGTGTGCTCGACTGCTTCACCAACCA
>JBIKNX010000133.1:0-7761 GCA_044358435.1 Luteolibacter sp.
TCAGGAAGACGAGGAACGCCGCCAACGGCTTTATGACAACATCGTTGCTCCCGAGAGCCTCCAACAACACCTCCAGCAACAACTCGATCTCGCGATGGTTGAGCCTTCGGTTCGCAAAGCCGCTCAGGAACTGCTGGGCTTTTTGAACGAACGCGGATTTCTGGATGAGCCGTTGCAAAAAATCGGTCTCAATTCCTCATCCACCTTCAAAGACCTCCGGGAAGGACTTCAGCTGATCCAGTCCTTTGATCCCGCCGGCGTTGGTGCCTCAGGCATTCCGGAAGCCCTGCTGATCCAACTCGATCGCGCATCCGGAAAGGAAACCGTCGAATACAAGATCGTCAAAGACCATCTCGAAGACCTCGCCAGAAAACGCTATCCACAAATCGCCAAAGCCATGGGGATCACCGTGGACCGGGTCACGGAGGCAGCCTCCAACATCAGCAGACTCTCACCCAACCCCGGCGGCGAGTTTGATCCAACCGGAAATCCCTACATTCTGCCCGATGTGATCATCGAAAAAAACGACGATGGCAAATGGTCCGCACGCCTGACCGGTGAGCATTTGCCAGCTCTGCGCATCAATGATTTCTACAAAGACATGATGGGCAAAAGCGGTGTCGACGCAAAGGCACGCGCGTTTCTCCGCGATCAAATCCGCGATGGCCGAAGCCTGATCCGTTCCATTTCGTTGCGTCAGGAAACCATTCTGGCAATCTCTCACAAACTCATCGATCAACAAAACGAATTCCTTGAAAAAGGACCACGTCATCTGCGGCCTCTGACGATGAACGACATCGCCGACGAATTGCAGCTCCATGCGACGACCGTATCTCGTGCCGTAGCTGGAAAATTCATCCTCACTCCACAAGGCCTCATGGAAATGCGCGCCTTCTTCGCAACCGGATACCAAACCGAGGGTGGCGCGGAAGTCTCCAATGCCGGTGTCCGTGAAGCGATCCAGCAACTCGTATCGCAGGAAAACCAGTCCAAACCCCTTTCAGACGATGCGATCACCAAAGCCCTGGCCAAACAAGGTATCACCATTGCCCGACGAACCGTTGCCAAATACCGCGAACAATCCAACATCCTGCCATCGCATCTCAGAAAGTCCTTTTAGAGCGTGATGACCGTGAATTTGGCAGGACTCCACCGCCGCGAAACTTAATCCATCAGATCCGGATAACACTGCCTCGCCAGCTCCAAACTCATATCGAGAATTCTTTGTGAACGGGATTCTCTCAAAACCTCTTCTGCAAGGGCATGACATTGTCCGTAATTCAGGGAACGAATCACTTGCCCAACTTTCGGAAGAATTTTTGGTGAAACCGAAAGTTCCTCCACACCCAGTCCCAACAACAACGGGGTAAGGCGTATATCACCAGCCATCTCACCACAGACTCCCGTCCAGATCCCCTGCGATTCGCCTGCTTCAACCGTGCGCTTGATCAAACGAATCACTGCCGGGTGGGTCGGCCTGTATAGATCTGCGACATGCGGGTTCACGCGGTCAACCGCCACGGTATATTGAATCAAATCATTGGTTCCGATCGAAAAGAAATCGACATGCGGAGCCAGCAAATCCGCACAAACCGCCGCGGACGGAACTTCGATCATCACGCCTACGGGAATTTTTTCATTGAACGCGATTCCCTCGGAACTCAATTCATCCATGCAACGATTGAGCATTTCACGAGCACGAAGCAGCTCGGACAAACCGGAGACAAGAGGAAACATCACGGCGAGTTTCCCATGCGCACTGGCGCGCAAGATCGCTCGCAACTGATCTCGGAACATTGCCGGCCGGGACAGGGAGACGCGGATCCCACGCCAACCCAGGAACGGATTCGGTTCCGGCTCCGTCAATGGCTCGATCGGAAGCTTGTCGCCACCGGCATCCAGGGTGCGGATGATCACAATCTCGCCGTCCACGGCTTTCGCAACTCGCTGATAGGCGGCTTCCTGTTCATTCTCATCCGGCATTTCATTGCCGTTCAACAACAGGAACTCCGTCCGATACAGACCCACTCCTTTGGCCCCGCTTTCCCTGACCTGATGGAGCTCTTCGAGAAACTCGATGTTGGCCGAGAGAGTGATGACCCGACCGTCATTCGTTTCGGTTGCCTCGTTTTTCCTGGCATCGAGTTCATTACTTTGCTTTTGCTTTTCAGCTGCAAGCTCGGCGTATTTTTCCAACGTCTCAGGCGTCGGGTTCAAAATCAATTTTCCTGAATACCCGTCGATCACCGCCGGCGTCAATGCGGTCACCTGAATCACGGACACCTCAAGACCCACGACTGCCGGAATTCCAAACGAGCGGGCAAGAATCGCCGTGTGCGAGTTCACGCTGCCCTGTTCGGTTACAAAACCCAACAGATGCCGGCGGTTCATCGATGCGGTATCGGATGGCGACAAATCATAGGCCAAAAGAATATGGGTTCCGTCCGGAGTCTGATGACCGCTATCCTCATCGATCTGGAAATTTCGCAATACACGCTGAGAGACGTCTTCGATATCAGCCGTGCGTTCACGCAGATACGCATCGGGAATCCGGCGCATCGCCTCCAGGAAATTCTGCATCACCGCATAGAAGGCATATTCCGCATTCTGCTGACGTTTCTCGATCGCGGTCATCACGCGGTCAATAAGCGATTTATCCTCAAGCAACATCACGTGAGCTTCGAAAATCTCACTTTCGGAATTTCCAGCCAGCGACTCCAAACGATTCTGTAAATCGCTCAGCTGCTTCTTGGTGATGTCCACCGCATTCCTGAATCGCGACTGCTCCTCCGCAACCTGCTCTTCAGGAATTTCATAAATCTCAGGAGCGGAAAAGCCACGTGCGATCACATGGATAGGCGCCACCGCAATTCCCGGCGATGCGGGTATCCCGGTGAAGATCAATTCCTCATCTTGTGCGGTTCTTACCATTCCTTGTTGCTGAATCTGAGCGTTTTCATCAAATCGGGCAAGGTTGCAAGCTCTAACTCGCGCAACTTGCAATGAGACCCTAACCCGCAAGACAAAAGCCGTCTCCCCATGAAGGGAAGACGGCTTGAAATGACAAGATCCATGTCTGTCGCAACCTTATGGAAGCGGGACTTCGGAAATCGTCTTGAGGATGCGTGAAGCGATCTGATACGGATCACCTTGGGAGTTCGGACGACGATCCTCAAGATAACCTTGATACTTGCCGTCTTTCACGAAGCTGTGCGGAACACGGATCGATGCACCACGGTCAGCAACCCCGTAGGAGAACTTGTCGATCGACTGAGTCTCATGGAGGCCCGTCAAGCGAAGGTGGTTGTCAGGACCGTAAACCGCGATGTGCTCGGCAACATTCTCGGCAAATTTCGCCATGAGCGCTTCAAAGTATGCCTTACCACCTTTTTCACGAAGATAAGCGGTGGAGAAGTTTGCGTGCATACCGGAACCGTTCCAGTCCCCTCTGATCGGTTTGCAGTGATAATCCACATCAATACCGTATTTCTCACAAAGTCTGTTGAGAAGATAACGGGCAACCCACATTTGGTCGGCTGCCTTTTTGGAACCTTTGCCGAAGATCTGGAATTCCCATTGACCCTTGGCGACCTCGGCGTTGATGCCTTCGTGGTTGATTCCCGCATCAATGCAGAGATCAAGATGCTCATTGACGATGGTGCGGGCGATATCGCCCACATTTTTGTAGCCAACCCCGCAGTAATACGGGCCTTGCGGAGCAGGATATCCGTCCTGCGGGAAGCCGAGCGGCTTGCCGTCCTGGACAAGGAAATATTCCTGTTCGAAGCCGAACCATGCGTTTTCATCATCGAGAATCGTGGCGCGTGCGTTTGACGGATGCGGCGTGACGCCATCAGGCATCATCACTTCGCACATGACGATCGCTCCATTGCGGCGGGTGGAATCCGGGAAGATGGCCACCGGTTTGAGCGTACAGTCGGAACTACCGCCCGGAGCTTGCTGAGTGGAACTGCCATCGAAGCCCCAATAAGGGAGTTCTTCGAGCTTGGGAAAGGATGCGAATTCCTTAACTTGGGATTTACCGCGGATGTTCGGGACAGGTGTGTAGCCGTCCAGCCAGAGGTATTCTAATACGTATTTAGCCATTTTAGTTATTGTTTATTCGGGTTAGCGATTGGTTTTGCAATGAAGCAGGGACAAAAAATCATCTGACGGCTTCACCGACAAGAAATTTAAAGCAAACAACGTGCCATTTGCGCGATAAATGGGTATTTTTGCAGATGCTGCCCAGTCACGAACCGATGAGTTCTACAGGACCTGAGGCCACTTTGATCGGAAGATCCAAATTTGAGCTTTGAGATTTGCGTTTTGAAACTTACTGTCCCCGCTCGTGAACCTCCTTCTGCGCAACGCACGCATCGCCTCCGAATCCTCTCCGGACCTCCTCTCAGCAGATGTTCTGATCGTCCACGGAGTGATCGAGAAAATCGCCAAGGGCATTGCCGCACCAGACGGAGCAAAGGTCATCGACTGCAAAAACCAGGTTCTCTGCCCCGCCTTTTTCGATGCTCACGTCCATTTCCGAGAGCCCGGTCAAGAGCACAAGGAAAACATCGCCAGCGGATCGGAATCGGCCATCAACGGCGGGATTACCGGCATCGTCATGATGCCGAACACCTCGCCCTCTCTCGATTCCGGGGCCTCGGTCAGTGCCGTGCTTGAATCGGGAAAACGTAACTCCCGAATCCCCATCTACACCTCCGGCTGCGTCACCAAAGGCCGTGAAGGTAGGGAAATGGCGGGAATCGACGGCATGCGCGCCGCCGGAGTGAAAATGCTCACGGATGATGGCGATACCACCCTGAACGCCTCCGTGCTCTACCGTGCCATGCAATACGCTTCGGAGTTCGGAATGTTCTTCGCCTCTCACTGCGAAGTTCCCGAACTCGCTGGCCCGCGCGCGCTCAACGACGGACCCACCGCTTACAAACTCGGCATCGCCGGATCCCCTGCCTGCGCCGAGGAAATCATCATCGACCGCGACATCCGCCTGGCCCACGCCACCGGCGCCCACATCCACATCCAGCACGTTTCATCGAAAATGGGTATGGAAACCATCCGCTGGTGGAAATCCCGCGGTGACGTGAAAGTCACTGCCGAGGTTTCGCCTCACCACCTCCTGTTCACCGACGAGGACATCGGATATTTCGATACCCACTACAAAATGAACCCGCCCCTGCGCGGAAAAGCCGATAACGAAGCGCTGCTCGAAGGTCTGCTTGACGGCACGTTTGACATGATCGCCACTGATCATGCTCCGCACACCCCCTTCGAGAAATCCCAGGACTTCGTCTCCGCCCCCAATGGCATCACCGGCCTCGATACCGCGGTGGTCTCACTCTATCACCACTTCATCAAGGAAGGCAAATTCGGCTGGGATACGCTGGTGAAAAAATACTCCGCCGAGCCTCGCCGCCTGATGTCACTTGAAGTTCCGACCATCACCGAAGGCCAACCCGCCAATCTCACGCTCTTCAATACCGAGGCCACATCGACCTTCACCAAGGACTTTATGAAGTCAAAGTCGCAGAACACTCCTTTCCTGAATAAAACCCTCTCAGGCAGGATCGATCTGGTGGTTCTGGGAGATAAGATTTTGCTAGAAAGGTAGGCTCGTATCGATGAAACGACCGCCTTTCTTGCGCTCTCAAAAAAACCATCGGTCATTTTATCAAAATGACCCTACCCATCATTGATCTTCCACTGCAAACTCGGCATTCGTCACTTCCATGGACACCTACCCCGTCACCTGCCCGACCTGTTTTGAGACGTTTGAAATCGCCATTCCGCCGGAATCCGAGATGCCGACCGAATATGATTACGATTGCGAGGTCTGTTGTCGGCCTATGCTCATCATTCTGAATTCCTCAGATGATATCTACGCCCAGTCGCTGGCAGATTAAGGCAGCTACTTCGAAGCGAAAATAACCTTGTAGGCGTGGTCCTCAGCGATCGAACGCGAGCGCAGCCCGAGTTCGCGCAAATGCGCTTCGTAAGGGAGTTGTCGGTTCGCCACAAGGTGCAGGGTTCCGTTTCGTCTCAACGCCTCAGCGGCGGAAGTTAGAAAAGCTTTCCCGAGATCCACATCCTTCGACTGCGCGGTGTGGAACGGCGGATTCATGATGATGTGATCATAAACATCAGGCAATCCCTTGGTCACATCGTGCCAATGAAAATGGACATTTCCGGAAACATTTTTCCGCGCACAATCCAAAGCGCGTGCATCGGCTTCGAATAAATCGACACGTGATATGCCTGGCGATTTTTCCAAAGCCACTTGACTCAGAAAACCCCAACCCGCCCCGAGATCGGCAACGGCTCCTCGCATCGAAGCCGGCAAATGCCTAGCGAGGAGCAATGAACCGGGATCGATATGTTTCGAACTGAACACACCCGGTTGGGTGACGAACGAAGTTCCGGGAATCACTTGCGGCTGAGCTAGCTTTTGCCACTCCACCAACAACTCCGTATTCCATGCCTCGGGGCTTACCACCCCGAATGCGCGGCATTTGTGCTTCGATATGGAAAAGGACAGCGGCATCGCTCTGCCCAGCTCTTTTTCAAATCGCGCCGCGCCCGATGTGTTCGCCATGGCCGTGATGAGAAGTCCCCCCTCTGCCAAACATCCATGCGCCGCCGCAAAACCGACCAGGGTCTCTTCCTTGGTCTTTCCCGGCAAAAACAACACGGTCGGAAATTCGCCTTCCGGTTTTTCTGTTAGAACCATGCCCGAACGCTGACAAGCATCCGCCAAAGGCTTCAAAGGTTGCCATGCCGTTAACGACGGCAAATCCGGATGAGGTTCCGCACCAAGAAACAGAATATTCCGTTGATCGGCACGGTGCTCTTTCAACGCCAGAACCAAAGTCTCAAGTGCCGGATTCATCAGGAATCCCTTGTGGGCATGATTTTCAACAACTCCGCTTCGATAATCCTCTCACACTCGATGATTTGATTCACACGGCGCACTTTCGCCTCTTCGGCGAGCTGCTCCAAGGCATCGATATCGTAAAGATAAACCTCTTCAATCTCCCCCACCGAATGCTCGATGTCCCGCGGCACGGCAATGTCGATCATGAACAGAGGTCGATATTTTCTCGCACGTCGCAGCGATTCCACCTCATTGCGATGAATGATGGTGTGTGGCGCACCAGTCGAAGAAATGACAACATCGACCTTTTTCAACTCTTCCAACCAATCGTCAAATCGCACGGCCCTACCTCCCATTTCCTCAGCAAGCTCAACCGCACGCTCATGGGTACGGTTTGCGACAATGATCGATTTCGCCCCGCGAGAGACCAAGGCCTGTGCGGTCAAACGACTCATCTCACCCGCACCAAGAACCATCACTTCGCTGTTTTTCAAATGCCCGAAAATTTTCTCCGCCAACTCCACCGCCACATTACCGATCGAAGTCGAACCCTCCTGGATCGATGTCTGCGTGCGGACTTTCTTGCCGATACTGAATACTTTCTGAAACAGCCTGTTGAGGATGGAACCCGTTGCACCTGCGGCATGCGCGGCCTGATAGGCTTGTTTGACCTGTCCGAAAATTTCCGTTTCACCTAGCAACATTGAATCCAACCCGCTCACCACTTTGCACAAATGCCTTGCCGCATCCACTTTCTCATGGCGATAGAACGGCTCTTCATGCCCTTGGACCTTTTCTGCCAGCGAGCTTTGCAAGCGCTCCAGTGCCAGCGACGCATCATCCGCCACAAAGTAAAACTCCGTGCGGTT
>JBIKNX010000134.1:0-7760 GCA_044358435.1 Luteolibacter sp.
AAGGAGTGTGAATGGCGCTTCAATGGAGGTAACCATCAAATGCTCTTGAAGCAGCTAAAATACTGGGTAAAACAGTCTCAGCAGTAAGCCTTAGCTAGTACAGCCCCTATTTCTAACTTGGCTCAATGATCTCTGTTCGATTATTATCTCTTTAGCGCCAACGGTGCGTTCTATGTCAGCCTAGGGCATCGCCCTTTTATAGTTAGGATATTTCTAACTTGGCTCAATGATCTCTGTTCGATCATTATCTCTTTAGCGCCAACGGTGCGTTCTATGTCAGCCTAGGGCATCGCCCTAGGAAAAACGCCCTAGGAATAATCCCCCCACCCCCCACCAGCCCTGAAAGGGCGATTTAAAACCATGTCCCAATCTCTCGCACGTCTCTGCGTTCATCTTGTTTTCAGTACAAAACATCGTGAATGCCTTCTTCTTGATTCTATTCGCAAAGACCTCCATGCCTACATCGCAACCGTTTTGAAAAACATGGAGTGTCCTGCACTCATCATCAACTCGGTTGAAGATCACATCCATATCCTTCTCGATTTAAATCGGACGATTTCTATCAGCTACGTGATGGAGCACGTAAAAAAGACCTCTTCCAAATGGCTTAAAACGCAAAGCCAAGCACTTGCTAAATTTGGATGGCAAGCTGGCTATGGTGCATTTGCCGTGAGTGAATCCAATATTCCAGCAGTTCGAAAATACATCGAAGCCCAACAGGAGCATCATCACAAAATGACTTTTCAGGAAGAATACCGTGCCTTTTTGACCAAAAACCGAATTTCCTATGATGAACGCTATGTTTGGGACTGATTTTCTATAGAAAAAAAATTCATACCCTGAAAGAATGGCATATCCGGTGCTGTATTTAGAATAGCGGTCCGACTGAGATGCCCCGGGTTAATGGGTTTTTCCTGAGGATGATCGGTCGGGCCGCTTCTGTTTTTCAAGGTTTGGCATCAGGATGAAGATCCGTACCACCTGACTTGCAATTCTTCCGTGCATCCGTCCGGATCAAACGTATGGTTTCCATGTGATGAAGCAGGACGAGCCAATCCTTGAAGCCGAAGTTGTCGAGATCGACGGCGTGGCGGTGCAGCCGCGTTCGAAAACGGATCCTTCCAAGCCCCGGCAAGCTTGGAGAACCGATTGGCGGCACTGGCAGGGCAAAATCCGTGTGCTCGATAAACGCTGGGCGCCGTTATGGATCGCGCTTGGGATCATCGCGGTGATTCTATTCGTCATCATCGGTTTCTTTGTTTTGGTTTTCGCCATCGTCTATGGGATGATGAAAATGATTCTGCGAACGGTGATTTCGATTTTCAGCGCATCCGGTCACACGCTGGACCGGAGATCATAATCTGGACCGGCCGATCATCAGCAGTCGCAATCCGTTGAGGCAAACCAGCACGGTGCTGCCCTCGTGTCCGATCACACCGATGGGAAGCGGCAGTAAAAAGCCGAGGGCTGCGACAACCAGCGTCACGATCACGGACGCCGAAAAAATCAAATTTTCCAACAGCACCCGCCTCGCGCGCCGGGCATGCTTGAGAAGGATTGGAATATTTTCCAAACGGTCTCCCATCAAGACGATATCCGCCGTTTCCATGGCGACATCCGTACCCGCCGCACCCATGGCGACGCCAAGATCCGAAGTCGCAAGCGCGGGCGCATCGTTCACGCCATCGCCTATCATCATGACACGGCCCTCCTTCTTGAGCTCGCGGATGATATCCAGTTTGTTTTCGGGAAGGAGTCCCGCCCGGATTTCGTCGATCCCGATTTCGGTACCGATGGCATGGGCAACTTGCGCATGATCTCCGGTCAGCATGACCACTTTTTTGACCCCGAGACGGTGCAACTGCTCGGTCAGGATTTTTGCTTCGGGTCGGATGGTGTCCGCCATGACCAATACCGCTTTGGCCAAGAGTTGCTCACCACTGCGCTCACCAAGCCAAACGCAGCTATGACCTTTTGCCTGAAGGGCCTGGGCATGCGCGGCGAGCACGTCAAATCCCTGCGCTGCCGATTCCCGAAACCACCTCTCGCTGCCGATCATGTAATGCGTGGATTCCACAGTGGCTTCCGCTCCATGACCGGTGACGGATTGGAAAGCGGTCGCCTCCGGAACCGATAGTTTCAGGTATTGCGCCGCATCCACCACCGCCCTTGCCAAGGGATGTTCGGAGCGCGCTTCGAGTGCCGCCGCCGCCCGCAGAATGGCTTGCGCATCCGCGTCTAACGGCCCCGCCAGCGATTGCAAGCCACTGGGCAAGATGATTTCCGTCAGCGATGGTTTGCCTGCGGTAAGCGTGCCGGTTTTATCGAGAGCCACGATGTCGATCGTCGCCGCCATGTCGAGATGTGATCCGCCCTTGATCAGGATTCCGATCCGTGCCGCCCCGCCGATTGCGGACAAAACCGTTGCGGGTGTACTGATGATCAGCGCGCAGGGAGAGGCGACGACCATCACCGTCATGGCCCGGTAAAACGCTTCCGAACAGCCCTTCTCCAAAAACAACCACGGCACGAGAAAGACGCCCAGGGTGAAAAGGATCACGCCTATTGCGTAATACTGCTCGGCGGATTCAAGAAAACGCTGAGTCCCAGACTTCTCCGCCTGCGCCGCGGCCACGAGTTTGACCATCCGTGCCAGAGCGGAATCCTCGGAACGCTTCTTCACTTGGATTTCAACGCCACCGCTCTGGTTGATCGTACCGGCGAAAACATCACTGCCAACCGTTTTCGCAACCGGCATGGACTCGCCTGTTAGAGAGGACTCGTTTACGAACGTATCGCCCTCCACCAATTTGCCATCGACTGGAATTTGCTCTCCCGGTTTGACAATGACGATTTCACCAAGCTCCAGTTCTTCGACTTTCACCAAAACCGCACCGCCGTTGCGTTTCACCAGCGCTTGATCCGGCCGCAGTTTAAGCAGGGACCGGATTGCGTGATGCGTGCGATCCATCGCATAGTGCTGGAGCACATTGGAGAAACTGAACAAAAACAACAGCAACGCGCCTTCAAACGGCGCGCCAACAATCGCCGCGCCCACGGCGGCCAGCACCATCAGGCCATCAATATCAATCACCCATTTGCGTAACGAGGCAATGGCGGATTTGAGCCCTTCATAGCCCGCGAAAACATACGCTCCCGTAAACAACCCGTGTGTCCACCAACTTGTACCGCTGATTTTTTCAACGACCGCCGCGGCAACCAGAAAAAAAAGACCCAGAACGCAGGCTATTTCTTCTCCATAACCGCTCGAACGCTCGTGGGTATGAGTTTCCATGTCTATGTGCTTCTATGAAAAAGCATCCCCTTGGTCGAGAAGTGAATTCAAAGTCTCAGACATGGGTGAGTGCCATTACCGAGAACAGCACACGCGGCGAAGCGATCAACCCGCCGCAAGCGATCAATCCATGGAATCTGCGCTTCGCAGGGTTTCCTCGGCGAGGAAACCCTACCGATATGTATCCAGCTTTAACTGAATTTATACGTTCCCGGAACCGGAACCGGAGAAACCGGATGCGCATCGGACAGCGCGAATTGATCCCCGGAAAGATCCTGGTTGGACGCCAGAAGCTGTTCCCATGTGATCCGTTGTCCGGTGTGCGCCGCCTCGCGGCCGAGCAGGCCCAACATGGTGCTGTTAGCCATGAACTCACCGGCGTTGAGTTCCTTGCCGGCACGGATCGCTGCAAACCATTCATTGTGGCAGACCTGATACATGTTTGCCGGCTCACCACGATACGCCCATGTGATTTTTCCGGAAATGTCTTTCGTCATCACGCGACCCGGAGCTTCAAGCATGCCTTTTTCGCAATAGATGCGGTCGACCACTTCGTTAAACGCGCCTGTCATCTGACGTTGTGCAACGTGGCACATGACGCCGCCCGGATACTCATACACCACATCGTAATGATCATAAACGTTGCCATCATCGGAACGTTGGAGTCGGCCACCAGATGCTCTTGCTGCGATAGGTGCGACATCGCCCATGGCCCATGCCACTTTATCTACGGTGTGGATGCACTGTTCCAAAAGCGGACCGCCGGAAAGCCATTCGTGCCCCATCCAGTTGCGTATTTGCCATTCCCTGTCGCCCCATGCCTTGTCGCGCATGTCGATGTTCGTGGACGGCTTCGGAACATTCGCCAAGTAGGTTCCGTAAATCGAAACGACGCGACCGAGTTCGCCGGCAAGAAGTTTGCCATAACCCTCGCGCGTGTTCGGGGAAAAGCGCCAGCAATAACCGTGTTGCAGGGTGGTGCCTTTTTCTTTGGCGATCTTTGCCGACTCCAAAACGGATTTGATTCCGGCCATGTCAACCGCCATGGGCTTCTCCGCAAAAACGTGTTTGCCAGCCTCAACCGCTGCTCGGAGATGTTGCGGGCGGAACCCCGGAGGGCTGGTGAGAAGGACCACATCAACTCCGCTTTCGATCACTTTCTGATAGGCGTCCAGACCGGAGAACTGACGAGCTTCCGGAACATCCACTTTGCCGCCGAATTTTTTAAGCCCTTGCAAAGCCCTTTCGATTTGTGAGGCGAAGACATCACCAATCGCCCAGAGCTGCACGTTGGGATCCGCGGAAAGGGCTTGGGATGCGGCACCTGTTCCGCGTCCGCCACAACCGATCAGGCCAATTTTAAGCACTTTCTGGTTCGCGGCTTCTTGCGCACGCGCAACGATAGGAAAAGACACGGCCGCTGCGGCCGCTGTACCAGTTGCGAGAAAACGACGACGGTTGGTGGATTCAAATGACATAAGTATTCGGATTCAATGTTGGGGGAGATGGAAAAACATATTAATAACGCCAGTCATACGACGGTCTTTCATTTTCAGACCGTTTTCACAAAAGACTTTTGGCAAGCGATTCATGATTCAAGGTCAGTTATCCTCAAAGAATCATGTCTGACAACTCCAATGATCCTGTGAAATTTCATGGATAGCCGCCGCGAGATATGGACGTCCGAGGATACGCGTCCCCAACTTATTTAAGCAGCTCCAGAAACATCGGGAGAACTTTGAGAAACAACGAGTTTTTCCCGCCTCGGGAAAGTTGCTGGGCGATGAGATCCGGAGAGGCTTCGGGATCGGCGGGCGAGAGTGAGGTGACGTGGTAATCGCCCGACTCGATTTCCCGCAAAAGATGAATCGATTTTTTCTCATGGCTAACCCTGACAATCGCTTTCTGAGATGAAAGCTCGACCATGCCGAGTGGCGCGGAATCTCCGCATGACTCGATCTGGGCTTGGATTTTACGACCCGTCTTGGATTCGAAGGTGAGATTTTCCAGGTGTTTCCAACCCGCTTGGACGGCCAACCATGCCATGATTTGAAGGGCTGTGTTGCGGTGTGGAGGGCTGTGTTTGATGCGGACTTGATCGATACTCTCCAAGGCGTCTTGCGCGATCGCGTCATCAAACAGACTGGCGATGCCCACACGGAACTGCCAGCAGCGGGTCCATGCGAGATCCTGCACAACGAGGGATGGATTGGCTTTCTGCGCCTCGAGAATGCGGGCAAAGGAAACCTGCGGTTGGCTCCACAGCGAGCTATCGATGATCAGCCGGTCTATCACGCTGGCGAGGCGCTCGGTAAAGACATCCGAAAGTTCACCCTGCCACCAGAAGACGAGCGGAAGATCGGAGTTCAGGTGCGAAAATACCGTGTTGCGAAAACGACCCGTGACACGTCCTGTCAGTCGAAAGGAAATCTGCTCGCAGCAGACCGATTTCTGACCCTGTGAGAGATGGCAATGTGCGGTGATCCATGCGCGGAGGCTGGCAGGTTCCTCGCGGTTGATTTCCACAAGAATCGCGCGACAGGCGTTGTCGCGGGTCAGGCTGTTAATAATGCGGGAATTTTCCAACAGGCTTCCGGACTTTTCCGAATAAACCGCCAGGTTCATCAGTGAAGCGTTGGTGCGCGCTTCATCCTGTTCCCAGAGCTTGCGCAGCTCGAGTTCGATTCGGGAAACCGGGACTTCAATACCGAGTTCCGGACAGGTGGCTGGAAAATTTGAGCTCATTTCAAGGTTGGGAGTTGTTAGAAACAACGCTCACAGCCTGCGCCATGTGTTGCCATCCTTCTGAATCATGTCATCTGCCTCGCGCGGGCCCCATGACCCGGCGACGAATTCCGCCATCGGCGGTTTGTTGTCGGAGTTGTGCCAAGCGCGCTCGATGTGGTCGATGAAACGCCAGGCTTCCTCCACTTCATCTCGGCGGGCAAACAAGGTGGCATCACCGGCCATGGCATCGAGGATAAGGCGTTCGTAGGCCTCCGGGCTGCCTTTGCCGAAGCTGGTGGCGTAATGGAAATCCATTTTCACCGGCTCGAGACGCAAACTCGTGCCCGGGATTTTCGAAACCATGCGCAGGGAAATTCCTTCATCAGGTTGGATGCGGATCACCAATACGTTACCGCCTGGAACGCCACCGGGAAGCGCACCGAAAAGCACGGATGGCGCGTCTTTGAAATGAACGGATATCTCCGTGGATTTTTTCGGCAAGCGTTTGCCCATGCGGATGTAAAACGGCACGCCGCTCCAACGCCAGGTGTCGATCAACAGGCGCACCGCCACGTAAGCTTCGGTTTCCGAACTTGCTGAAACGCGATCTTCTTCGCGGTAACCGGGAACGGGATTGCCATCGACGTGGCCAGCCGTGTATTGCGCGCGCACGACGTTTTCCGCGACTTTTTCCGGGGTGTCCCATTGACGCAGCGAACGGATGACTTTCACTTTTTCATCCCGCACCCCATCGGCTGACAGATCCGTCGGCGGCTCCATCGCCACCAAGCTCAGAAGCTGCAACAAATGGTTCTGCACCATGTCGCGCAGTGCCCCGGATTTTTCATAGTAACCTCCGCGTCCGCCTTCCATGCCCAGATTTTCCGCACAGGTAATCTGGATATGGCTGATGTATTTGCTGTTCCACAACGGCTCGAAAATCGCATTCGCGAAACGCAACACCATCAGGTTCTGGGCGGTTTCTTTGCCCAGATAATGGTCGATGCGATAGGTGTCGGATTCGTTGAACGTTTGGTTAACGACGTGGTTCAGATGCTGTGCCGTTTTAAGATCGGTGCCGAAGGGTTTTTCAACAATCACGCGTGCCCAGCAACCCGGTTTGGCTTCGTTGAGTCCGGCCTTTTTGAGATGCAGCAAAATGTCATCGAAAAACTCCGGTGCGGAAGCGATGTAGAACAGGCGGTTGCCTTTGCCCCCGCGCTCGGCATCGATTTCATCCAAACGCTTCGCCAGCGATGCGTATCCGGCATCATCCGTGAATTCCGATTGATGATAGGTCACACTGTTGATGAACGGATTCCAAACTTCCTCGTCATGCCCGTTGCGGGAAACTTTGCGATTCAACTCCTCGAGACCTTTGCGGAATTCCGCATCGGACTTTTCGCGGCGGGCAAAACCAATGATGTTCACTCCGGTCGGCAACTCACCATCAACGGCGAGATTGTAAAGCGCGGGAATGAGCTTGCGATGCGTGAGGTCTCCGGTCGCGCCAAAAATCACCACGGTGCATGGCTCAGGACGATTGCGGGAAACGAGATCTTCGCGGAAGGGATTGGACATAGAACGGCGGGAGTTTCAGCGGATCTGGCGCCCAAGGGAAAGCCAAATTCTCCATCGAAACGGAAATGCGCTATATGACGGGGTAAGCGCCCAACAGAACCCCTCTATTCAAGGATAGCATAGATGCCATAGATTTGGATTCTATGACATCTATACA
>JBIKNX010000008.1:0-24282 GCA_044358435.1 Luteolibacter sp.
ATACCATCTAGCGTCGTGAAGAACTGGCCAACATCGCCGCCGGAGAGATGCCAATCGACTTTGGCCTCCGAGGTTTCACGATAGCCCGCGATGGCGGCGCGGGCGGGAACAAAGAGGTTCGCCACCATGCGCTTGAGCGACTCTTTGGCCGCCGGGTCCTTGGTCCACAGCGCATATTCCGCCAAACCGTAGGTATACCCGTTATGTCCGGCCATCGTGTCCTCGTTGGCGCGCGACTCGGGTAACTTCGGCCCGAGATAACCGTCGGGGTTGGCCAATGAAGGAACGCGGCGCATGATTTCCTTCAGACTGGCAGGCTCCGGCTGGTTCAGCGCCTGCGACAGCAGGGTGAGTCCATTGATGGTTCGGCCGATCGCGTCGCCAGGAAATGCCTCGAAGTTAACCCGTGAAATGCTTGGCCACTGGAAATAGTCCTCCTGCAGGCGGCGAAATGTCAATTCGGCACGAGCCTTCAGCAGCCCGGCAGGAGTGACATCCTCGAATGCCACCGCGCGGATTTCCCTTCCGGATTTGGCCATCCATTCGGTGAGCCCGCCTTCAAGCACTTGCGCCTTGTTGTCATCCTTTCCGACACCTGATGGCGCAACGTCCTCTCCTGCAAACAGCAAGGCGCCCGCAAGATAGATCATGCCGGAGATTGCTGTTTTCAGTTTCATCATGATTGGGACTGTCAGGGATTTGTTATTGGGAAGGTCGATGAAAGAGCCATCATGGTTCCTTGTAAACGGCAATCTTCCTGCGGCTGACCGTCGGCTCCTTGTGTCTTGAGTCCTCGGGATGCGCCGTGGCATTGAGCAGATATCTACCGCTTTCCTTCGGCACCGTAACCGACAACTCAACTGCGCCCTTGCCGCACGCGTCCAGACGGAACGGCCTTTGGGTGGATGACAGCACCTTGCCCTCCGGCGTTTCCAGCGACAGCACCAGTTTTCCGGAAACCGGCTTCTGGTCATCGTTGACCAGCGCCACCTCGAATTTCCGTTCCCCGCCTCCATCGATCGGGAACCACTGGCTGCGGGCGGTCTCGGTGCCCGGCTCGCCATCGCCCCAGAACTTCAGATAGACGCCGAGCGGCTTGAAGGCGTCCACCATGTATCGCTCGAATTCCGGATAGAGCCGCAGGCGTTCCGGGTCGGCGAAGTCGCCGAAATGGCCCCGCCGGGAGCGCGGACTTCAGTCCGCTGATCGTGGGAGGGCGATGAGGGAAGCGAGCTTGCGCGACGGGCAGCGCCTAACAACGATCCGCGCATTCTCATGCGGACTGAAGTCCGCGCTCCCAGGGCGCCACGCGAAGACGGGGCCGCTGACCCTCTTCCAATCGGCGGCCCTAGGGATCCCGGAGAGAAACCCATTAGCTCCGGGAAAGTCGGTAGGGCGGTGTTTCGGTTGCGCCTGCGGCGCTCGGTGAATCGGTAAGAAATGGAGAAAGGCCCGGTGCGAGGCGTCTGATCCTTTCTCTCATACTGAAACACCGAAACACCGGCGCGCTCAGCGCTTGCGGCGCAGCAGCATGAGCAGGCCCAGGCCGCCGAGCAGCGCGGCCCTGGGCTCGGGCACCGCAGTGAAATTCAGAGTCGGTGCCGCAAGCGTGGTATGCTCTTTGCTGCCAAAGAAAAAGCCCGGATCACCGCTTACTCGGGGGGCGCCGATGATGAAGGTCACCTTTCCGTCCGTATCCGCGTTCAGAAAGTTGAGCAGGTTGGCATTCGTCATACTGATCGTCACGCCGTTGGCCACCTGATTGGCCGTGAAGAGGAGATCCGCCATGGTGGTATCGACGTCCAAGGTGGCAACATTGGTGACGCCAATCGTCAGCCCCGGCGCATTGTTGTAGGTGATCGTATTTTCTCCCCAACCGTCGCCGTTCTGACTATTCTTGAGGCCGTATACAGAAAAGGTATTGCCAATTGCGAGGCTGCCGACGGTCGAGGCCGATGTGAGATCCAGTGTTGCGGTGGTGAACGATCCCGGCGTGTAGCCGGACAGATCAAAGCGAACATAGGCCAACAAACTGCTTGTGGAACTGAAGTCCTGCGCATGCAAGTCCGTTGTTGTGCCGTAATTGGTGTTGCCGTTGGTTCCCTTCCACACTTTGGCATCGGCATCGGTGATGATCGTCGCCGCATACGAAGCGTTCGTGGCGGTGAGGACGACGGCCGTTGCGAGGGCCAGGGTTGTTCTGGTCAGGACACCGGGGATCATCGTTGTTCCATTCATTGCTGTGCTTTCTTTGAGTGCGGTCGTCTCGCATGAGACGCGGGTCGATTCGCGGGATTGTGTTATTGATTGTGTTATTGATTGTGTGATGGCAGGGGTGGTGTTCATGGCTGTCGGTGTTATGGTTAGGTTGTTGGTTTGTCGGACCGCTTGCGGGCGGTCAGGAATCACGATACTGGGGTGTTGGATGCTGATATTGGATGGTCGCGGGATCTGTGGAAAATGTGCCTTTGGGGCAGCAACGGTGATCAAGATACCCGGAAACCGCGGTGGAGGGAATGAATCGAAAACGGAAATTTTATGAACAAATCCGACTTTTCGGGAGGAGGGAACGGCCAGGGACGAGCGGCCTCGGTCGTATCTGTTTCGCGCCTGATTCGTGGGCACTTGCGGGCTGAAAGCCCGAAGCATACCAGCCCGGGGCAAGCCCGCCATGGCGGGCGCCGCCCTGGGTGAACAGCCGCCAATCGACCGGCGCGCGGGAGGCGCGAGACCAGGCTGGGACAACGACCCTCGCTCCCCTCGCGCGCTTGCCCTTTTCCCTGCCCAACCCAGGGCAGCGGCCGCTATGCGCCCTCGCCCTGGGCTAGTATGGGTCGCGCCTTCAGCGCGAAACTGATACGTCCGGGGCCGGACCGTCCTACCGTTGGTTGCGGAAATCACGGGCCGGCGACCACGAGGCGGGTGAATTTTTTCGTGCCGTGCGGCGAGGGGAAGGTGTATTTCACGGCGTTGCCGGTGAGGGTCACGTTGACGCCGAGGGGTTCGGGGGTCCACGCGCCTGTTAGCGCGTCGGAGGTTTCCACCCGGAAATCGGTGCCGTAGGTGCCGGTGTAGCTGGCGGCCTTGGTCCAGGTGACGCTGAAGACGCCAGAGTTGTTAGAGACACCGGGCAAGGCGGTGAAGCCGGTGGTGTGGGTGTTGCCGAAGAGGAAGTATTCGATGCCGTTGGCGACACCGTCGCCGTCGTGGTCTTGGGCGAGCGTCTGACCGGCGGCGCCATTGGCGGTCTGCCACGCGGCATAGCCGAGAGTGGGCGGGGTTCCTCCCGGCGCGGCATTTTTGTAGGGATGATCGGCCGGCAGTTTGGCCTGCAAGCCCCACTTCCAGGCGAGGTAGCCTTCGGTTTTCTGCCGATCTGCCGCACTGATCTCGCCGTCCAGCGCGATGAGTTCCGCCAGGTCGAAATTGCCGAATAGGGAGTTGATCAAACTCCCCAGCAGGAAGCCTCGGTTATTTGTTTTCGTGCCGATCGTGGCATTGGTCAAGACTTGCGAGCCATCCCGCCACAGGTTTCCCGTTGCCGTTGCCGGGCCGCGCGAGACGGCGTTGATTTCCACCTGGCCGCTCGTGTAGGCGCCGTCGCTGGCATACGAACCGCCGTACAATCGCACCGTGCCGGCATTGGCTTGCAGGTAGATGGAGGGTTCCCCGAACGTTCCGTTTTCGTTCGAGTAAATGGACTGGTTCGTGCTTGTCGCGTTGTTGTATTTCAGCACGCATAGGACGGAGCAACTGGTTCCGGAGGCGAACACCACCCCGCCTAACAGGGAATCGTTCGATCCATCGAAGCGCACGACGCTCATGCCATTGAGCCCGGATGACACATAGGCGGGCTGGCTCGCCGCCGTCCCCTGCGAGACACTCCTGCCGTTGGCGCTCTTGTCGTTCCACTGGCTGACCGCGGCGCCGTTGAGGACGACGCTGGTCGCGTCGCTGGCATCGAGCCACAAGACCCGGCCTGACAACTGCTGCGGCGTCCAAGCGTCTCCGGCGGTGGTGAAACTCCAGGTGGTGGTGCCGGAGATGCCGGCGAAGGAGTTGCCGGCGAGATCGCGGATGGCACCGGCGTCGATCTGCACGTAATAGCCGGTGAGCCCCGCGAGGACGCTGGTGGGGTCGATGGTCAGCGTGGCGCCACTGACCGTGATCCGGGGCGAGGAAGCCACGTTGAAGGTTTCGACCAGCGAGTTATCGGCGCTCTTCCTGAGGGTGATGCTGCCGGTGCCCTTCTGGATGTTCTTGCTGAAGGTGGCCTCGAGATTGGCACCGACCGCCACGCCGGTGGCGTTGTTGGCGGGGTTCAGGGTGGCGATCGTCGGCGGGGTGGTGCCAGTGATCGCCGGCGCGTCATTCTTGTAGGGATGATCCGCCGGCAAGTTCGCCTGCAAGCCCCACTTCCAGGCGAGGTAGCCTTCGAGTTTCTGGCGGTCTTCGGAGGCGAGCGAGCTGGTGGTCGCGATCACTTCGCCAAACCTGCCGTTCCAATAGCCGTTGTATCCGTTTCCGAGATACAGCGAGGTGCCCGTAAATGAACCGCGGGCTCCCGTGTAGGCGGCACCTTGCGTTCCATTGAGCCAACTGATCCACTGCGATCCTGAATAGGTCAAAACCGAAATGCATGGGCTGCTTGTGGCGATTGGCTCGGTGATTTGGTAATTACCGTTGACATAGTGTTTGAACTGCGTGGGCGATGATTGCTGCTGCAATAACCATGGATTCGTACTGCCCAGAGCAGAGGCAATTTGCAGCATCCCTTTGGTCGAAGCCGTTGACAGCGGAACGAATACGTGGATCAGCGTGATGTTTGCCGGGAAGACTGAATCCGGAACATTGCCGATCAGACAATCATCGCTGCCGTCAAACGTGATCGCCGGGTTTCCATTCAAGGAGGTTGTGGCATAGTTCGGTTTGGACGTCGCATTGGCCTGCGCGATGTTCCTGCCATTCCCGCTTTTGTCGTTCCACTGGCTGACCGTGGCGCCGCTGAGGACGACGGTGGCCGGGTCTGCGGCATCGAGCCACAGGGCTTTGTCCGGCAACTCCGCCGGCGTCCAGACGTTTCCGGCGGTGGTGAAACTCCAGGTGGTGGTGCCGGAGATGCCGGCGAAAGAGTTGCCGGAAAGGTCGCGGATGGCATCGGCGGCGATCTGCACGTAATAGCCGGTGAAGGTTTCCAACAGGCTGGTGGGGTCGATGGTGAGCGTCGCGCCGCTGACCGTGATCCGGGGCGAGGAGGCCACATCGAAGGTTTCGACCAGCGAGTTGTCGGCGCTCTTCCTGAGCGTGATGTTGCCGGCGCCTTTCTGGACGGGCTCGTTGAAGGTCGCCCTTAGATTGGCGCTGATGACTGCGGCGGACGAACCGTTGGCCGGGCTCAGGCTGGCAACCGTCGGCGCGGCGGTGTCCGGCGGGCCGGTGGTGAAAGACCACGCGGTGGTGGTGGTGTCGGTGATGCCGGCAAAGCTGTTGCCGGCGAGATCCTTGACGGCCGTCGGGTCGATCTGCACGTAATAGCCGGTGAGCCCCGCGAGGACACTGGTGGGGTCGATGGTCAGCGTGACGCCGCTGAATGTGATCCGGGAAGAGGAGGCCACGTCGAAGGTCTCGACCACCGAATGGTCGGCGCTCTTTTTGAGCGTGATGTTGCCGGCGCCCTTGCGGACGGGCTCGCCGAAGGTTGCCGTTAGATCGGCGGCCGTCGCCACTCCGACGGCGCCGTTGGCGGGGCTCAGCGTGGAAACTCCCGGCGGAATGCTGTCGATGCCGAAGTTGTCCACGGTGGCGGTCATGGCGCCGTCGCCGGCTTGGACGATCTGGTGGTAAACCAGCGAGTCCTTGGCGGCCGCATCATAGAAATCGCCCGCCGCCCCACCCGAGGTGTAGAGCAGGTTGCCGTTGGCCAGGAACTCGTAGTTTCCGGCCTCATTGCGGACGATATCCAACCTGACCGGACCGCTGGCGGCCAGGTCGAAGGCGGGGCCGACATACAATTGGTAGTTGCCGGTGCCGTCCAGATAGGTGCGCCGCACTTCGTAGCGCACGCTGGTGCCGCCGAGCGCGGCCAGCGCGAGCGTGTACGTGTCGTCGGTAGTTGTGAAATATCCGGGTTGCCGGGCGGCGGAGATCATCAGCCCAACGATGCCCCAGCTGCCGCCCGTCCGGTTGAGCTGCTTGACCCGCATTGTCACGGGGTCGGTCGGCAACCGACTGGAGCCCAGGGGAAACAGCCCGCTACCCCCGGCCGACGACTGGCTTATACCCATTTCCCCACTGCTCTCGTTCCACGTGGCAGTCACCATGCTATTGAGGTGGTAGGGATAGTTCGTCCACTGGGTGCCGGTGCCGGGGTCCGTGCTGGAAAACGCCGCGACACTGACAACTTGCGAGGCGTCGAGGAGCGGCACGTTCTGTTCGGGCTGGGCACCTGCGGGGGCGGGATCGATCGAAAGGACGACGGGAGAAGCGGCTGACATGTCGAAGGGAAACTCGTCGCCGTAGCGGTAGGTGCCGATCAGGCGGCCCGACTGGGGATAGACCTCGGTGATCCGGTAGAGCGCGGCGGGATCCTCGTCCAGGCCGATCCAACGGTTCACGGGGACGAGCGCGCGGGGTGTCAGGCCGGAGCCGGAGGGGAACAGGAAGAGGAAACCCCGGTCGCCAATGATATGGGCACTGCCGTCGAGGCGTTTGAAGCCGGGGCAATCGAACAGGTCACGCTTGACCTTCAGGTAGGCGTGGTTGGTGGTGGCCCAGGCCCTCCACTGGGCCAGGAAGTCGCGGTTTTCCTGCAGGGCGAGGTCCGAGTAGCCGGGACCGATCTGGCAGTAGCTGCTGATGCTGATGCTGCTGAGTACGTTGTCACGGAAAGCGGCGGGACTGCCGCCGAACATGGCGGCGTAGTTTTTGTAAACCGGGCGGAAACGGTCGTTCTGGTTGTGCCAGGTCTGGAACCGGTTCATGACGGCGCCGTTGGTTTCGTAATAGTTGTCCGCCGAGTTCAAATATCGCAGTGCCCAAGGGCTGCCGCGCATCAACCCGTAGTAGGACTCCAGACAAAGCCGCGGATGACGCTCGCGGAGCGACTGCAGGAAAGACTGGATGTTCTTCCACTCCATGTAGAGGTTGTCGCCGGGCAGGTGGCCGTGGCCGGTGGCGTGGCAGGTGTCGAATCCGAGGCCTTCGGGTCCGGGCCGGTAATAGGGAACCTCCCAGTAACTGAGCCAACGCCCGTCGAAGCCCCACCACCGCGGCTGATAGTGGGTGACCACATTGTCGAGGACATTGAGCATGTGGTCCATGTAGGGTTTGACGGCGGGGCAGGAAACTCCCTGGCCGATGTATGCGCTGATGTTGCCGTTCGCGTCGCGCGACGCCCATTCGGGCTTTGCATTGAAGAGGATTCCGGGCAGGGAGAAACTCGACACATGGACGCCGATGTTCTCGCCATACTGATGGAATGCGTCCCAGGCTGGTGGGGCGACGAAGTCGGCGGTGTATTGCCCGGCGGCGTTGTCCTTGGGAAAGCCCATGGGTTCGACCCGCATCTGGGTCAGGTAGGCGGGAGAACTGGGATGAATGCCCCGGCCGTACCAGACCGGCTGCGTCATGATATCATGGACGCCGGCCTGCTTGAGCCGGTCCAGAGCCGCCGTATCCGGATTGGAGAGCCCGGCCCACCAGCCGTTTTGCCAGACCCAGAAGCCGTCTTCGGGAAGGAGCAGATCGTCGGGCTGGACCTGCCTCATGAACTCCTGCATGGCCCAAACTTCACCCCAGTCGAGGACTTCGGCATTGACGGCGGCGGCCGGAATCACGCCGTTCTTGAAGTGCTGGCTGAGCCCCGTGCCGCTGAAACTCACATACGGGGCGGGGACGGCGCCCGGATAGGGCCCTTGGGAGTAACGGTAGATGCCTTCGCGGCGGTAAACGCCCAGGAAATACTTTTCACTGACAAAGGTCGCAGCCGCGGGCAACTGGTAGTTGGGCGCAAAGCCCAGGCTGAAGCCGCTGTTGCCGTCGATGTTCCACGCCCAGTAGGGATACTCGATGCCGGCAAAGCAGCCGCCGTTAGTCCCGCGCAGGAAGAGGTTGACGGGACACTGCCAGATGGTGTTGTCGTCGTGATAGTGGATCTGCTGGAACTGGGGCCCGAGGGAAGCGTCTTCGAGTGTGACGGTTTGCAGCTGGCACGGTTGGGCGTCCTTGGTGGTCAGCTCGAGCCATTTCTCGATGAAGCGGTCGCCGGCGCGCAAACGGTAATGCAGCAGGATGTTGAAGGCAGCGGTCTCGAAGGTGAATGTCAGCGTGTCGCCGGCGAGGCTGTTCGACGTGGCGGTGACGCCCTGGACGTTGCCGCGGCTGGTTGCGAGGGCGAAGGCGATGCCGTTGATCTCGTAGGTGACGCCGAGTTGCTTGTCGCGGATGCTGCGGACGGCACCAAGGTTGCCGTCGAAAGTGAGCGCGACGCTCGGGTTTTCGAGCACCACGGAATCGCCGTGCGCGAGAGTCGCGCCGCCCCACGCGAGCGCGAGCGCCATGAAAAGGCCGATGCCGGTCCGGGTTGTGTGGCCGCACGGCATTTTCGCGGGTTTAGCGGGCGGGGTCGAGTGCCTTGGCAGGTGGTCTGCGCAAGGAAATGCTGGGAGTCGAATCGATGCCATGGATGATCGTAGACCAGGGTTCCGCACTCGGGAATGGATCGAAAGGCGAGATTTCATGTGTAAATCCGACTTTTTTGGGGGGTGGCGCGACGCAAGGCCGGGTAGCCGGTTAGCCGGGTAGCCGGGTGATTTTCGGGCTGGGGGCTTCGCAAGGCTGTGCCCGACCGGGAAAAGCCCGAAGGCATCCTAGCGCAAGGCAAGCCCGCCTTGGCGGACGCCACCCTGGGTCAACAGCCGCCCATGGACCGGCGCGCGGGAAGCGCGAGATCAGGCTGGGACAACGACCCTCGCTCACCTCGCGCGCTTGCCCTTTTTTTTCTGCCCGGCCCAGGGCAGCGGCCGCTGCGCGGCCTCGCCCTGGGCTAGTATGGGTCCGCGCCTTCAGCGCGAAACAGATCCACGGCGCGAGCCACCGGACTTTCCCTTTCAGTCCCCCCCGGAATCCGGCCGCTGGAAGCCGCGGACATGGCGCAGTTGGCGGTATTTGGCGGTATTTGGCGGGCGGGGTGCCGAAGCGGCGCTTGAAGGTGCGGGAGAAGTGGAACGGGCAGTTGAAGCCGCAGGCGGCGGCGACTTCCGCGACCGACTTGTCGCCGTCGCCGAGCAGGCGTGAGGCTTGTTGGAGCCGGGCCTCGAGCAGCCAGGCCTTCGGGGCCAGGCCGGTGTGGGTCTTGAACAAGCGGCTGAAATAATCGGCATTGAGCCCGCAGGCGGCGGACCAGGCGGCGATGGAAACATCTTCGCCCATGTGCCGGCGGATCCACTGCTCGGCGGCGAGCACATGGTGGACGGTCTTCGGGTTGTCCGCGGGTGAGGGATCGGGGCCGAGTGCCTCCTGCAGGGCGGCCAACCAGCCGAAGAGGGCGGCCATCACATGGAGGTCGCTCCAGCGGCTGGTGCTTTCCAAGGCCTCGACCACGGCGGTGAACCGTTGCTCGTAGTCGTGCCGGTCGTGCAGTTGGTAATGCCGCTGGTAGGCGAGCCGGAGCAGCGCGTTTTCGGCGTCGTCGCGATCCAGCGCGAGGCAGGCCGAGAGGTGTGTTTGCAGCCGGTCCGGGTCCTGGCTGAACGAGAACGCGTCCCCGCCGCGCAGCACCACTAGGTCACCCGCCCGCATCGGCACGGGCACGTCATTGATCACGCCGGTGCAGCGGCCCTGTTCGAGGTAGAAGAAGTAGACGAGATCCGACGCGAGGCGCGACGGGTCGATTCGCCACGCCGGGCCGCCGCCCCAGCGGCCGTACCATTTTACCCGCAGCCCGAGCGAGGCCTCGAAGCGCGGTTTCCAGTCGTGATGGTAGGGCAGGTTGCTCATGCGGGTTTGGCGAGGCTGGGCTTCAGACACAAGACAGAAGACTTCAAGACACAAGACAAGTGATTATATCTAACAGAAAATGCCTCAGCCTGTCCCCGGCGTGACCCGCGCCGCGGCATCATCGACCAGGGAGCGGGCGTTGCCGTGGAACAAGGCGGCGATGGCGGAAGGTGAAAGTTTCGCGTTGGTGGCGGCTTGCTTGATGGCGCGCAGTTCCTCGTTGAGGAACGAGGTGAAGCGCAGCTTCCCTTTCTCGTCGCAGAGTGAAAGCGGCCACGGTCGCGGGGTGACATAGGTGTATTGATTGTTGATCTCGACGGCCTTGCCTTGGGCGAGCGCGATGGGAATGTCCGTGCCGAACAACACGCGATGAAGCGGTATCCGCCGGAACAGATAAGCCATCACTTCCCAGTGCTGGACCATGGCAAGGTCGAAGTAAAGATTGGGCAATTCGCGCAGGTCGTCAAGCAAGCCGGTGATGCCGCGCAGGTAGTAGGCGCGGCCGATGTGGGCGAGGATGATCCGCGCGCCGGGCCAACGGGTGCAGAGTTGGCGAATCTGGCGGCGGTTGAGCGGGTCTTCGAGGCGTCCCGGACGCGGGATGTGGAGCATCACCAGCAGCCGTCGCTCATGCGCGATGGCCATAGCCGATGAGGGTGCGAATCATCAGCGCATGATGAAAGGCCGGGTAGGACACGAAGCGATCCACGCTGCCCGGAAACGGCGATCCATCGTGTTGGAGATTTGAGTAATACACCCAGGGCATTTGCGTCCGGCCCTTTTCATCAAGAAGTGATTCAGCCGGGCCCTTGAACCATTTTAGGTGATCGTCGAGCAGGAATAACATTCCGCGCCGGATGGTTTCGTCATAAGACTGAAGGGGTAGCAGCTTTCCTTCAGTATCGCGCTTCACCTCAGCGACGGTCATCATCTTCCTCCAGTCCAGCGGTGACGCGGTTCTCTCCGCCGCCGATACGGTGGCAAAGGATGATAGGCCGAACGCGGCGAGCGCGAGGGAGGATAGGGCAAAGGCTTTGCGGGTTGGGGGTGTGTGTTTCATGGTTTAGCAATACAAGTAATCATTTGCCTGCGGCATCCGGATTGAGCAGCTTGTCGACTTCAGCCAGCACCTTGGGTTTCGGCGCAGAGTCCTGAGCGGGAGTCACGAACGGCGCTAACAGCAAGGTGGTGAGGAGTGGGAGGTTGAAGGGGAAAAATTGAACAGGGGGAGGAGGTCAGAAGGGGATTGTTTGACGATGGTTGATTGGAAGAGGATTTGGCGGTCGGCGGTGGCGGAAGGCGGGAAAAGATGTTCATTTCTCCTCTTTCTTCTCTGGTATGCGGAAGTCAGAGAACGAGCTGATTCTCGGGGCTCTTCGTTTTCCCTCGTCGTAAACGAACACAATGGAGCGGGAGCGTGGATCGTGCTGCCACTGGCTCTCTATCAATGGGTGCTTGCGCTCATCGTTTGGAACGCGGAAATAGATCTCCACAGGGTAGCTGACGTTTTCGCGCGCGGGTTCCTTGATGATGGCCGATGCAGTGGGCTGCAGCCGGAGGGATGTGTTGCCGATTTTCCCGGCGAGATGCTTGGGCGTCAGGTTGAACCATAGCATTTCGCCAAGGCGGATCCTCTCGTAATTCGCATTCACCGCCTGCATGCGCAGCGGCAGAGTCTTGTTAGATGGATCTCGGATGATGAGGAGATAGAAATCCGAGACTTCCACCGGAACGACTCCCGATGGCGTCCCTTCGGGGATCTCCTCGACTTTTCCGACAGGTGCGGCTAATAGCCAGATTTTGGTGTTGCCGGGGCGGACTTTGTAAACCGGTGAGAGATTCAGCCGTGGCAGCTCGATTTTTTGGGAGCGTAGGCCATCAAAAAGGTAGTAGTCACCCGCATATTGCTCCGAGCCGTTGAGGAAAAGCGTGCGGCAGGTGCGCTCACGTTCCTGGGCGTGGAGGAACGGAGCCAGGAAAAGGACAAGTAGGGTGATTCTCATGTTTTTTCAGTTTGTAATTTGCTAGTTTTGGTCGCTTCCGGAAATTACACTTCATTGGCATTCAGCCAGCGGAAGGAGATGATTTGGAATTTTCTGCCGTATCTTTGGTTCGCCGGGCTGAGCGGCTGGGTGGTGATCTCGGCGGCATCTGCCGGATCGATGAAATCCCTGGTGCGCCGGACGGTGGCTTCGCACCAGGCCTTCGCGATCACCTTGCCGTCCGGGCTGCGGGCATCACCATAGGCACGGATGGTGAAGGTATCATCGCGGGCGGACAGAATCGGCGCTAGCGGGCGCAGAATATCCGCCTGACGCGTCCAGCCAGGGAGGCCATAGGTATTGTGGCCGACGGCGGCCTCCGAGAACACGTAACCCGTCTTCGGACCGGGGGCGAATGGATTGGCCACCGATGCGACGGATTCATTTTGCATCGTCTCGAAAGGATTCAGGTTGGCATCCGCGGTTAGTGCATTGAGGGCGGTCTGGATGGCACCGGCAAGGGCAAGGTTGTTGTCGTTCGTGAGTTGCCGGTTGACAAATTCGGAGAGGGAAAGGAAGGGACCGCGCGCGCGGATCTGGCCGACGATGTTTTCGGCAAGCTTGTCCAGCATTTCTTCAGTGAAGACGCGATGTCCGGTGAATTCCGTGGTATCCGCATATTCTCCCGCCACTTGGGGCGGTTCGCCCGCGGCGCGGTCTCCGGCGACACTGGTGCGGCTGAAGCCGAAGTCGGTCTGAGCAGAGAGTTGGATCGCTCCGGTGGGCTGGGTGTAGGGAATCTTTTGGTTCCTGGCGCGACCGAGGAGGGCCCGCCACGCTTTCACCGAGGTGGAATTCACATTGAACATGCCTTCCACCTCGAGGCGGGAAGCGATCCTTTTCCATGAATCGGCGGGTGCCACCTGATCGGTGTAGGTTTTGTCGGCAGCGGAGGCGTTTGTCGTCGCATCGCCAAGGATGGGGCGGTAGGCCCGGTTGGCCAAGGGATCCTTGCCCGTCAGGAATTCGATGAAGTTGTCTTTCAGGAGTTTTCCGCCGGGGCCAAAAGCGACCGGTTCCGGGGCAATGGAAGAGAAAAACCAGTCATCGAAGAGCACGTGGTTGGCGCAGTAAGAGTCGTCCTGCTGTTCGTTGCTGCGGGTATTGGCTCGGGTATTGTCGGTGGAGTTGACGATCGAGTTCTTCGGGATGAGCGGTGATGCGTCCGAGTTGGCGACGACGTTCGCCACATACGGGGGGGTCGGGTTCATGGCCCGGATGTGCATGTGGGTCAAATCCGCCAGAGAAGCCAGCGGGCGGGTGGGCAGTTCCGCGGAAACCATCCGGGAGACCCCCTCGGCTTTGCGCACGCCGGTAATGATGTAGCTGCTGTTTGTCGAGTTATCGACATTGGGTAGCATGTCATCACCTCCGGATGAATGTGCCACCACGCTGAAGTCCCATGGCATGTTGAGGAGGTTGTCACTGCCGGGATATTTATCCGTGAACCTTTGTTCAGCATTGCAGAAAAAGTTATCCACGACGGGATCCGCCTGAACCACTCCCTTGGTGGCCGTGGCTTTAAAATTGGCAATACGGGAACCCAGGAGCATGGAGAGAAAGGGCACGGGTTTCTGTGAACACTCAGCCAGTGTCGCTGAAGCCAGCCCAAGCATCGGCGGATATAATATATCTGCGTCCTTCCTATAGTAAAAGATTTGGTGCCAACCATGGGCAGCGCCGGAGGAGGCTCCGTTGATAAACCATTGATAAGCGGAGCCGCATGCGTTGTTAGGATTGGCGGCTGTCCAATCGGAAGCCACCCTGGAAGGAACATCAAATTTGGCATCGACCTTCATACTGGTCGAGCCAGGTAGCGAGACTGCGGCGGGAGTGATCACACCGCCAACACCGACGAGCCTTCGATCCAAGGGGAAGAAAATCCCGACTCCGGTCCGGACGCCCGGGGACAGGTCAATTTCGCGAAAATTCGCCGTCGACTCCCTAAAATATCCCGCAGCAGGGCTAAAAATACGTGTTTCCCCTGGCTCCAGAATCATTGGATTTTGCCTGAGATTGAAGCGCATATCCCAACACCCTCCAAGGGATTTGGTCGCATATTCTTCCCTTGCATTATTCTGGGGTGTCCAGTATTCGTCGGCCAGAGCAACTCCACTGAGCTTATGATTCAGGGCCAAGGGCAACGGGTAAGCAGGATTGACAGTCAGCGTGCCGTTCAAGGTGAGCCTCGTATTGTAAGGATTCCAGACCGTGACGAGAGGCGTGTAAAGGACCGCCGGCCGAAACTTCCCAGGTTCCGCACCCACAGTCGTGGCGTAATGGGAAACGATGTATTGCACCCTGGCCATCTGGACCGCCAGCCGATAATTGTGATAAATCTCGTGACCAGCTCTCAGCACGTTGGTAGCAGTGCGGCCTGCATACCCGATATCCACCCAGCTCCTGTGGTTGATGTTCGGCGCGTTCGAGGATGTGGCCGACATGTCCTTGTAGAGTGTCGCGTAGGTCTTGATCTTCGCCCAGCTTGCGATCGGGGGCCGCGTTTCCCAAAACTCCCTGGGGTTCCCGTTGTTTCGGTAATCGGACCAGTGATACAGCAGACTCTTAGCTGGATTGAAATCGGTATTGTTTGCGGGCCTGGTGAATGCGAGGTGTGCGGTCGGGCTGATTTTGAAAAACTCCAATCCGGAAGTGGGTTGCTCGTCCCACTTCTCGGTGAGCAGGGAAAAATCCTTGCGCCAGCCGCCGGTGGCGGTGTTGGTGAGCAGGCCGATGGAGGTGGCGGAAAGGTCGTGAAAGTATTGGTGGGGCTTGGGGTTTGCACCGACTTTTGCATACAGATCCGCACTCGCAAGTGTGTAGGTCTTTTCCGCTGGCGAAGCGTCGTCGAGTAGGGACTCTAGCCCGAACACTTCGGGATCGGCCACGCCATGGCTGCGGACGAGTTCCGACCAACCGGCGGCATCGTCGTTTTTGGGTTTGAAGGGTTTGGGCACGCGGACCTTCTGGTTTTCACCGCTCACCCACCAAGCGTATTTGCCTTTTCCGTTCACCGCGACGGGCTCCACGTGGACCTGGCGATCGTCGCCGGTGGCGAGGCTTCCCGCGGACACGAGAGGAATCGATGTCCCTGACGGGGTTTTGCGCACCAGACTGGCAGCGTCGGTGACGGACGACGCAGTATTCGCCCGTGAAACGAGCCAGGAAAGGAACCGCCCGCCACTTGCCGCAGCCTGCTTTTTCTGGCCGTAGACTGGCGGTTTCGGGCGTCCCGTCAAAATGCCTGAGGCTTCGTGGTCACTCCCCTCCCAACTCTTCCAAACGCCAGTGAGGGGTGGGTTGCTGGAGTCAATCACATCGGCCGGCGCTGTGACCCGCGTGTCAGGTCCGGCATGTTTTTGCAACTCGCCGATGGCCAGCATGAGCGCCATGCGCGCGTTTGCCTGTGCCTCTGCCTGAGCCGTTCCCTGCGCTGAACTGCGCAACGAGACGGCAGAAAGGCTTAACAAGCCAACGGCAATGATGGTAAGCAGGACCATCAGTAACAATGTGGCAACCAGTGCGAAGCCTCCGTGCCTGCGGAAAGCAGGAAGCTGGAAATGGTGGATTGAAGGGATCATGGAATGATGTGTTGATTCAGGTGATCAGGGCGTCTCTGGCGGCTGGGTTAGACTGACGCTGCGGGGATGCATGGAGATTGAGCTCTTGAAATCATGAATTGAGACTACCAGTGAGTTTTCAAGTGTCTTGGCGGATGTTGTTCCGTTAGTGTATGTTGACTAGATTGGCGGGGGCGACATTAGGCGCCGCCCCCACCGCATTCGTGCTGTTATTTTTTCATCAGTTCGACCATCGCCTGGCCCATGGCTTCGCCGACGTCCATGTAGACTTCAGAGTTGCCGCCGTAGTGGCCGTTGCCGCCTGCGGATGTTTTTGGTTCTGTTTGGTTCTGTTTGATTTTCATTTCTTGTTTTTGGGGGTTTGTTTCATGAGGAATGGTTGGTTCGCGGTTTTCAGATGGTTGTGGAGGTTGTTAAGAAGGCACGGCATCAGGTGCTGGGAAATTTATCTGGCGGGTCATCTGCTTATCTTGCCCTTGAACTTTTCAAGTGCCTTGGCGGCCTCGGCGTCGAGTGTGGTCAGGCCGTCGAGGGACAGTCTGAATTCGCCCTTAAACTCCGCAAGTGCCTTGGCGGTCTCGGTGTTGAGCGTGGTCAGGCCTTCGAGGTCCATGTATTCACCCTTAAACTCCGCAAGTGCCTTGGCGGTCTCGGCGTTGAGCGTGGTCAGGCCGAGATACAGCCGGCCACCCTTGGACTCCGCAAGTGCCTTGGCGGTCTCGGCGTCGAGTGTGGTCAGGCTGCGGAGGACCAGCCTGTCACCCTTATACTCCGCAAGTGCCTTGGCAGTCTCGGTGTCGAACGTGGTCAGGCCATCGAGGTAAAGCTGGTCACCCTTAAACTCCACAAGCGCCTTGGCGGTCTCGGTGTCGAGCGTGGTCAGGCCGTTGAGGCTAAGTGAGCGTCCCTTAAACTCCGCAAGCGCCTTGGCGGTCTCGGCGTCGAGCGTGGTCAGGCTGCGGAGCTTTAGATTACCCTTGAACTCCGCAAGTGCCTTGGCGGTCTCGGCGTTGAGCGTGGTCAGGCCGGAGAGGTTCATGTATTCACCCTTATACTCCGCAAGTGCCTTGGCAGTCTCGGTGTCGAGCGTGGTCAGGCCGGAGAGGTAAAGTTCGTAAGCATTGGACTCCGCAAGTGCCTTGGCAGTCTCGGTGTCGAGCGTGGTCAGGCTGCGGAGGTCTAGATTACCCTTGAACTCCGCAAGTGCCTTGGCGGACTCGGCGTCGAGCGTGGTCAGGCCGTCGAGATCCAGCTCTTCACCCTCAAACTCCGCAAGTGCCTTAGCGGTTTCGGTGTCGAGCGTGGTCAGGGCTGAGAGGTCCATGTATTCACCATTAAACTCCGCAAGTGCCTTGGCGGTCTCGGCGTCGAGCGTGGTCAGGCCGTCGAGGTTAAGTGAGCGTCCCTTAAACTCCGCAAGTGCCTTGGCGGTCTCGGTGTCGAGCGTGGTCAGGCCGGAGAGGTTCAGAAAGTCACCCTTAAACTCCGCAAGTGCCTTGGCGGTCTCGGCGTCGAGCGTGGTCAGGGCTGAGAGGTTCAGAAAGTCACCCTCGAAGTTCAGCACCAGTAATTTCGCCATTTCTGGCGTGAGATTTTGGATTTCTCTGGGGTGTCTTACCCAATAGGGTAGCTGTTTTTCTCTGATTCTGAATTTGGTTTTGGAGGGGGGGGTGCTTGGGTGGCTCCCAGTGTTCCGGTATTTCCGGCTGAGGCACCCGTATTGCGCAGGCGAGAGGCTGAATCGTCCGACTGGTCTGACTGGGATTTCCCATTGCCTTTCCAAACCATCACGCCTGCGATAAAAAACGCCAAAAGCGCGAGGGAGTATAGAGCAAAGGCTCTGCGGGTTGGGGGGATGTGTTTCATGGTTATATGTGTTGGTTTATGGTTTTCAAATGGTTGTGGAGGTTGTTAAGAAGGCACGGCATCAGGTGCTGGGAAATTTATCTGGCGGGTCAGTAGCTAATTCTGCCTTTGAACTTTTCAAGTGCCTTGGCGGACTCGGTGTCGAGCGTGGGCAGGTCGACGAGCCTGAGGACTTCACCCTTATACTCCGCAAGTGCCTTGGCAGTCTCGGTGTCGAGCGTGGTCAGGCCGCCGAGGAAAAGCACTTTACCCTTATACTCCGCAAGCGCTTTGGCGGTCTCGGCGTCGAGCGTGGTCAGGCCGGAGAGGTAAAGTAAGTAAGCATTGGACTCCGCAAGTGCCTTGGCAGTCTCGGTGTCGAGCGTGGTCAGGGAGTTGAGGTAGAGTGAGCGTCTCTTGCGCTCCGCAAGTGCTTTGGCGGTCTCGGCATCGAGGGTGGTCAGGCCGGAGAGGTGCAGATCTACACCCTTAAACTCCGCAAGTGCCTTGGCGGTCTCGGTGTCGAGCGTGGTAAGGCCAGTGAGTCTTAGCTCACTACCCTTGAACTCCGCAAGCGCCTTGGCGGCCTCGGCGTCGAGTGTGGTTAGACCGGAGAGGTCCAAGACGTAACCCTTGAACTCCGCTAGTGCTTTGGCGGTCTCGGCGTCAAGTGTGGTCAGGCCGTCGAGGGACAGACCATGCTTGAACCAGGCAAGTGCCTTGGCGGTCTCGGCGTCGAGCGTGGTCAGGCCGAGGGACAGACCACCCTTAAACTCCGCAAGTGCCTTGACGGTCTCGGTGTCGAGCGTGGTCAGGCCGTTGAGGTTAAGTGAGTCTCCCTTGAATCCCGCAAGTATCTTTGTGGTCTCGGCGTCGAGCGTGGTCAGGCCGAGGGACAGACCACCCGACGGACCACCCTTAAACTCCGCAAGTGCCTTGACGGTCTCGGTGTCGAGCGTGGTCAGGCCCTTGAGGATCAGGTCGCCAACCTTAGACTCCGCAAGTGCCTTGGCGGTCTCTGCGTCAAGCGTGGTCAGGCCTGAGAGGTCAAGTTTGTAACCCTTGAACTCCGCAAGTGCCTTGGCGGTCTCAGCGTTGAGCGTGGTCAGGCCGCTGAGGTCTACATTACCCTCATACTCCGCTAGTGCCTTGGCGGTCTCGGTGTCGAGCGTGGTAAGGCCGGAGAGGTCCAGGCTGCCACCATTCTTGTTTTCCGCAAGTGCCTTGGCGGTCTCGGTGTCGAGCGTGGTCAGGCCAGAGAGGCCGATGTATTTATACGGAAACCCCGCAAGCATCTGTGCGGTCACGGCGTCAAGTGTGGTCAGACCGGAGAGTTCCAGACGACCTCCTCGAAAACGATTCACCAGTAATTTCGCCATTTCCGGCGTGAGATTTTTAATTTCTTCGGGGTGCCTTACCCCATCGGGTAGCGCGACTTGCGCGGGTGCTTGCGCCGCAGGTGCGGGCGCCTGGGCGCGTAGCGCGGGCGGGAGCGAGAAAGTGGCCAACACGGCCGCGGACAGGATGATGGGGGAGGATGATTTCATGGTGCGATGTTTTCGTAATGTTTGTTTGTATTGTTTCGGATCGGCTTCGCCTACTTCCATGTAGACCTCCGCGCTGCCGCCTGCGGATGTTTTTGGTTTTGTTTGGTTCTGCTTGATTTTCATTTCTTGTTTTTGGGGGTAGGAATTATAGGATCATGGTGTGCTTATAGTGCCCTTGAACTTTTCAAGTGCCTTAGGGGCTATCTCGTCCGTATAGCCGCCAGCGCCTTGGCTGCCTCGTCGGAGAGCGTGGTCAGGCCGTTGAGGGTCAGTCTGCCGCCCTTGTGCTGTGCCAGCGCCTTGGCGGCTTCATCGGAGAGCGTGGTCAGGCCGTTGAGGGACAGGTCACCTTCGTGCTGTGCCAATATCTTGGCGGACTCATTGGAGAGCGTGGTCAGACCGCTGAGGTTCAGAAAGCCCTTCGTCTGCGCCAGCGCCGTGACGACCTCCGGCGAGAGCGTGGTGAGACCCATGAGGTGGTAACGGAGAGCTACCCCGGCGTAGAAAGGTGCAGTGTCTCGGCTCAAGGGATGTCTGGCCGCGAATTCGCTTGCCAGGTGTTTCGGGACATCGCATTGACCCTGGAATAACGCCTTGGCGGCCTCGTCGGAGAGCGTGGTCAGGCCGCGGAGCCCGAGTATTCCACCCTTAAACTCCGCAAGCGCCTTGGCGGTCTCGGCGTCGAGTGTGGTCAGGCCGTTGAGGGACAGGGAGACAGTCTGCGCCAGTGCCTTGGCGGCGTCGGTGGAGAGCGTGGTCAGGCCGTTGAGGGACAGGGAGACATCGCCCTTGGTCTGCGCCAGTGCCTTGGCGGCGTCGGTGGAGAGCGTGGTCAGGCCGTTGAGGGAGAGGCTCAAGCCGCCTTCGTGCTGCGCCAGCGCCTTGGCGGCCTCGGCGTCGAGCGTGGTCAGGCCGTCGAGGGACAGTCTGAATTCGCCCTTGAACTCCGCAAGCGCCTTGGCGGTCTCGGCGTCGAGCGTGGTCAGGGCTGAGAGGTTCAGAAAGTCACCCTTGAAGTTCAGCACCAGTAATTTCGCCATTTCCGGCGTGAGATTTTGGATTTCTTTGGGGTGTCTTACCCAATCGGGTAGCTGTTTTTCTCTGATTCTGAATTTGGTGTTGGAGCGGGGGGTGCTTGGGTGGCTCCCAGTGTTCCGGTATTTCCGGCTGAGGCACCCGTATTGCGCAGGCGAGAGGCTGAATCGTCCGTCTGGTCTGACTGGGATTTCCCATTGCCTTTCCAAACCATCACGCCTGCGATAAAAAACGCCAAAAGCGCGAGGGAGTATAGAGCAAAGGCTTTGCGGGTTGGGGGGTGTGTTTCATAGTTATATGTGTTGGTTCTCTGTTTTTTGGTTCGTTTTTCCATTCTCATGACCGGTCAGATCCGACTGATCGGCCGGATCACTTTTTCTTCAGCACCACGAGCGGTGATTTCCAACCGAGCGGGTTTTTTTCGCTGAAGCCGCCGGCCTCGATGAATAGGTGTTCATCTTTTCGTGTCATTTTCAACGCCTGCAGGGGCGTGTAGATACCTGATCCAAGATCTAACAGAGTATCGCCGGTCCACATCCTGAGTGCTTCGTCGGTCTTGCCGCCGTCCTTGAAGGTGATCTCCTTGAATGGCGCCTTGTTTGCGTCCATCGGTTTGGCGGGATCAAAGGCCTCGATAGCAGGTACCACGGCGATCGTGGTCCATGTGCCTGGCAGGGTAGGGTTTGCGACAAACTTACCGTTCCATTTAAATTTCCCTGCCTCGGGGTCGTCGGCCTTGCGGTTCGGATCCTGGAGTGATTGCCAATCGGCTGAAACGAGGGAAATATGGGTCGCCCATGTTTTTAACTGATCATCGCTGAAGGGCGGCATTTTCATTTCCTCGAACCAGATATTGATATTGTTTTGTTTGTCCTTTCTGGCACTGAGGAAGGCCATGGCCGCGACTTCCATCTTGCCGCCGTTCTTGAAATCGTCGAACCACTCGGTGGTGATGAACGCGCCCTTGGGCAAGCCACCCGAGTTGCGGCCGAAAGCGTTTTTCACCTCCGCCATCATCCGGCCATTAACATAGACGGTCCAGCCCTCGCCGGTGCCGACGTGCGAAGTGCCGCCGACCACCAAGCGATAGCGGTGACCCGGCTTCATGGGTGGTAACTCAAAGCTGCGGCGCATGAGCAATACTTCCTTATCCCATAGCGTGCCTGGCGTGTCCCCGCAGGCGCAGGGCGAGTCCTTGCAGATGCCGGTCTGCATTTTTCCGCCCACATTAACAAACGGCGCGCGACCCGTCTTCCAACCGGCTTTCGCCGGATCGAAGTCCTTGGCAAACCATTGGGTCATTTCCGCGGGCACGGTCACCGGCCGGAAGCGCCCCGTGCCGTCCCACAATTTTTTCTCCGGTGGATCGAAGATGAAATACGCCCACTCGTCTTGGAGTCGGTCGGGCCCGAAGGTATGCCAACGGTAGTCGGTGGTGTCTCCAGCTCGGCGATAGAGGTCGGCCAACTGGTCCATCACATCGGTCCGACCACCGGGATGACTGACGGCCTTCATTTCGGCCTTGGCCAGCGTGCTCAGAGACTTCCAATTCTTACCGACGTGTTCGGGGACGAGGTTATTGAGAATGGCCGGTTTGAGGGCTCCCGTCACCTTGGGGCCGAGTTGCTCTGGTGGAGCGCCTAGGAAAAGATCCCGATGCGGCAGACTTTGTTCAGGAAATCTCTCTTTTCCTAACGTATACAAGACTTCAAGTCCGCCGGGTAGGCTTGCGAGGTTTGCGGCTAGTTCACTTTCCAGGAAGGTCACCGGACCTGGAACGGTATTCCGCAGGCCTAAATCCAATCCGCCGCGTGCCGACAGTTTCTTGGGAAACTCCGCATATGCCTGCCCGAATACCTTGGCGGCTAGCGTCTTGACCTCCGGCTTCGCCCCGTTTGCCTTGGCGGTGATGGCGCGAACTGGTCCCATGATATCCGCCACTCGGTTGGTGGTGGCTACCTCGCCGATGAGTGGCAGTAGTTTCTGATAGAAACGCTCGTCGGTAGCCAGTCCGGTGAGCGCGGTCAGAGCGGCCTTCTGTATCCACCATTCCTCGTGTTGCGCCCAATGGCATAGCCGGTCGATATGCGGTATAAGCAACTCCGGATTGACCATACCAAGGCGATTCAGCGCATGAGTCACCACCCACCAGGATTCGTTCGGATCGTTGATCATGCTGATCAAGAGTTTTGCTACTTCGTCGGTGAGAAGGGAGGGTGAACTTGCAGCCATCAGTCCGGCCTGCCGTGCGCGCGGGTCCTTATCCTTGAGCAGTTCGAGGATCAACGGGTCCTTCGCCCGTTTGCCGATCACCAGTGCCGCCATCTCACGCACGCCTTGATCGGGATGGCGCGCATACATCAGGAGAGTCTCGTCGGTCGCATTCGGATCGTTGACCTTGCGCAGAATTGGCCACGAGGCATCGGTCGCTAACTTTTCGGCATCCCAGTCCTGGACCTTGCCATTCTTGTCCGCCGCCGGGGTCATCGAGAAGAATGCCTCATCCGCTTCCGTGCCCCACGGGCGTTTGGGAAGTTGATAAGGTTTGGAGAACTTCGAGGCCGGCGCTCCGGTGATGCGCAAAGTTTTCCGCGGGATGGTGTAGGCGAGTGTGATCCCGATGCCCCAGCTCTTGGGATCGTCATAGCCGCCTCCTCCATGGTGGTTGCCCACGATTCCCATCGAACCGTCGAAGTGCCGGGATAACTCATAGAACCACTGCCGGTTATCCATGAACTCGCGGAATTTCAGCGGCTTTTTGTCGGCCATGAGTCCCATCGAGGCACCGCGCCAGATCTCGCCGATACCGCCGCCGGTGTGACCATGGAACATCCAGGAGGTGGAGTAGAAACTCCGGACCGCTGAGATGTCGCGCGCCTTGGCGTAGACCGACTTCTCTCCCTCGGGTGTGAGCGAGGCGGCCGCGCCCATGAAGAAGGCCATCTTGCCAACCTTGCCATTATCGACAAACCCGCTGTCCGGCATGTTGTTGCCATAGGCTACATTGCCATGACCGGCCATGCGGTAAAAATGTTTGAACGACTCCTGCAAGGTATGCTCATCGACCTGAGCCCCGCATTCCTTGGCAAGCAGCAGGAAAGTCGTGGCCGGTATGCCTGCGGCGTTCAGATGGCCGTAGCTATAATTTACCCCGCCGAACTGGTTCCAACCGCCGTTATACATGTTGCGCTTGAGGTAGTCCGCGTGCTTTTCGATGAGCGGAATCACGCTCGCGTCGCCGGTGCGCAGGTAATACTCGCAGAGCCCGATTCCGCCATAGCCGGAGTGCCAGGGGATAGTGTTGAGGTCCTTAACATCCTTCTGTTTGGCCACCTCCGCCTGAACCCAACCGCGGAGGACTTCGAGGTCCTTCTCCTCGCCGGTCGAAAGCAGGAAGAGTTGGCCGAGCCCCATCCCATTGGCACCGGTCCGCTTTAGAAACTCCGCCTGGCTCCGCACGATCTTCTCCGACTTCGGGCAGTTCAGCGGCCAGGTCTTGCTGTAGGAGCCCAGCACCGGGATCTTGACGATGACTTCTTCGACCGTTTTGGAGTCGGCGGTCTCCTTGATCATGAACTTGATGACGCCGTCTGTGGCCTCGGCCTTGGTGATGATCGCGCCGAGCTGGATGCGCGGGTCGATATCCTTGAGCTTCTCGCCGTTGATCGTCTCGATCATCTGCCCGACCTTGATCCTGCCGGTAGCCTCGGCGGGCGAGCCCTTGTCGACCCGGCTCACCTGCATCTGAAACGGCGGCAGCACGAGATTGATGCCGATGCCCACCGGTCCGAAGTGCTCGATGGGCGAGCGTGCCGCGGTCTCAATGGGGTAGGTGCTGAAGAGCGGGAAGTCCTTGTAATACTTGCTCTCGAACTTGGATGAGGTCACATCGGCACAGTGGCCTGCGGTGCTTAGAAACAGCGCCTGAGCGGCACAAAGAGAGGACAGGGCGATGGTCCTGTGGGTTTTAGGAATTGTCATTTCGTTTGGAGATTTTGGGTATGAAAGTGAGTTGAATTCGTTATCACTACTCTAATAAATGTCAGAAATTTCATCTTGCAGAGAGATTTCTTTTTTTAATGTTACCTTTTCTTCATGTAGGTTTGGCCATGTGATCCAAATCGGTAAAAATGCAAAAAAATTGCACAGTCATCCCATAGACCGTGATTTTTTTTAGATTCGCTGGCGGGCGATCCCACTCAGGATCGCCCGGATGATTAATCACAAACCAGCTAA
>JBIKNX010000009.1:0-24135 GCA_044358435.1 Luteolibacter sp.
TCATCAAATGCTCTTGAAACAGCTAAAATACTGGGTAAAACAGTCTCAGCAATAAGCCTTAGCTAGTACAGCCCCAAGAATTAAACAAAAGCTACTCTGTGGTTAAGAAATTTTGACCACGGAATACACAGAGTTCACGGAATAAAATCAAACCAGAGCCAAGGTCGAGCGCGGCAGCTCCCACTCCGTGTATTCCGTGCAATCCGTGGTTAAGAAATATTTATCAGAATCAAGTCCTCTGAAATTCCCCACAAAAAAACTTATCAAGAGAATCGCTCTCGGCTTGATCATCGCCGCCACGCTTTGGTGTGCCATTATCGCGATATCGATTTGGCGTTATGGAGATCGTGACGGCGCGGTGAAAGCGGATTGCATCATCGTTCTCGGGGCTGCGGTGGATGGGGAGGATCCATCGCCCGTTTTTGCGGAGCGCATTCGTCACGGAATTCATCTCTACGATTCAGGTTACGCTCCAAAACTCATCTTCACAGGTGGATACGGCGAAGGGCAGAAGTTTTCTGAATCAGGTGTGGGAAAGTCAGTCGCGAGACAGCGCGGAGTTCCGGCAGACGATATTTACACCGAGGAAAAATCACGAACCACCCAACAGAACATCGGCGAAGCGGCAGCATTGATGAAGACCCACAATCTGAAATCTGCGATTATCGTCAGTGATCCGCTGCACATGAAGAGAGCGATGATGATGACTGATGACCTTGGCATTTCAGCGGTATCCTCTCCAACCCCCACGAGTCGCTATCGTTCCCTGAGAACCAAGTTCGGGTTTCTACTGCGCGAGCTGTATTTTGTTCATCACTATGTGCTGACAGGAAATTGAAATTCCATCGAAGTTGTTTTGGATAAAATCAAATTGACTAGCATATCATCTATGCATACAAGTATGTATGAGAACGACCTTGAATCTGGACGATGAAATTTACGAAAAAGCTGCAAAGTTATCGGGAATTAAGGAGAAAACCCAATTGTTGCATGAGGGCTTGAAATTGTTGATTCAGCGGGAAAGTGCCAGAAGGCTGTCTAAGTTGGCGGGAAGTTCACCCAAGGCTACGGCGATTCCCCGGAGATAATGGTATTGGTCGATACATCGGTTTGGATCGATTTTCTCAGGCAGGGAAACAAGTTGCTTGAGAAGCTTTTGTTGGAAGGTGAGGTTGCGACGCATCCCTTGATCATTGGGGAGCTGCATGTAGGGAATATCAAAGATAGAACGACTTTTTTGAGCCTCCTCGCAAACTTACCACAGATTGAGGAATGTTCTCACGATGAAGTCCTGTTTCTCGTCGATGAACATGAACTGTATGGCAAGGGTATCGGTTATACGGATGCCCATCTTCTCTGCTCATCCGTCATGCATGAAGCGCCTCTTTGGACTTTGGATAAGAGATTGGATAAAATGGCTAAATTGTTGGGTTCGCTATAGCTTAAAAATCTAAAATAACTCTTTTAAACATCCATAAAGCGTATTATAAACATCCATATGGCTTTGGGAGCTCCAGATGCAGCGACCTGCCGCTGGTCGATGGATCGTGTGCGGCGAACTCAGTCAATCGACGCAGCAGGAGAGGAGCGTCTACAAAAAATTCTTACTGAACTAGGTCATGGACTGGAATGAAACCAAAAATCATCTGCGCGCTGCTCTAACAGATTTCATCTGGGATCAATGGGTATCGCTAGGTATGGCAGGAAATACCAGTGGACGAACCGTGCCATTCGTAATCGATCCTGAGGCCTTATTGTTAGTTACATTGGGTTTTGCTATGGGTGAAGCTCGTCTGCGTGATGAAGTGTTGGATTGGCTGAGCCGAAACGGCGATCTGCTCAGCGTTCAGCGGGTGAAAAATCTGAATATGAAAATGCCGGTAGCTGCACCCGAAGATGTGAGGGGAATCGCTGCATTTATGGGTTCCCATGGCTATGGAAGTTGGAAATCAATGGTGTTCGATAACCCGATGGATAAAGCTACCGACTTCACTCGCTACACGCTTCGAAGCATGAGCCAGACACCGGATCCCCTTAGATCAGAGGCTTTTATCCTCAGGATGCGTCAGCTGTTTGGTGTCAATGCACGGGTCGAAATCCTGACGTGGTTGTTGACTCATCAGGAGGGACATCCTGCCTATATCGCAAGAGATGCCGCATGGTTTCCTAAATCCGTGCAGGCTATTTTAAATGATCTTGAGAGAGCGGCTTTGGTTCACAGTCATATCGACGGCAAGCGCAAAACCTATGCCCTGTCGCAGCGCGCCGGGATCTGGCATTCCGAATTCGGTAAGGGTCTTCATTGGCTGAATCAGGGGGCGTTTTACCAAGGAATGGATCGTGTTATTAAAACTCTTGAATCTGTAAGTGATCCCAAAATTTCTATATCTTCACGTGCCATCGTCATTCGACAAAACATGATTGTGACCGCATTTCGTATGGCGAATTTGGATTGGCTCTTTTCTGGCGCGAGCGACGAACGGGGCGAAGCGCTTGTCGATGCTTTTCATTCAGGATGCGCAGACCTGATTTATCTCTTAGAAAAACGTAAAGTGTGATTTTTTCCAAATCCCTTCGCAACCTATGATATAGAACGGCGTTTTATCTATCGTAACCCGATAGAAAATCATGAACCGAACCATTTTCACTTTGTTGGCGGTTTCCGCAGTTGTCGTGCTTTATTCCGCTTGCGCTTATGCCAAGTCACCGCTGGGTGATCGGTTGCGTGAGCGCCTTGGGGAACGGAAGGAAAACGCCGTACTTGCTCAGGGAGTTGTGGAGATGGCGTATGGTAAAGATCCGTTGCAGAAGCTGGATTACTGGCGACCTGAGAAAGCCGGATCTCCATTGGTAGTGTTCGTGCATGGCGGGGGATGGAAGCGGGGCGATAAAAAGGCGACGGAATTAAAGCCTACGCATTATTTGACTGAGGGTTATGCTTTCGCATCGTTGAACTATCGACTGGTTCCGGCAAACACCGTGGAAGAGCAAGCGCAGGATGTTGCCGGTGCATTGGCGTTTCTGATCAAGCACGCTGGTGATCTGGGTTTCGATAAAACGAGGGTTGTGTTGATGGGTCACAGTGCCGGCGCGCATCTCTCGGTTTTGGTTGGGACAGACATGACGTATTTGAAAAAAGCCGGGCTGAATTCGAAGTCGTTGCGCGGCATCATTCCGCTTGATGGCGCTTGTTACGATATTCCCAAGCAGGTCGCGGACGGTGGAGATATGATGCATGAAACCTATCTCCAGGCATTCGGCAACGAAGAGGCACGGCAATTATCCCTTTCACCCATCCATCATGCCAGCGCGCCAAATGCTCCGGCATTCCTTATTCTCCATGTGGAGAGAATCGATGGAACCAAGCAGTCCCGCGCGCTTTGCGATGCGTTGAAAAAGTCCGGCACGAAAGCGGAGGTTCAGGGATTTGAAGGTTCCGGGCTCAAAGGACATATGGAAATCAACCGCCTTCTCGGAGATCCCGACTATCCGGCAACTCCGGTCGTCGATGAATGGTTGAAGAGCGTTTTTGCGAAATGATTCGCCGCTCCGAGTGTGTTTGGAAATGGACTAGATGTAAAACATCGGATCCGAAGTCGGGCTGGCGAGGGATTCCAGAGTGATTTCCCCGAGGTTTTTGGTGAGTTGGGTGGAAACATTTTCCCATGCTCGGCGGACCGAGGCGCCGGATTCGCCTTGATCCAGCGCGGTGTTTTGGAGCTGGGAGGGTTCGATCGCCTCGACGATCTGGAGCAGGGTGATCTGGGCGGCGGGGCGGGAGAGCAGGTATCCACCGGATGCACCCCGGCGGGAATCGATTATTCCCCCGCGCCTGAGATCATTTAGAATTTGCACTAAAAAGTTTGCGGAGACAGCTTCACGTTGCGCCAGGTCGTCAAGACGGGTAAGAGTCTTGCCGTCATAGGCTTTCGCGAGTTGTGCGAGGGCTCGGCAGGCGTATTCTAATTTTTGGGAAATCTTCATGAGCGAGAAAGAGCAAACAGCGATGCAGGAGAATGGAACGAAGTTGTGCGGTGGGGAAGCCGCGAATTTGGAAAACCTCTGGTCAAAGCTCCGTGTCGAGGCGGCACGTGTGCATCGGGAAGAAGAGGGATTGCGGGCGTTGGTCGACGATGTCGTGCTTTCGCGCGGGAGTTTTGCCGAAGCACTCTCCGTGCGCTTGAGTCGCAGGCTGGCGCGTGAGGATATGCCGCGGGAAACGATCGAGCCGTTGATTGAAGATATTTTCACCAAACATGAATCGATCGCCCGTGCCTGCAGCCGCGATTTGTTGGCCATGTTTGAACGGGATCCCGCATGCTTTTCTCCCCTGGAGCCATTGTTGTTCTTCAAAGGCTTCATGGCACTGAGCACCTATCGGGTGAGCCACCAGCTCTGGAAAGATGGCCGCCGCTGGCTGGCGTTATATTTACAGAGCATTTCCTCGGAGGTGTTTTCCACGGACATCCATCCGGCTGCGACGATCGGTTGCGGGATTCTGCTCGATCACGCGACCTCCTTTGTGGTCGGCGAAACGGCGATCATCGAGGACGACGTATCGATTCTCCATGAAGTCACGCTCGGCGGAACGGGCAAGGACACGGGTGCGCGTCATCCGATCATTCGCTCGGGGGTGCTGATCGGTGCCGGTGCGAAAATTCTGGGTCGGGTCGAGATCGGCACCCATGCGAAAGTCGGGGCAGGCAGTGTGGTGTTGAACGATGTCCCGCCGCATACGACTGTGGCGGGCGTGCCGGCGATTGTCGTGGGAGAGGCTCGCGAGGTCAATCCGGCTTTGGAAATGAACCAGAAGCTCGATTGCCTGGGCGGGGGTATCTAACCATTTTCACCTATGATAAGCGACATCCCGGACATTGAACCGACCAAGCGGCAGTGGCTGGGTTATTGGAGCATGATCGTTCAGCAGACGCAAAATGCGTTCAATGACAAGGCCGCGCAGTTTATTCTCATCTCCTTGGGTGGTGCGGTGGCGATCGATGTCGAGTCACTGGCGGGTCTCATGATCGCCCTGCCTTTTGTCCTGTTCGCTCCCCTGGCGGGTTGGATGAGCGACCGTTTTACGAAACGCAATGTCATCGTTGGTGCCGCGGTCGCACAGGTCCTGATTCTCGGGCTGATCAGCTTCGCGGTATGGATCGAACAAATGCATCTCGCGCTGTTCGGTTTTTTCCTGCTTGCGGCACAATCGGCATTTTTCGGTCCGGCAAAGGTCGGAATCAATAAGGAATTGGTCGGCTCCCGGCATCTGGGATTCGCTTCGGGAGTTCAGCAAATGACGGCCATGCTGGCGATTCTGGTTGGTCAGATCGTTGCCGGCTGGTGGTTCGATCATCGTTATAAAGCCATGGATTCGATGCCTGCCAACGCATGGCATGCCGCGTTTTTGCCGTTGTTGATCCTGACCTGCGTTTCCATTCCCGCAGTTGGATTGGCGCTCTCGATCCCCAAAGGTGCGGCGCATGGCAGGGAGAGGATTTCCGGGAAATTGCTCATCAGTCATTTCCGGGATCTGGGTGAACTGTGGAAAGATTTTGCGATGCGGAGAGCTTCGTTCGGTGTTGCGTTTTTCTGGGGCTTTGCGGCGTTTATCAATTTGTGGTCGGTAAAAATCGCCAAAGCCATGACAAATGGCGGCGAAGGATTCGGAAGCCTGCAATCGATTTTCATGGCTGCGGCATCGCTTGGAATGGCGGTGGGATTTGGTTTCGCTTCCTGGTTGCTGAGGAAAAAGATCGAACTCGGCTGGGTGCCGCTGGCTGGTATCGTGATGACGGCCAGCGCGTTGGCTCTTGCGATATTTCCGATGGGAAGTGCCCACGCATATCTGGCGCTGTTGGATTCCGGACCGGTTCAGTTCGTGGACGACTCTCCACACGAAGCGTTGTTCTTGCTTGCACTCGGCGTGCTCGCGTTTTCATCCGCCATATTCCTCGCGCCGCTCAATGCCTGGCTGCAGGATCGTTATCCTGCCGATAAACGCGGGGAGTTGCAATCCGCCGTGAACCTGCAGGATTGCTTCGCGGGGATCATTGCGGTGGTCTCGATCGAACTGATGTTTCTGATTTCGAACGCTCTGGATATGGGCGTGCTCGCAGGCTTTCGCATGCAGCTCATCGTGATCGGGACGGCTTGCGGCATCATGACTTTTTACGTGATGCGGATTTTGCCCTCGGACTTCATCCGGCTCCTTATCGCCTCTTTGGTGAAATTCATCTATCGCATCAAAACGACAGGATTGGAAAACATCCCGAAAAGCGGTGGTGCGTTGTTGCTGCCGAACCATGTGACGTTTGCCGATGCGTTTTTCCTTTCCGTGATTTCCGAGCGTCCCGTGCGCTTCGTGATGGATGAGAGTTTCATGGTGAATCCAATCATCCGCCTTTCCGCAAAATTGTTCGGCACCGTGACGATCCGCCGCTCGCATCCGTTGGAAGCCATTCGGAAAACGATTGAAGCTCTCAACAACGGAGATCTCGTGGTGCTCTTTCCAGAAGGCCAACTGACGCGGACGGGTCAGTTGTGCCAACTTGAGAGAGGATTCGAGCTCATCGCAAAAAATATCCAAGTGCCGATTCTCCCCGTCTGGGTGGATGGTTCCTGGGGTTCGATTTTCTCTTTTGAGCGTGGCAGTTATTTCAGGAAAATCCCATATGGCCTGCCTTACGGTTTGTCCGTTGCGGTCGGTGAGTCGATCGATGTGCCTAGGCCGGAACGGCAGATCGTGCAGGCGGCATTGTTGAAGGCCTCTGCCAGTGCCATGGCGATATGCCTTTCCGACGGTGTGACAGCGCAGAGGCGCAATGTTCATCAGCTCAAGCATTTTAATGCACTGCCGCGACGGGCAACTCTCTACATGTTGGAGCGCGATCCAGAGATCGATGCGATCCGCCCCGTGCTGGAAGCTTTCGCCAGATCAACTGGCGGAAGAATCATGATTGAGAAGGATTTCGTAGCGCGCGAAGGAGCGTTGTGGCTCGGAGCTGCCGGATTGAGAGAGCAAATTGAACAAGCGCCGCCGTTCAATGGCGAGTGCCGGTTTTTTGATTTCAGCAAGAATGCCGATGAGTTGTTAGAAGCTGCCGGAATCGCGCACTTGCCCTGCTTCGCATGGAATGGGCAAGTGCTTTCCATGTCCATGCCGCATCCGGCATTGCCCACGGCGGATAGCTTTTTCCAAGCCGGTCACAAATCGGGATCGTTTGGAAAACTTCTGCCTGGATGGTATGTCGAAAACTGCCAGCTGATGCCGCTTGGGATCCCTTGGCCGGAAAATTTAGAAATCGATGCCGAGTGTTTTGTTGTTCCTGTGTGAAAGGCAGGGGGCTATCGCCGATGGCACCCTACCAAAATCAGGAATTCAGCTTCAGTTTTTTTAGCTTCGGCTCGACGACGTATTGGCAGTAGCTGTTCCGCGTCTTGTTCAGGAAATAGTAATTCTGATGATAATTTTCCGCAGGGAAAAATGTCATCGCCGGTACGATTTCGGTGACGATGGGCTGATCAAAATTTTCCTGAGCCGCAGACTGGGATCGCTCCGCTGTCATTTTTTGCTCTTCATTTTCATAAAAAATTACCGAGCGGTATTGCGTGCCGACATCGTTACCTTGGCGGTTGAGTTGCGTGGGGTCATGCAGATCCCAAAACCATGCGAGAATGGTTTCGTAATCGATTTTCGCAGGATCAAACACCACCCGCACCACTTCCGCATGCCCGGTGTTCCCTTTGCAAATCCGCTCATAAGTCGGGCTAGAATCTTCGCCTCCCATGTAACCGGAAATTGCGGAGTGGACGCCATCGATCTGGTTGTAAGCGGCTTCCACGCACCAAAAACACCCCGCGCCCAATGTGGCAACCTCCGCGCCATCAGGGATTTCAGGAAAACTTGCCATCGTTGGCGTTTCAGGATCAGTCATGATGGCAGCAGCTTAATTCCGATTTTCCGACAAACAAGCCGCATAGTTACGGATTGCGGTGAAGCGGATTGTGTTGTTGATTAAATCATGCAGAAAACCCGTGCAGAACACGATTCCTTGGGTGAATTGAATGTTCCAGCCGATGCGCTTTACGGGGCTTCCACCCAGCGCGCGGTGGAGAATTTCACGATCTCCGGTCAGGTGATGCATCCCGCGGTGATCCATGCCTACGGTTTGATCAAAGAGACAGCGGCGCTTGCCAATCAGGGGATCGGCGTTCTCGATGCGGCGCTTGCAAGCGGCATTGCTGCGGCGGCCCGTGAAATCGCGGAGGGCAAACACGATGCCCACTTTCCCGTCGATGTGTTTCAGACCGGTTCCGGCACTTCGACCCACATGAACGCGAACGAGGTGATCGTCACGCTCTGCCGCCAGCGCGGCGTGAACGTCCATCCGAACAACCACGTCAATCTCGGCCAATCCTCCAATGACACGTTTCCGACAGCGATCCACATCGCGACGTGTTTGCAACTTCGGGATGTCCTGATTCCGGCTCTTGAAGGTTTGGAAAAATCGATTTCGCAAAAATCATCCGAGTTTCATGATGTCCTGAAAATGGGTCGCACGCATTTGATGGATGCCGTTCCCATGCGGTTGGGCCAGGAATTTTCGGGATACGCCAAGCAGGCGGAGCGGGGGATTGACCGGTGCCGCAACGCAATCTCGGCGCTGTTGGAAATTCCCTTAGGTGGCACAGCGATTGGCACCGGCTTGAATTGCCATCCGCATTTTGCCGAGACTGCGATCGCCTTGCTCAATGAACGCACGGGATTCCTTTTCCGCCGTGCGGAAAATCCTTTCGAGGCCCAAGCGGCGCGCGATGCTCTGGTCGAGGCGCACGGGCAGCTCAACGTCATCGCGACCTCACTTTTCAAAATCGCCAACGACATCCGGCTTCTGGCTTCCGGTCCGCGTGGTGCGTTGGGTGAAATCCATCTTCCGGCCATCCAACCCGGATCATCCATCATGCCGGGAAAGGTGAACCCGGTCCTGTGTGAGGCGTTGACCATGGTCGCGGCGCGCGTTTTTGGAAATCAAACCACCCTGACGTTTTGCGGAGCGAACGGTCATTTGGAACTCAACACCTCCATGCCTCTCATGGGCCAAACGATATTGGAGTCGATCCAGCTCCTCGCCAACGGCGCCAAAACATTCGCGGAAAAATGCGTCTCCGGCATCACGGCGAACCGCGGGCGTTGCGAGGAACTCGTCGGGCTATCCTTTTCCATGGTCACTTCCTTGGTTCCCTTGATTGGCTACGACCAGGCCGCAGCCATCGCGAAAGAGGCGGAAACCACCGGAAAAACCATCCACGGCCTTTGCACGGAAAAGCTCGCCTCACTCGGTATCACGGCAGAGCAGCTTCGGGCGGCGCTCGATCCCGCCAGCATGGCCGGAGATTGAAACTTTCAGCCCAAGTGAGCCAAATCGTTTTGAAAAATGGACGCATTGACAGGAATCGCCGGAAAAACGAAGCTCCTCACAAGATTTTCAAAATTGATGGATCATTTCATTCGCTCCGCCTGCATTCTGGGAATGCTCGCATTTCTTTTTTCCAATCCTTCCCACGCCCAGGGGTCTCGTGGCGGTTCGCCCCAGCCACCGCTCGCGCCCAGCGATCTGGCATCGGTCGATCAAGACAAAACCCTCGGCCTGTTTCTCCTCATCGGACAGTCAAACATGAAAGGGCGCGGTCTGATCGATATGGCTCCGAAAACCGATCCCCGGATCTGGTTCCTTCACCCGGAGCGGCGCAACTGGTTTGTCGCTCGCGAGCCCTTGCATGCGATCGGAACGCCTGAAAAACCGGATCCCGGTGACAACGCCGGCACCGGTTCAGGCATGAGCTTCGCCATGAATATTCTCGGCAAAACCCAAGACGATGTCATCGGTTTGATCCCAGCCGCGATCGGCGGGGCTCCGATCAGCGCCTATGACAAAGATGGAAAGCTCTATGTCCGTTCTCTGGAAATGCTGCAGGATGGACGGAAACTTTCATCGGCACAAAAAAGTGTCCGCGCCATTCTTTGGCTTCAGGGTGAATCGGACTCCAATACCCAAGCGCAGCTCGATGCCTATGAGGCCCGATTGCTCGATCTTGTCGACCGTTACCGCCGGGACCTCGGCGATCCCGATCTGGCCTTCATCGTGTGTACGATCGGCTCGTTCATTGCAGCTGGAGAGAAAGCCAAACGATTTCCGTTTTCCGTGGAAATAAACAAAATCCTTCTGAATCTTCCTGAGAAACGCAAGCGCACCGCATGCGTGGACGCCCGTGATCTTGTTGGCCACATCGGAGATCAGTTGCACTATGATACCGGATCCCAAATCGAAATCGGCAAACGTTATGCCAAAGCGTATCTCGACCTGATGGCGAAATAATCCACCGCAATCAGGGATTGTGATTTCAAGCGGAAGCCTGTAGACCAAATACAAACATGAAATATCCGACCCGATTTCAACAACGAACCTTGTGGAGCGCCGCAACCGGCTTGGCGATACTTGTGCTCGGCTCCCTTCTCGTCGGCCTGGTGTGGCTGATTGGACAAATTTTCGGGTTTCTCCAGCCCGTGCTGATTCCGCTGATTGTCGCGGGCATCATCGCCTACTTGTTGGACCCTGTTGTCAGGCTGATAGAAAAACGCGGAATCAACCGACTCTGGTCAGTGATCGGCGTTTTCATCGCCTCCCTCGTTGTCATCACATTGCTGGTCGCAGCGGTGCTTCCGGCCATTCAGGGGGGAAAAAGATTGTTTCGCGATATCGTCAGCACCTCGGCGCCGGCCAGAGACGGCGAGAAACATCATCCGGCTTCTGTCGAAAAACCCTCCACACCCGAGGCGGATCCCAATCTTGTGCCCGCTCTCGCCCGTTCTCTGCACAAGCTTCGCCTTGAAAATCAGGGCGGCGTGATTGGCTGGGCGCTCACTGAAACCAATGCCGCCGGCAAGGAAATCCCATTTGTCGCCGATGCCGATAGCCCCGAATCCCTGGACTTCTTCTGGCAAACCCGTGGCGGCAAAATACTCTACGCCTACAAGGATGAGCTCATTCAAATGGGCACTCGCTGGCTTTCGGTAGGGTCTTCGAAAATCGTTGGTTTCATCGGTCTGTTCCTCGGAATGATCATGGTTCCGGTCTACCTGTTTTTCTTCCTGAAAGATTCGGTATCGATACACGATCACTGGCACGAATACATGCCGCTGCGCGATTCAAGATTCAAAACGGAACTCGTCTCAACGCTTCAGGAAATCAATGGCTATCTCGTCTCCTTTTTCCGCGGCCAGGTGATTGTCGGCATGATTGATGGTATTCTCGTGGGGATCGCCCTGTTTTTCTTTGATCTACCCTATGCGCTGCTCATCGGCTTGTTGATGATGATCCTGGGCATCATTCCCTATATCGGAAATATTCTTTGTCTCATCCCCGCCTGTATCATCGCCTATTTGCACGCCCAAACCGCAAGCGTTCCGTTTGATCTCGAGCCATGGGCCTATGTCGGTTTCATGATTCTGATTTTCGCCGGGGTGCAACAAATCAATTCGCTGATCACCGCTCCCAAAATCGTCGGGGATTCGGTCGGTCTGCATCCGCTTACGGTGATTTTCTCGATGTTGTTCTGGTCAGTGGTGCTTGGCGGCTTTGTCGGAGCTCTGTTGGCCGTCCCGCTTTCTGCTGCGGTAAAAGTCATTTTCCGCAGGTATTTCTGGGGCAAAAACCTCAGTGAGTCCGAAGGCGGTTTGGTGTCGTCATTGGCGTAAAATATTTTTTTTTCAGGAAAGACAAGCCCCCCCAGAGGTGATAAATATCATCCCAATGTCCGATGAGAACCCGCATGATCCTTCAAAAGAGGATGAAGTGATGCAACAGGCCTATGCGAAAACCCGCAAAAGCCTGATCGCCAGACTTGATAATTGGGAGGATCAACGCACTTGGGATGAATTTTATCAAACTTACTGGAGGCTGATTTATGCCGTCGCCATCAAGGCCGGACTCCGCTCCGAAGAGGCCTTCGATTGCGTGCAGGAAACCATCCTTTCAATTGCCAAGCAGAGTAAGAAAAAACTCTACGATCCCGAGCAAGGTTCGTTCAAAACCTGGCTGATGAACATGACGCGCTGGCGGATCAACGATCAATTCCGTAAACGCAAAAAGGATACGGCGATGATTGAAGGCGAATGGGCGGATGACCGTAAAACCGCCGTGATTGACCGGGTGGAAGATCCCAATGGAGATGTTTTGGAGCGGCTTTGGGATGTTGAATGGAAAAAAGGCATCGCGGACGCCGCTTTATCCCGTGTGAAGGCACAGGTTTCTCCCAAACAGTATCAGATATTCGACTATTACGTGATCCGCCAATGGGATGCGGAAAAGGTTCAGGAAAAACTCAATGTCAGCATGGCGCAGGTTTATCTGGCGAGGCACCGCGTGGGTGCGGTGCTCAAGAAAGAACTGGCGAAACTTGAAGAGGAAACGGAGTGAGCCATGCCAGCGCCGATACGCAGTAACCCGAGCATTCCCGATCACGACGTCCTGAGAAAAATCGGTGGTGGCGCTTACGGCGAAGTCTGGATGGCTCGCGGGGTGACGGGCGCGCTGCGCGCCGTGAAAGTCGTCTGGCGTGAGGATTTCGATGACGAGAGAACCTTCGAACGCGAATTCGAAGGCATCCTCAAATACGAACCGATTTCCCGCGATCACCCCGCTCTTGTGAATATCCTGCATGTCGGACGCAGTCCCGATTGCGGTTCATTTTATTATTACGTCATGGAACTGGGTGATGACGTCAATACCGGGCAGGAAATCAACCCCATCGAGTATGAGGCGCGCACCTTGCGACCGGATGGAAAACACAGCGTTCGATTGGAAACTTCGGTCTGTATCGATGTCGGGCTGCGCCTCGCGGAAGCGCTGAATTACCTCCATCAAAACGGATTGGCCCACCGCGATGTGAAGCCCTCGAATGTCATTTTCGTCAATGGCAAAGCCAAGCTTGCGGACATCGGTCTTGTTGCGGCGCGGGATCAGAGGACTTTTGTCGGCACCGAGGGATTTGTTCCTCCCGAAGGGCCGGGTTCGGCCCAGGCAGATATTTATTCCTTAGGCAAGGTGCTCTACGAGATCGCCACCGGCAAAGACCGCCTGGATTTCCCCGAGCTTCCGGATGAGCTGCCTACCGGACTGGAACGCAAACGCTGGCTCGAGCTGAACAAAATCATCTGCGATGTTTGTGATCCGAGAATCGGCAAACGCAGCATTTCGACCGCGGGTGAACTTGCCGAAGCTCTCCACTGCCTGCAGCGCGGAACACGCAGACGCAGTCCCATTCTTTCGATTTGGGCTACCACTCTCATTCTTTTCGGTTTCGCCGGCTGGACCACATGGCATGTCTTCAAAGACAGCGATTTGTTGCCATGGAATCAGGCGGATGCCCAGAAACGCAACATTGCCGAAAGAAAGATCCGCATCGTCACCACTCCGGAGGGAGCCGAGGTTTATACCGCGGATGGTGAATGGATCGGAAGCACGCCGACTTCAACCGGAGCTCTGAGTGCGAGGGTGGGCACTCAGGTTGATTACGTGATTCGTAAGAACGGATATAAAAACATCGTGATCTCCGAAACGGTCACCCCGGATTCGGCCTCGGAACCGATGTTGATCTATCGCGAATTGCAGAATTTCTCACCACCACGTATCAATGATATATGGCAGGATCATAACGGCCTCACCTACCTGCCGGAAGGCGACAAGCATGTCACCTCACGCTATATTTCAAGAGAGGTATGGGACGACTTCCTGCGGTCTTCCAAACGTCCGAGTGATTCCTTCAAGTTCATCCCCTTTTCTGAAGACGGCGAAAATTCGGAGGTGGTGCTCGCCGGGCAACCCGACATCATCGCCTTCATTGACTGGGTGCGTGGGAATGGCATCCAACTAGGATTCTTCACTCAGGATAACCAAATTACCGCCAAGGTGGATCAAAATTTCAAGAGTCCGTCCCTGAGTGATAGCGCCAAGCGTGATAATCTCAAGCCCTTCCGGTTGGTGGTCGGAGAATACAAATATGGAGCGGTGGAATTGATGACCGATCCTCCCGGTGCGGAGGTTTATATGAACGGCATGCATTTCGGATCCACCGCAAGCACGCTGCACATTCCCAGAGTGATACCCGGATCCGTCGAGCTGCTCATTATTTTGGAGGGATACAAACCCCACACGCTCAATGCACGAGTGAAAGAGGGAGAAAGCCTCTCGCTTACCGCCAAGCTGCAACGGAGTCAGGGAGTTGTTTTCGGAAAAACATGGCACAATGGGATTGATATGCGTTTCGAACCCGTGGAGACGGATCTCATGGCATCCGCCTACGAAACACGGGTCATCGATTACGAGGCATTCACGCAGGGAGCGCGCCATGAGTGCCCGAGCAAACCGGAATTCGAACAGGGAAAGGATCATCCGGTCGTTCATGTCTCCCGTGACGACGCCAAAGCCTTTTGCAAATGGCTCACGGATAAAGAACGTGAGGAGGAGCTCATCGGGCAAACCCATCAATACCGGCTGCCAACCGATCTCGAATGGAACATGATCGCGGGCTTGAAGAGGGAGCCCGGTGACGGCCCGAGTCAGCGCGATGCGAACAAATTGATGCTCCATGAATGGGGCGCGTATTGGCCGCCGCCGGATGGATCCGGTAATTATGCGGACTCAACCGCGGCAGATCATGAAGGCCCCACGTCATCGCGAATTATTGTGGGCTATGCGGATGGATTTCCCAGAACGTCTCCCGTTGGCAAATTCCCTGCCAACAAATTCGGAATTTACGACCTGAGCGGAAACGTTCACGAGTGGGTTGAAGATGACATCTTTCTTGACGCCGAAAACTCGCTCGGTGTGCTTCGTGGCGGAGGCTGGAACACTTACCGGCAAGAAGACCTTGTGATGGGATGGCGTAATCCGGTCCCAGCGACGGCCCGCACGGGCTATTATGGCTTCCGAATTGTTTTGGCAAAAACCGATCCTTCGAAAGACTCCACCACCAGCAACGAATAATCCCACTCATGGTCACCATCCAACTCACCTATCAAGGCGGACTCCGCTGCTCCGCGACCCACCTTGCCTCCGGCAACACAATCAGCACCGACGCCCCTGTCGATAACAACGGCAAAGGCGAATCCTTTTCTCCGACCGATCTCCTCGCGACAGGTCTTGGGGCCTGCATGGCGACGGTGATGGGCATCCTCGCGGAGCGGAAACAAATTTCCCTGGACGGCTTGAAAGTCGAAGTCCGCAAGCACATGTCAACCGACACGCCACGCCGCATCGTAAAACTCGAAGTGGACATCGACATGCCTCTTGCTGCGGATCATCCGGAGAGGCCGCTGTTTGAAAGTGCCGCGCGCGGCTGCCCCGCCCATCATTCGCTGCATCCCGATATCGAGACCGTCTTCAACTGGACTTGGAAGTAAACAGATCACAAGGGCCGTCGCTCCGCTTAAAATCATTCACCGCTTCCCCAATGCATCGATTCCTGATTCCCATCTCCATCCTCATGACAGCGCATGCTCTGGCATCGCCGGCGGAGGCGGAGCGCATCAAACGAAGCTACGTCCTTTCCCAAGAGAGCTTTGTGCTTAAAATGAAGATCGCGACCACACCGGCGGAAAAACAAGCGCTCTTGGAGAAACGCCCGTCTCCCGAGGCGACCGCCTCCCAGCTTTGGAAGAACATCGCCGGATCCATCCCTCAGGATTGGACCATCCCTTACTCCGCGTTTTATCTCAACCTCACCCAACAAGTGGCGGCATCCAATGCGGAGGTTGCCCGGCATCGCAAGGAAATCATGGATGGCTTTGAGACGCACCATTTCGCGAAGCCGGACACCGGTGTGTTTTGCCTGGCGCTCACACAAAGCGGGTCGCCACGCGCTCTGCCGCTTTTAGAAAAAATCATCCATAAAAACCCTGATAAAAAAACCCAAGGTATCGCAGCTCTCGGTGCGGCGCTCTTGCTGAAAAACCTGGGTGACAGCCCGGAGATTCTTGAGAAACGGATCACTCATTTGCGGATGGCGATCATCCAGGCCGCGGATGAAAAAATCGGTGACTTGAGCGTCGCGACGGTGGCAGCCGATGAGATTTTCGTCATCCGCCATCTCATCAAAGGCCGCACTCCTCCCGAGTTCACGGGCACGGATGTGGCGGGTCGCATCATCAAATCCGGCGATTCCAAAGGCAAAATCACGGTCCTGTTATTCTGGGATTCCAAATCCGCCGAGGTCGACAAGGTCATTCAACTCAGCAACCAGTTGGTCGACAAGTTTGCCAAAAAACCCATTTCAATCATCGGCATCACCCCCGAGCCTCTTGCCGACATCCGCGCGCTTCAGGCCAACGACTCCATCAAATGGAACAACATCATCGACTCCAAAGATGAAATTGCCGCCCTATACCGGATCAGAAGCCGGCCTTCCGTCTTCATCATCGATTCAAATGGAAAAATCCAATACACAGGCGTGCCGGGTTCCTTCGTTGAACTCACCATCGATGCCTTGCTGGAAGCAAAAGTGAAGGGTGAAGGGTGAAGGGTATTTTCCACTCTTTGCGATTGATCCTTCGGAGCTTAGACCCTTTGCCGCACGGACTTTTGAGAACCAGTCAATTCATGATGGCGTAAAAAAGGGCGATCTCGAGAGATCGCCCTTTTTCGGAACCTAAACTATGAAAACAACGGCTCGGGAAATTATTTAACGCCTTTTTTGGAGAGACGGGTTCCTTTGGTCGCACCTTGGCGCGCCTTGAACTTGGGATTGGTCTTGCAGATCACGTAGTTCGTGCCTTTGCGGCTGACGACCTGGCAATCAGCGTGACGGCGCTTTGCGGAGGCAAGGGAAGATAATACTCTCATGACGGAAATCGGTTGAATTGGGCTGCCAACTTGGCGGCGGGGCGCGGAAATTAGAAAATCAGGTGAATTTGTAAAGCGATTTCTTCAATTCAGTTTCACTTTGCCATCCCACACCTTGAGGATGCTTGATTTGTGGATCATCAGCCGCATTCCTCCGAGATCGGCATGACGGTATGCGAGGGGCTTGTCCGGGAGTTGATGAGCGCCCGAAGCGGCTGCTTTTTCCGATCCGCCCGAGGGCTTCTCAAATTGCGCAAAGACCGTTTGCCAACCGCTTCGCTTTGGTCAATGATCCGCGCCCGATGAACGACCAAGAACGCCCCTTTTCCAGTTTGATGCTTGATGGCCCCGATCGCGCACCCAGCCGCGCGATGCTTTACGCGGTCGGCTTTGAAAAAGCGGATTTCGCCAAACCGCAGATCGGTGTCGCATCGACATGGAGCCAAGTCACTCCCTGCAACGTCCATATCGACAAGCTCGCGATCGAATCCCAGAAAGGCGTCGATGCTGCCGGTGGAAAAGGAATCATTTTCAATACGATCACCATTTCCGATGGCATTTCCATGGGAACCGAGGGCATGAAATACTCGCTCGTCTCCCGTGAGGTGATCGCGGATTCGATCGAAACCGTGGTCGGCTGCGAGGGCATGGACGGCTTCGTCGCCATCGGCGGGTGTGATAAAAACATGCCTGCCTGCGTGATGACCATGGGCCGCATGAACCGCCCTGCCGTGTTCGTCTATGGCGGCACCATTCTTCCGGGATGCGGCAAAATCAAGGGGGAGGAAAAAGATCTCGATATCGTTTCCGTTTTCGAAGCAGTGGGCAAACACGCCAACGGCGAGTTCACCGATGAGGAGTTGGACCATGTTGAATCCTGCGCCATTCCCGGCCCGGGTTCCTGCGGCGGGATGTACACGGCCAACACCATGGCCAGTGCGATCGAAGCGCTCGGCATGTCGCTTCCCAACAGCTCGGCCCAAGCGGCCATTTCCGATGACAAAATGCGCGATTGTTTTGACGCCGGCGCCGCCGTGCTCAATCTCATCAAGCTCGGTATCAAGCCGCGCGACATCATGACGAAAAAGGCTTTCGAAAACGCGATTACCGTTCTGATTGCTCTCGGCGGATCAACCAATGCCTGCCTCCACATACCCGCAATGGCACATGCCGCAGGAGTCGATATCACTCTCGATGACTTCGAACGTATCGGTAAAAAGACCCCGGTTCTTGCCGATCTCAAGCCTTCCGGCAAATACGCGATGGCGGATCTCGTACGGATCGGCGGCACGGTTCCGTTGATGAAAATGCTTCTCGATGCGGGTCTGCTGCATGGCGATTGCATGACGGTCACGGGCCGCACCATGAGGGAGAATCTGGAGAAATCCCCGATCAATTACCCGGCCGATCAACAGATCATCCGGCCGGTTCACAACCCGCTCAAAAAAGACAGCCACCTGCGTATTCTCTATGGAAACCTCGCGGAAGGCGGCGCGGTTGCCAAAATTTCCGGCAAAGAGGGCGAGGTCTTCAAAGGCAAAGCCCGCGTATACAACTCCGAGGATTGCGCGATGAAGGCCATTCTCGCCAAGCAAATCAACAAGGGAGAGGTCATCGTCATCCGCATGGAGGGCCCGAAAGGCGGCCCGGGAATGCGCGAAATGCTCGGCCCGACTTCCGCAGTGATGGGCATGGGTCTTGGCAAGGACGTCGCGCTCATTACTGATGGCCGCTTTTCAGGCGGCAGCCACGGCTTTGTGGTCGGTCACATCACACCGGAAGCCTTCGAAGGCGGCACCATCGGCATCCTTGAAGAAGGTGACGAAATCGAAATCAACGCCGTTGAAAACCGGATCAGCGTCAATCTTTCCGATGCGGAAATCGCGGCACGCAAAGCGAAATGGGTCCGCCCGGAGCCTCGTTACAAATACGGGGTTCTCGCCAAATACGCAAAACTCGTCACCAGTGCCAGCGAGGGCGCCGTGACGGACAAAAATTTGTAGGAGCTACCGTGTCTCACGGTATGAGGATGAACGGTGTCTCACCGTTTGTTTAATATCTTAATGAGGGTGTGACACCCTCAAACCTCAACGGGTGTGACACCCCTGCTCCAATAACGAGGTGGACAGTCATCCCTTTGGATTCTAGGGTTCCGAATCGTTATGAGTCATTCCGAGAAAATCGTTTGCAAGCCGACTCCATGGTTTCTGTTCCGTGCGGGTGTGGTTCTGCTGATGTTCAGTGTCTTCAGCGTGCTGTTTTACATCGATGGCACGACGGGTTACCGGAAAAAGAATTACGAGTTCTATGTGAACGCGACGTTTAAAGAAGCGACCGCTGTCTTTTCAAAGATGAACGCGGAGACTCCGTTGACAGAACAGGCTTGGCGGGATTTTGCCACTAGGCAAACCGTCCGGTTTCCTGAAGATCCTGAAGTCCTTCCCGCCAATCTCAAACTTCCCATGCCCTGGCCGGATGTTCTGTGCGATTATCAGCGGGTCAAATCCCTGCAGCACAACGCGCTCTGGCGGGATTATTCCGAGAAAAACCAACTCAACGAAAAGCCTGCGGAAGAGCCCTTCAAGGCAGCGAAAATCAAAGAACAAATCCATGTTTTCTATATCTGTGTCTCGTTGTCGGCCGTCACGTTGTTTTTGCTGATCCGCACCAGCCGTCGCTGCATGATCGCGGATGCGGAAGCGCTCACAACCGCCGAGGGGAAAACCATCCCGTATTCAAGCATGCGCGTTCTCGATCTGCGCAAATGGGAAGGCAAAGGCATCGCCTTCATCGAATATGAAAGCGCTTCCGGCACAAAACGAGCCAGAATCGACGGCTTGACCTATGGTGGATTCAGCCAAGATAAAAACCAGCCGGCCGAGGCGCTCATGCGGCGGATCCGCAGTCATTTTAACGGTGAAATCATCGATTACGGGGAAGAAAAGACAGAAGATTTGGAGACAGAAGACAGAAGATAATATGCAGGAGCGATTGCCTCCAGTCTTCTGTCTTTTGTTTCCAAATCTTCCGTCTTTTCACAGATTTTCCTATCGCTTTGACGCTTTTCACGTTTTCATGATTGCCAACCTAGGCGTTGACGCGCTAAGCGTTTCCCACACCAACACACAACCACTCAACACATGTCAGACAAATCGATCGAAGAACGCGTAAAGGAAATCATTGTAGACCAACTCGGAGTCAGTGCCGACCAAGTCACTCTCGAAGCCAAATTTGTTGAGGACCTCGGTGCCGACTCTCTGGATACCGTTGAGCTCGTCATGGCTCTCGAAGAGGAATTCGATGTCGAAGTTCCGGACGATGAAGCCGAGAAGCTTCAGGCTGTCAAAGACGTGGTCAATTTCATCACCAGCAAGAAAGGCTGATCCGTCAGACTCCAGGTTTTCAAAAAGGGTGGTTGTCGCAAGGCATCCACCCTTTTGTTTGGTGAGCCAAACCGGACAAACCCGGGCGGTGGGGGAGACAGATACCGCGAATCGCGACCCTCAATTTTCCAAATGTAGTTGCTCTGGGAAAAATCCGGTGGAGACTCACGTAAGTAAATTTCAGCTTTCCTGCTCTTACCTGCCATGCCCAGCCGAGACGACATTCAATATGCCATGGAGACCACCCGGGTCCTTCATGAACCGGATCACCGCATCCAAACGTTTGGAGAAACGCGTTTTGAGTTTCAGCTTTTGAGCGAGCCCATGGATCAGGTGGGAAAAGTCCGGATTCGCACCGGTGAAGTCGAGGCCGTCAAACCCCGAATTTTACGTCCCGAGTCCTATCGCGAAATTGAGCTCGAAGGTTTTGATGATCATGCGCGCGCCCGTTTCGACCAACTTGTGGAAAAACTCAGGGAGCAGGGCCGGGATCTTGCGTTTCTTCAATACGGTTTCCGCTTCAAGCGCGGTGCCGTAAACGAGGAAGTCATCCATGACTCCATCGAAGCCGTCCGCGAACGCGTCCTCGAGGACATCCGCCGAACCGGTAATCCATCCCGCGCCATCATTGAAGGCGTGGACGACACCTGGGAGGTCTCGATCCTCAAATTTTCTTTTGAGATGATTCTTCGCTCGCATGAAATCAATGCCTTCGACTTGCGCAGGAAAGGCCTGATCTAGTGAAACACCGTGCCATTGCCGCCCCATGAGAATCTGGCTCATCATCAAAATCGCCGCGGGAATCATCGTTGCCGGCATCGCGACGTTTTCAGGCATGATGGCCTATCATGTGGCGGTCAAACCTCTGGGCGGCGTGTTTGGGAAAATCATTCCCGACGCCGGAGCCGTCCTGCGCGAAACCAAAGAGGAGGACTTCAGCAAAATGCTGGAATTGGCGGAGATTCCCGACTTTGAACCCGGAGACCGCGCATTCCAAAAAGCCCATGAACTCATCGCTCTTGGAAAAATCCGCGAAGGGCGTGAGAAGCTCATGGCCATCATCCATGTATTTTCCTCCTCGCCTGCCGCACCACAGGCCCGCCGCATCGTCAGCATGATGAATCTCGATGAAGTCCTGTCCTCCGATTTCCGCACCGGAAAATCTTCCTATAAAGTGAAATCAGGCGATTCCTATTTTGCCATCGCAGGGCGCAGCGGGACTACGCTGGACATGATCATGCACCTCAACAACATGATGGAGCTGAAGAATCTGAAAGTCGGTGATGAAATGAGCCTGATGCCCCTGAACTACCGCATGGTGATCGAGCCCTCACAGAACTCCGTTTCACTCTGGGAAGATGCGAAATTCATATGCGACTACCCGATTCTCAGTATCCGGGGAGGAAGCCCGGGTCCCGGCAAAACCGTGATCGCAACGCGGCGCGCGGATCTCGGCGGAAAGGCCATCCAACCCACGGACCCCGGATACCAGTCCACCTCAAAAAGCATCACGCTCAAAAACCCGGCCCTTCAGATTCTTCCCTATGACAAGGATAGTGAAGCCTCACAACGCGGCATATTCCTCAAGGAAGCCGATATCGAGGAGCTTTTCCTTCTGACCCGCACCGGAAATGCCGTGGAAATCCGGTCGGCGAAGAAATAGGCGGCAACGGCATGTCGTGTTGCAACGGACTTTTTTGATTTCATCCCTGCCCGGATCAGGTGGATATGGAATATGCACATGTGTCCCGCTCTTGATTAAAACCTGTTAACGTCGTTGTATGTATCAATCCATGAAACCTTCTTTGCTGATATCGAGTTTCCATCTTGTTTTGTTCCTGCTGGCATCCCCGCTTGCGGTTGCTGGCGAGGAATCCGGCGAGTCTATTTTCGACGGGAAAACCCTCACGGGTTGGAAGACGATAAAAGAGGAAAATGCGAAATTCTGGTCGGTGGTCGATGGGGTGATCGTTGGCAGCAATGGAGATCAGAAGGTCCCTACCAATACTTATCTGGTTTATGAAAAGGAATACGGGGATTTTGAATTCCGCTGCAAGTTCCGCATCAGCGGGGATCACAAGAAGGGACTCATCAACAGTGGCATTCAATACCGTTCCGTTATTGAAAAGGGAAAGATCGCCGGGTATCAGGCGGATATCGGAAAAGGTTACTGGGGGGATATCTACGATGAACATCGTAGAGGAAAACTGGTCCAGGGAAACACCGTCGTCCTATTGAAGACCCTCGTCGAAGACGGATGGAACGATTACCTGATCCGCTGCAAAGGGAACCACCATGAGCTTTTTATCAACGGGATCAAGACCGCAGATTACACGGAAGAAAAAGACGTTCCGGGCAGAGGTTTCCTGGCCATCCAGCTGCATAGCGGAGGAGTGGCCAAGGTTGAATTCAAAGATCTAAGAGTGAAAAAGCTCTGAGCGCATACCCTTGATCCGAACGATGAAACCCTTGCTCCTGCCATTATTGGGAATCTGCATGCTCGCCCACGAGCTGCATGCGAAGCCCACGCAATCAATGAGAACCGCGGCATTGAGCCCCGAAGAACAACTTCGCGGATTCAAAGTGCCGGAAGGTTTTGTGGTGGAGCTTGTCGCGAGTGAGGCGGATGGCGTGGTAAATCCGATCGATCTCGCCTTTGATGATGCGGGCCGCCTGTGGACGCAGACCGCGCGCATGTATCCCTTGGATCCGTCCAAGGATATCAAATGGAACAACCTGTTGAAATTAATGGACGATCCGGAGGCTCAGAAGCGCAACCCGGAATTCACACGTGTTCTTGATCTCTATCAGGGCAAAACTAAAGGTGAGGATCAGGTGTTGGTGCTTTCCGACATATGCGGAAAAGGAAAACCGAAAGTATCAGTCTTCGCGGATGGCCTGACGATTCCCCAGAGCATCCTACCTTATGGGAAGGGCGCTTACGTCGCTCAAGGCTCCGAGCTTTTTCATCTCGAAGACACCGATCAGGACGGCAAAGCCGACAGGCGCACACCCATACTCACGGGCTTCGGGTTTACCGATACCCACACCATGACCCACACGCTGGTCCGGGCGCCGGGCGGGTGGATTCATTTCAGCCAGGGAGCCCTGAACAAAGGTGAGGCAACTGCCGTGAAAAGCGGCATGAAGGCACGCTTTGATTATTCAAAAATCGGACGATTCTCCACCGATGGCAACAAGATCGAAGTGATTTCCAGCGGACTGAACAACATCTGGGGTTTCTGGATGCGTGCCAACGGCCAGTGGTGGGGATCGGAAGCGAATGATATGGGATGGTCTGTCGCACCCATGGAGCCCGGCACGGGTTTTGAAGGAATCGGTAACGATGGAATCCGCCCCTATCAGCCGAGGTTTCCCCGGCTACACGCGTTTCGTGTCGGTGGCACGGGTATTTCCGGACTCGCCTATGCGGATGATGAAGCTGGGAGTTTTCCGGACGAATGGAAGGACGTGGCGTTTCTCGCAAACACCATCACCAACAAGATCAATGCGGTTCACGTCAAACGCAATGAGGACGGAACGGTTTCGGCAAAACATTTGCCTGATTTTCTAACAAGCACGGACGATTGGTTCCGTCCGGTCAGCATCGAGTTCGGGCCCGACGGATGCCTGTATATCGCGGATTGGTATAACAAAATCATTTCCCATAATGAAGTTCCAACGAGCCACCCTGACCGTGACAAAACTCACGGGCGAATTTGGAGGATCCGTTACCAAAAAAATGGCCTCTTCCGCAAAATCTGTGGGTTGAACTGGCATCCGAGCGCTGTGTAGCTGCGAGAAGTTCTTGAAAGTTGTCCACAACAGACCGATTCGAGAATGAGCCTCTACCG
>JBIKNX010000135.1:0-7659 GCA_044358435.1 Luteolibacter sp.
CTTAATCTCGTGATCGACGTTTGCCGTCACTGGTAGGGGTGCACGCGCTCATCGCTATGCTTCCTCGATGCGCCTCGCAATGTGTGCCAGAGATTCTTCAATCCGGTCAATCAGGATCAAGCACAGGTCACCGTTACCCAGCCAGGAGAGCGCGGTGTCAATGGCTGTGAACTCTCCCTTGATCTCTTCAATCCGGCTGGTACGGGACGCGTTTTCCAAGCCTTGGCGCAGCAGTGAAATTACTTCGCCGTCAGCCCGTCCGCGTTGACAGTCATCCTCATAAAGAATCACGTCATCAAACGCTCCGCCAAGCATTTCCGTTTGCTGACGGAGGTCCTCGTCACGGCGGTCGCCGGCGCCGCTCACGACCACGACACGTCGGTTTGCCGGTATGCTTTCGATCGCCTGAATGAGAACCTGAATCGCATCCGGATTATGGCCGTAATCCGCGATGAGGGTTGCGCCGCGGTAGGTAAACATATTGAAGCGGCCGGGCGCGGTGGCGGCATCGTTGATGAAGGTTGCCATGCCTTGGCGGATTTGGTTCCAAGGAATGCCCAGTCCCCATGCCGCGGCAATGGCAGCCATCGCGTTCTCAACTTGAAAAAGTATGGTTCCGTTGCGTGTGATCGGTATCTCGCTCAGGGCAACGCGATAGCGGAGTTTGCCCTTCGCTCCGACAATGGCATCACCATCGACATAAACACCCCGCTTGCCCTGGGCCAGATGGTTGGCAAGCACCCGCTCATGGCAGTCGTGGGCGAAAAAGGTGACGGAGCCCGAGCACACAACCGCCATGTTCGCGACGATGGGATCGGCGGCGTTGAGAACCGCCACACCGTGTGAAGCGACACTTTGAATGATAACCCGCTTCACCAGTCCCAGTTCATCGGCATTCGAAATATGATTCAATCCGAGATGATCACCCATGCCGATATTTGTGATCACGGCCACGTTACAGCGGTCAAAACCAAGACCTTCGCGAAGGATTCCACCGCGCGCGGTTTCTAACACCGCAGCATCCACCTCCGGGTGAAACAACACGTTGCGGGCACTGCGCGGACCGCTGCAATCCCCTGTATCAATGCGCTGGTTGCCAACATAAACCCCGTCGGAATTCGTCATGCCCACGCGTTTTCCGGATAATCCGAGCAGATGGGCGATCAGACGAACCGTGGTGGTTTTCCCATTGGTTCCGGAGACTGCCACAACGGGAATTCTGCCGTCATCACGTTCATCAAACATGTTTGCGATGATCGCCTCACCGACGGGCCGACCTTTGCCAAATGAAGGTTGCAAATGCATCCGCAGGCCGGGTCCGGCATTCACCTCGATCACTCCGCCCGACTGGCTTTCCAACGGTGCGAGCACGCTCTCACAAACCACATCAACTCCGCACAGATCGAGACCGACCATTTTCGCCGCGTCAATGGCACGGGCCGCAAGTTCATGGTGGACATCATCTGTCACATCCGTGGCGGTCCCGCCGGTGCTCAGATTCGCATTGTTGCGCAAGAGCACCCGCGCGCCCTTGTAAGGCACCGAACAAACATCGAGTCCCTGATGGGCCAACGTGGCGAGCGCGATATCATCAAGACGGATCTTGGTGAGGGTTGTGGCATGACCCGAACCACGCAAAGGGTCACTGTTGATCTCTTCGACAAGTTCCTCAATGGTATGCACCCCGTCTCCGATGACATGTGGCGGTTCGCGCCGTGCGGCGGCGACAAGCCGGTCCCCTATGACAAGCAAACGGTAATCCTGACCGGGCAGGTAGCGTTCCACCATCACACTGGAACTCACTTCGTGCGCGGCGGCATAGCCGGCAAGCACATCCTCCCTCGACTCCACATTGGCTGCCACTCCCTTCCCTTGTTGTCCGTCACGGGGCTTGATGACGACCGGTCCTCCGAGTTCGCAAGCTGCCAGCCAGGCGTCTTCCGCGTCGGTGACGGGACGCCCCTTGGGAACAGGCACACCCGCCGCCTCTAACAGGCTCTTGGTGAGTTCCTTGTCTTGGGCGATCGTTTCGGCGATTGCGCCGGTGCTGTCACATTCCGCTGCCTGAATACGCCGCTGTTTGCTTCCCCAGCCAAACTGCACCAAACTTCCATCCGTGAGCCGGCGGTAGGGTATGCCGCGAGCAACCGCGGCGGCAACAATCGCACCCGTGCTGGGTCCAAGACGGACTTCCTCATCCAGTTCGCGCAGACGATTCAAAGCGTCCGCCAAATCAAAAGGCAAGCGGCTCCGGGCTGCGACACACAACTCGAAAGCCAGCTCAACAGCGAGACGGCCGACAGCCTCCTCGGTATATTCGACAATCACTTGATAAACACCGGGATCGGCTGTGGCCAGCGAACGGCTGAACGCCACGGGACACCCGGCTTGAGCCTGCAGACCGAGCACCGCCAGTTCCAAAGCATTGGCCATGTTGGCACCGGCCGGGAATGAACCGATCTGGGGAAAACGTTCGCGCAAGCGATCTTCAAAACCGGGTAAATTTTCGAAAGAATATTCCTGATCACTGAAATTGACGAGCAATTGGATCGCTGTGTGCAAGCCCCAAAGATTGGGTCCGCGCATCACTCGGATGTTGAGGATAATCATGGTTTGGATGGATTCGATGCTGGGAAAATTTAGACCCCCATGATGGATGGCATGGCGTTGTCCGGTTCATTGGAGAATGTTTCAGCGCCGGTGCGTATGACGTGAAGCGCGATTCCCAGCGCCCATGCGGCGGCCACTGCGGCCAACACGGCTTTCAATCGTTCGGACGTCGCATTACCTTCGAGATACGGGATTTGAGCCAAGGGCAGAAGAACCAATTCCTCCTTGGCAGTGGCAAAGATCAAATCATCCCCGCGGACATAGACCGCCCTACCTCCCCTTCCAACCTGTTCTAATAACACCGGAAGATCGCCATCCGCAGCATATAAAATCACTTCACCATCACACAAGGGCGCCATTTCCATCACCATCGGATCGGCCGCATTCAGCACGGCAATGCCGCTCGGAAGCACCACATCCACCTGACTGCGGAACACTTTGAACACCTGCTCGGGATTTTCAATGTGGTAGGCACCGTAATGTTGTTCGGGCTCAACGCCGGTCACCACGCCGACCTGACAACGGTCATAGGCCATACCTTGTCCCAGAATCACATCTGCCGGGTTTTCTATCACGGCAGCTTCCACCGCACGGTTCATCAGGATGTGCGTGGCACAACGCCAATTTCCGCAATTGCCCTTCTCGACCAGGCGACGATCGAGAAACAATCCGTCTTCGCAAGCCAACCCGGTGAATTTACCGCCGAGGCGCAAAAACTCCGCCACCCAATGGGCGACCTCCGTGGTCCCGTTTGAACCGGTGATACCCACCACCGGAATGCGGCCGTCATCACCGTCCGGAAACAAATGATCGACAATCGCGCGACCCACCGGACGTGACTCACCCGAGGTCGGCTGCGTGTGGGCAAGCAATCCGGGCGCTTCATTCACACCGAGGATGACTCCATTTTGATCTCCTAGTGGGAGGGTAATGTCATTGACCAACATATCCACCCCCGCGATGTCGAGACCGATCACCCGCGCAGCCAAAACCGCCGCCGCCGCTGTGGCCGGGTGTACCTGTTCGGTGACATCGACCGCGATCCTTTCGTCCGAGGCATCCATCCGCGCAGCAGCGACCAGATTTCCACCCACCACCAGCAAGCGATAAGGCTGCCGTTGATCTGTTCCCGAAGGAGCATCGTCGTCAGGATCTGAAACAGGCAAGCCACAGGATGACAACAGACGGTTGCTCAACTCGGGATAACGGGCGATGCCTTGGGCGATGGCACTGGTGCGGTCGGTTTGAGCCGCCCAGATCCGCCGCTGACGCGAGCCATATCCGAGCTGCACGAGATGATCCGCGGACAAACGAATTGCCGGAATGCCGCGATCCTTGGCCGTGGCGGAATCGACTATGCAAGCCGTATTCGGATCTAACAGATATTTCAGAGAGATTTCCCTCAAACGGGCATGAGTGGCTTCCATGTCAAACGGCGCATCCTCGATGGCGGCCATCACCAGATCACGCGCGGCATCAAGGCAGGCACGGGTGATTTCCTCATGCCATGCCTGCACCACCACCTTGTATACTCCCCTCACACCCGTCTCACGGGCCCTGCCAAATCCACCCGGAGTGCCGGCAAGATTCTGAAGCTCCAGTGTGACATGTTCAAGAATATGCCCGGGCCAGGTTCCTTCATGCAACCGGCGTATGAACCCGCCCGCTTCACCGTAACTGCAGCGGTGCTCAGCCAAAGTCGGCAACCATTCGCAAAGGCGATCGACAAATCCCGGCAGGGTGTTGGATGGGCAATCTTCCAACTCACCAATATCCACCCAGACCTCCAACACCGGTCGGTAAGTCCATATGTTAGGTCCTCGCAAGGAGAAGGTTTTAAGGAAACGAATATTGCGTGATTTCATTTGGACGGGAACAGCCTTGCCAAATGGCGACTGTGTTCTCGGGGTTTCTTCTCGATTATCCGAAGCAAATCAAGCATCGTATCTAAAAATAAATCAAAACCGCCGCTTTCGGATCAATAAATAAGTTTGCATGATCCATGATTCGGGACAAAACCCGTCCGTGCCGATCACCGAGCTTGGCATCAGCAGAGTGAAACCCTAGCCTTTTACCGATGACCCCAGCCGGCCTTCCAGATTCTCAATCCGCCTTAGAGTTCGTTCCGGAACCGTGGCGAAACGAAGTCGGCAACATCCTAACCTCGGGCGAATCTGTCATCACATGCCTTGAGCTCGATCTCAATTTGAAGCTCCGCTTCGAGCATGGCATCGTGGTTTTGACCAACCAGCGCATCCTCGCCAAAGCACCCGGCGAAGCGGAGTGGAGGCACTGGGATTTGCAACCCGGTCAAAAATTGGAACATCACGATTACTCAGGGGTAGGCAGCCTGGATCTGAAAGATGAAAAAGGTTTGCTCGCACGTTGGCGCCATACCCTCGGCCGCGACATGGCCGTGCGCCGGCTCACCGAGGAATTTCAGGAGCTTATCTCTTCCAGGGTGGAAAACCGTCCAACAACCCAACGCTCGGACGCGGTTTGCCCAGTCTGTGAGTGTACGATTCCGAGAGGTATCGATGAATGCCCGGACTGCGCCAAGACCGTTCACTCTCCACCCTCGGCATGGACATTGCTCCGTTTATGGCGCTTTGCGAAACCATACAAACGCCAGCTGTTGGGCGGATTCGTGCTCACCTTGTTGGCCACTGCCGCCACCCTGGTGCCACCTTATCTAACCATGCCGCTCATGGACAAGGTGCTCATTCCTTTTCAAAACGGCAAACCCATCGACAGTCATCTGGTCATCGCACTGCTGACAGGACTGGTTGTTGCCGCATTCCTGGCCTGGATGCTCGACTGGGCAAAAACCTACATCCTCGCCCTGATCAGCGAACGGATCGGCTCAGACCTCCGCACCACCACCTACGAACACTTGCAGGGTCTCTCGCTCGAATACTTTGGAGGCAAACGCACCGGAGACTTGATGGCCCGCATCTCATCAGGCAGCGACCGGATCTGCGTCTTCCTGTCTTCCCATCTGTTGGATTTTGCGACGGACCTTCTGATGATCCTGATGACCTCGGTGATTCTGATTTCGATAGACCCTTGGTTGGCTCTGGTAACCCTGGCACCCTTGCCGTTTATCGCGTGGCTGATTCATCTCGTTCGAAACAAACTCCATCACGGCTTCGATCAAATCTATCGGGTCTGGTCGGAAGTCACCAGCGTGCTGGCGGACACCATTCCCGGCATCCGCGTCGTCAAGGCGTTCGCCCAGGAAAAACGCGAGGCCCACCGCTTCCGGGATGCCAACGCACGCAACCTCGCCGTCAATGACCGCGTCAACAAAGTCTGGTCGTTGTTCACACCAACCGTAACGTTTCTAACCGAAGTCGGCCTCTTGGTCGTCTGGGGATTCGGCATCTGGCAGGTTTCCAAACACGCGATCACCGTCGGCGTGCTGGTGGCATTCCTCTCCTACATCAACCGCTTTTACTCACGCCTCGGCTCCATGAGTCGGATCGTTTCGGTTTCACAAAAGGCGGCTGCCGGAGCCAAGCGGATCTTCGATATCCTCGATCATGTCTCAAGTGTGCCGGAACCAACCCATCCCGTACATCTCAAAGAGGTGAGCGGCGCACTCGAACTGCAGAACCTCAGCTTCCGCTACGGCACCCGCACGATTCTGCAGGATGTGAACCTGACGATCGCACCCGGCGAGATGATCGGTCTGGTCGGGCACAGCGGGTCAGGCAAGAGCACGCTGGTCAATCTGATCTGCCGTTTCTACGATGTGGTGGAAGGTTCAATCCGGCTCGAAGGGGTGGATATCCGTTCTCTCCCCATTTCCGAATACCGCCGCAACATCGGTCTAGTGCTGCAGGAGCCTTTCCTATTTTTCGGCACCATTGCCGAGAATATCGCTTACGGCAATCCCGAGGCAAGCCGCGAAGAAATCATCGCTGCGGCCCGTGCCGCTCACGCCCACGAGTTCATCTTGCGTCTGCCACAAGGTTACGACTCTTTGGTCGGAGAACGCGGTCAGGCGCTCTCGGGTGGCGAACGCCAGCGCATTTCAATCGCACGAGCTCTGCTGATCGACCCGCCGATCCTGATTCTCGATGAGGCCACTTCATCCGTCGATACCGAGACCGAACTGGAAATCCAAGCCGCCCTCGACAACCTGATTCGCGGGCGCACCACCCTGGCTATCGCGCATCGCCTCTCCACCCTTCGACGCGCCAACCGTCTGGTCGTATTGGACCGCGGCCAGATTGTGGAGGAAGGTCAGCATGAAGAGCTGATTGCCAAAAAAGGCGCGTATTACCGTCTCGACCGCGCACAGACGGAATCGTTTCACGGCGGCGCCGCTTCACCAACGGATGATGATGACGCACCGGCCCTGAACTCACTCAAGGAGATCTGAAAACACATGACCTGCGACTTCCAACTTCAACGCAATCCATTCGGTCAACTCGTGCTCATCACCGCAAACGGTGAATCACATGCCGGTGTCGAACCTTCGCGGGCGTTTCCCATCACCTCACCGCGAGAAAACATTTCCATCCTGAGCCACGACGGCCATGAACTCGCATGGATTCCGAAATTGGACGAACTCCCGACTGACATCCGTCACTGGATCGAAGAAGCTTTGGAGTCCCGGGAATTTATGCCTGAAATCCGTCGAGTCAGCTCGGTCTCCGGATACGCCACGCCCTGCACTTGGCAAATCGAAACCGACCGCGGCAGCACCAGCCTGATCCTCAACTCCGAAGAGGACATCAGACGTCTCACCGCACCCGCATTGCTGGTCGTTGACAGTCGCGGCATTCAATTCCTGATCCGTGACCGAAGCTCGTTGGACGTCACGAGCCGCAGGATCCTTGACCGCTTCCTGTGATTCCAAAGGTGTCATGTCACGAGGGCACGCGCACACTTGAAATCTAACAGAAATATTCTCATCCGGTATATTATCCTAAAGAGGAAAATGGAAATCTGGTCATCACGGGCTAAGTATTGTAACTACGGGGAATGGATGCCTCAAAGTCGCCGATTTCTCTTCACCCAAAAGGTGAGTTAGAAAATGAT
>JBIKNX010000136.1:0-7656 GCA_044358435.1 Luteolibacter sp.
AGCCTACGGCTACCGCAGCTTCGAATTGCTACAAACCACTCTGTTTCATACACTTGGGAAACTACCGGAGCCGAAGTTCACCCACAAATTTTGCTGAAGAGCCAATTTTTAATCATCACAAGGAGGATGGGCAAGATGATTTTATGTGGAGGGTGTTTGCTCTATGGGTTGTTTTTGTTGGAATTGGGTTGGGGATAAGATCAAACGAGATCAAGAGGTCTGGCGTGGGAGTGAGCGAGGAGCTCCCCAACCGTTCTGAAGTCGTAGTTGTTTTCTAACAGATAGGTCGCGGAAGCGCGGCGGTATGGTGAATCCATGGATGTGATTCGTGGAATCTCAATGACCCTTCGCTTCGCGCGGCGCCCTCGGCGATAGCGCCCTACCGATCGCGGTTCCTTTCCAAGGGACAGGAATGTCCCTTCTCCTTAGGAAGATAACAACCCGATGGTGCGCATCGGCCTCATCGGGTTGTTAGAAGAATGGCAAGAACGCGAACTCCTACTTCTTCTTCCCTTTCGCAGCTTCCAAGCCTTCTTTGACTTTCGCTTCGATGGATTCGTAAATGGCGGGATCGGCTTTAAGAACGTCTTTGGCGGCATCGCGGCCTTGCGCGAGTTGGGTGCCGTCATAAGAGAACCATGATCCGCGCTTTTGGATGATTTCCATTTCAAGGGCGAGATCGAGCAACGATCCGGTGGAGGAAATCCCCTCGTCATACATGATATCGAACTCGGCTTCGGTGAAGGGAGGCGCGACCTTGTTTTTGACGACTTTGATTTTGGTGCGACTGCCGATGGTTGTGCCATCGGAAGCTTTGATTTGTCCGACGCGGCGGATGTCGATACGGACGGATGAGAAGAATTTGAGCGCGCGGCCACCGGGGGTGGTTTCCGGGCTGCCGAACATGACCCCGATTTTTTCGCGGATCTGGTTGGTGAAAATACAGACGGTTTTCGCTTTGGAAATGAAGGAGGTGAGCTTGCGCATCGCGGCGCTCATCAGGCGGGCTTGAGCGCCGACCGTGGAATCCCCGATCTCACCATCGAGTTCCTGTTTGGTGACCAAGGCGGCCACCGAATCGAGCACGACGACATCAATCGCGTTGGAACGGACGAGAGCCTCGCAGATTTGGAGGGCTTCTTCACCGGAAGAGGGTTGGGAAACCAAAAGATCGTCCAGATTCACGCCGAGCTTGCGGGCGTATTGCGGATCGAGCGCGTGTTCGACGTCGATGAATGCCGCTAGGCCGCCACGTTTCTGGGCTTGGGCGATGACGGTGAGAGTCAGGGTGGTCTTACCGGAAGATTCCGGTCCGTAAACTTCCACGATCCGGCCGCGTGGGAAGCCGCCGACACCGAGTGCGCGGTCAATCAGCAGGTTCCCCGTTGGGATCACATCGACATCGACCCGATGTTCATCGCCCATGCGCATGATCGCCGCTTCGCCGAATTCCTTCTGGATCTGCGAAATCGCCATATCCAGGTTTCTTTTGCGTGCGTCTTGGAGTTTGTCTGCTGCTGTGTTTGCTGTGTCGGTGCTTGTTTTCGTAGCCATGCGGGGAAATTGTCTGAACAGGTGTTCAGACGCAAGAAAAAAGATGTTCACTAGAACAAAAAAGAGACTTTTTCTGCAAACTTCGGGATTCAGGTTCTCATGTTCCATGGGGAATGGCTACATCGCAAAGACCTCCCGGCATGGGATCAATCCATATAAACACGGCCTTTCCGAGCTCCGAGGCGGGAAAAATCGGAGCTGATGCCCGCACGGCGTGTTTCCCAGGTCTGAATTGCCAAAGTGAACACGATTCCGCCGGCCCGGTTTGCGTTGCTCCACCCAGCCTCCCGCCATCCCACCCGGCCTCCCGCTATTTTACCGAGGATCCGGAATTACTTCGGTTCGCCACCGACTTTGACCTGGCGCACCGTATTTTCGCGTTGGGTGGGAACAAGCGTGCGGGCGTGATAGTCCTTCATTGCGGTTTCGAGGTGTTGGTAAAGGGTGTCGATGTCCGCCTTCTCGGTAACGCGGTATTCCACCATGTGGGCGTGAGTGGTGGAGGGGAAAACCTTCAGCGGGACGTTGAGTTCTTCACCTGCGGCACTCTCCACGATTCCGCCCAATGCCTTGATCGTGTTTTCCGCATGTTCGGCAATCGCACCGAGCGGGGCCATGTGATAGATGCGGATCATGAACTGGGATTTCGTCGTGATCGTCAACTCGCGGACCCGGGCGGCGCCATCCACATCATAGGTCTGCACACCGAAGTATTCGATCGAGGCGAGTGGTGCCGAGACTATAGATCCGCCGATCAGGGCTTTCCAGAAAAGTGGCACAATTTCGGCACGGGTGTTACCCGTGGGCGGGCCATCAATCACATTCGTGTGTGAACCTTGGACGGGGCTTTCCGACTGAGCCGGCAATTGGAGCGCGAGCAGCATGACGGCTGATAATGGAAGAAACACAAAACGAAGGAAGGGTCGGCAGTTTTTCATGAAGGGTGCGGGATATGAACCAACATAGAAAACTCGCCGCCAAAGCCAAGACGTTTAGATCCATAGCCACAAAAAAGCGCGGATCCGATTCCGAATCCGCGCTGAATTTTTTTATCCGGAGAAATTTCCTTACAGACTTGCGAGCGTGGACTTCAAGGCCTCGAAGTCGGGGAGATCTTTCGGATGTTCCTTCACATCGACAAAGCGAACGATGCCCTGTTTATCGATCACGAAGGCGGAGCGCTTTGGCACGCCACCCATGATGAGGTTTGCTTCCGGAAGGAACTGCTCGTAAGCGACGCCGTAGGCTCTGGCGACATCATGTTCATAATCGCTCAGAAGGGGCAGGGTGATGCCTTCTTTTTGTGCCCATGCCTCTTGTGCAAACGGACTGTCTCCGGAAATGCCGAAGACCTTCGCATCGAGTGCCTCGTAAGCGCTGATGCCTTGCGAGACATCGCAAAACTCCGTGGTGCAGACACTCGTGAACGCCATCGGCACGAACAACAACACGACGTTGGATTTGCCAATCTCATCGCTGAGCTTGACCAGCGCGGGGCCGTTGACGGTTTTGGTAACTAGGGTGAAATCGGGTGCGGTATCGCCTACTTTGATGGACATGATGATGGGTATGGGTGGTTGAAAATCGGGGTCACTTTAATGCGGATGACGCATCGGTCAACACCTGTCATCGGGCGAATCATTCAAACCTCCTTGTCCGTGCAACCCATATGGCAGGCGGCAAATCGATCCTCATGCAAGCGGATCAAGGGTTCATCTACCATCCGCAAGCCTAACCCATCCATGTCCATCCGTGGCCATCCATGTCAATCTAGTCCACCGGTGGTTGCCTTCCAAAAAGCATGGCGATTTCCCCTTCGGAAACCTGCCGCCAATCGCCCTCCTCCAAATCATCGGGGAGTTTGAAATTTCCGATGGAAATGCGTTTGAGCGAGAGCACATGATTTCCCACTGCGGCGAACATTCTGCGCACTTGATGGTAACGGCCTTCGTGCAAAGTCACCCATGCTTCTTTCTCGCCGATTGCCTCGAACCCGGCCGGCAACAAGGGCTTGGTTTCGTTTTCCAACATCATTTCACCCGAGCCGAAAACCCCGCCTTCGTTTCCTTCCAGCGGCCGATCCAGCCGGACGTGATACACTTTCAAACAATCGGATTTCGGATGGATCACCTGATGGAGCAATTTCCCGTCATCGGTCATCAGCAACATGCCGGTGGTATCCTTATCCAGCCGTCCGACGGGATTGAGACCGGGGTTGCGTTTGGAAAAACGCGGCGGCAGCAGATCGTAAATCGTCTCGCCGGGATCCTCGGTGCTGCAGGTGAAGCCCTCCGGCTTGTTCATCACGATCACCAGCGGAAACGCGGGATCGATCGGCTCACCCGCAACTCTGACGTCATCCGGTTCCGCATCGTCCTTGTGCTTGTAAGCCACGCCTGCGGCATTTGTCACCGCACCACTTCGCAGCAGTTTATCGACCTCTTTACGCGAGCCGTAACCGAGGTTTGCCAAAAGTTTTACCAATTTCATCTGTGGCAGAGGCTAACAGGAATTCGCCCGACGCCATGTTCTTTCTTTTGGAAATCTCAATCCATCAAGTCGGCTGGTTCGCAAACCACGTTTTGACGTTGGGGCGGTTGAGCAGAATCAGGGTCAGTACGGGGTAGATGAGAGGAAGCAGAAGCCCGACGATCATCGAGCCGGTCATGATCATCTTCATTCCCGCCATGCCGGCGCCGGCCGACGTGGTCGCTTGCCCCATTATTTCATGGGTCAACGGCATCACATAAAAGAGTGTGACGATCATGTTGAGGATCTTCGTGCCGATCGATGTCCAAGCGTAGGCGTTCGACCACTTGAGCCCGTTTTTACGCCCTTTCAAAAGCATGATGCCTGCCGGGATGATCAACGCGGTAACCCCAACAAGAAGCACCGCGCTCATGAGGGTGTAGAGGCTCATGTCGGCTTGCAGCTTGGCCTGCATCTGCATCTCCGGCGAGTTTCCGGCCAATTTCAAAAAAGGATTTCCGGCGATGATGATGAACCATGACCACACGATGGCAAAAACGCCATAAGCTCCGAAAATCAAATGCATGATTCCCAAAACTTTCACAGTTTGTGGTTGACCCAATTGGGCGTATTCGCTGCCTGCGAATTCTGAAATTTCCTGAGGTGTGAGCGGCGGTGGCTGTTCCATGGCTTATTTTGAAAATGTTTCATCGCCTCCTGTCGAGGTTTTTGATGTCCGCAACGGGTGCGGGGGCTTGTCTTCCCCTCACTTCGCAGCTTGTCATGGATGCGTTTTTAACCCATTAAGTTCGCATGCGTTTCCAGAAATTCCTAGCCATCGTGCCCTCTGTCTTAGCTTTGGTTATCGTGTCCTGCGCGGTTTCCTCGTTCGATCCCAACACGGGAGAAGTCCGCACTTCTGCGCCATCGAGCTCACTCGTTTCACAAGGCATCCGGGAGTTTGACAAAATGAAACGCGAGAAACGCATCTCGACCCATCCCGCCTACAATGCGCAAGTCCAACGCGTCGCCTCCCATTTGAAATCGGTCATCAACATCCCCAACGCACGCTGGGAGTTTGTGGTCTTTGAAGATCCGACCCCCAACGCCTTCGCCCTTCCCGGTGGAAAAGTTGGCGTGCATACGGGGCTGTTTCAAATCACCCAAACGGATGCGGGGCTCGCCACGGTTCTGGGACATGAAATTTCCCACGTGGTTCTCAATCACTCCCAACAGCGCGTCAATCAGGCGACCGGTGTTGCGGTTGGCACCGTTCTGTTAGATACGATCCTTTCCGCCAAAGGGGTGGATAAAACCGGCCGTGCGGGTGCCGCCACCGCCGCCGCCGCTGTGGGAACGGTCGGCCTCATTTTGCCATATTCACGCAAGGCCGAACTCCAGTCCGACCAGCTGGGAACTCTCTACATGGCACGCGCCGGATACCATCCCGCAGAAGCCATCCAACTCTGGGAGCGCTTTGCCGCCTGGCGCATCAAACAGGGCAAAGGCGAGTCGCCGGAGTTTTTCCGCACCCACCCGCTCGATCAAACCCGGATCGATGCGCTCAAAGCGTTTCTGCCCACCGCTCAACGCGAATACAAGCCGCGGTAGGCCGAAGCCAAAGTGACAATGTTGAAACATTTGCTCACTTCTGACATGAGGTGGTTTTTGTGATTTTTTGAAGGATTCAAACCAAGGCATTCCGCGTTGGTAATCTCTAACATAATACAAAAAATCATGAAAACGTCCTTCATTTTTCTGGCCTCCGCGCTTGCCTGCACCCCGCTTCCAGCGGATCAGCCCATCCTCAGCTTCCAACCTCTTTCAACCGTCCGCAACGGCGACGCAGCGGGTCTTTTCGCACAGTCTGCCGCCGAAATCGTGAAATTCGATCCTGTCACCAAGCGCATGTTCGTGGTGAACGGCGCGACCGACTGCATCGATATCTTCAACGCGGCGAATCCCAACGATCCGAAATTTATCGAAGCGGTGGATCTCAGCGGGATTGGCAATCCCAACAGTGTCGCCATCCATCCGAATTCTGGGGCGAACGAAATCGCCGTCGCTGTCGGGGCAAACGACAAAACCCAACGCGGCAAAGTCGTTTTCATCAGCAAAGATGGCGATATTCTTGGAGCGCCGGTCCAAGTTGGCTATTTGCCTGACATGCTCACGTATAACGCGACAGGCGGAAAGGTTCTTGTCGCCAACGAAGGTGAGCCTAGCGATGACTACACGGTCGATCCGGAAGGTTCGGTATCCATCATCAGCATCAGTGGCAGACGCCGCACTCACCACGAAGTGACCTTTTCGCATCTCTCGCTGGGAGACGTTCCGGGTGTCCGTATCACGGGTCCGGCAGGCACTACCGTAGCTCAGGATCTCGAGCCTGAATACATCGCGATTGAAGGCAACACGGCCTTTGTCACCTGCCAGGAAAACAACGCGGTCGCAAAAATTGATATCGCGAAAAAACGTCTCCTGTCGGTCATGCCGCTCGGCTCCGTCAATCACGCCGAACTTGGAAATGCGGTCGATTTCTCGGACAGGGATTTTGATGGTTCAAGCGGCGGCGGCGGCATCACCCGCATTGCCAATTGGCCCGTTCGCGGTCTGCGGATGCCGGATGCCATCGCCACTTACACCGCTCCCATCCAGACGGGAAACAAGAGGCGCGGCACGTATTTCGTTACTGCGAATGAAGGTGACGCACGTGAGTGGGGCGATTATTTGGACGAGTCACGGCTCAGCAGCAGGAGCCTCGATCCCAGCGCCTTTCCGCTCGGCAGCTCTCTCAAGCTGCCCGTCAACATCGGTCGCCTCAACATTGTAACCACAGAAGGTAAAATTGACGGCAGTGAGGTGCACGAAGAACTTTTCAGCTTCGGCACCCGTTCATTTTCCATTTTTGATGAGAATGGAAACCTCGTTTTCGACAGCGGCCAGATGATCGAAACCTATCTCGCGGAAAAATACCCGAATGCCTTCAACAGCACCCACGATGAAGGTGACAGTTTTGATACCCGTTCTGACAATAAAGGCCCTGAACCTGAATCCGTCGAAATCGGTGTTATCGGTGACCGGACTTACGCCTTCATCGGGCTTGAGCGTTTCAGCGGCATCTTCGCTTGTGACATCACCGATCCACGAAACGTCAAATTCGCGGGTTTTGGCATAAACCGCGACTTCTCGGTGGAATATGACGAGGAAAACCTCACCAACGTCTCCGCCGCTGGCGATCTGGGTCCTGAAGGTCTCGATTTCGTGCCTGCTGCCAAGAGTCCGAATGGCAAACCTCTGCTTGTCGTCGCCAATGAAGTAAGCGGCACGACCACGATCTACGAGGTCAGCGATATGATTGTCGACTGATTCGTTTGTATCCTCTGCATGGATCGAGCCGGCGGGATTTTCCTTCCGGCTCGTTTTGCGATGTCTCGGCACGCTGCCGGGAATCTCTGCCGGAAGAGGGGGGATGAAAAAGTTTGGGGGAAATCCGAACTCACAACCCAAATCCGATACAAACCGCTTTGAGATATTCCGCTTCACGGAAACCGGCGGGATGATCCGCCGCGTGGCCGCTGCGCCAGAGTTCTCTCCATGGCCGTGCCGATGCTTGCGCGGCTTCTTCGATCG
>JBIKNX010000137.1:0-7655 GCA_044358435.1 Luteolibacter sp.
TGCGCGAGCAGACGGGACGCGTTTACTCGAGGGCGGAGGTTTTGCGTGAGGTCGTGACCCGTTTGAGTCGCTATGCCAATGGCATAAATCAGGGATACGCGGATTCGCTGAAATCGATTCGTGAACGCTGCGCCCTGACGGGTCATTGGGTTTCCTATCTTGTTGCGGACCAACACCGCGAAGGAATGGTGAGGGGAATCGGACCAGCAGGGGAATTGATGGTGGAGACGGATGGAAAACTTGAAGCGCTCGTGCAGGCGGATGAGGTGAGGATTTTGGATTAGGGGACTGGAGGGTGATAGATCAGTCCGAAGAGAGCGCGACTGGAGTCACGCGGGCCATTTTATGGTGAGGCGTCACTCCGATTCTTTAACTTGGATTCCAGTTGCCTCAGGGCGTAGATGAGGATGAAGGAGAGTTGCATGAGGAGATACCATGCGGTGAATTTGGAGAAATGGACGGGTTTCCATCCGTGCTCCTGACCCGGGTATTGCCAGGCGCGTGCGAGGGTTCCGAGATTTTCGGCCAAGTAGATGAATGCCGCGACAAGACAGAAACCCAACAACAAGGGCATGCTTAGAGTCACGGATTTCGGTGTGAAATGGATCTTTGTTTTTGCGAAGGCTAAAGCGCCTGTCACAATCAACAGCCAACGAATATCGACGAGATAGTGATGGGTGAAAAAGTTGGCGTAAGCGAGAAATGCAATCGAACCTGCCAACCACAAGGGGGGGAAGTGAGTGAATTTGAAATCAAAGATCCGCCACGCGCGAGCCATGTAGGAACCTATGGCGGAATACATGAAGCCGGTGAACCATGGAACGTTGCCGATACGCATGACGGAATCTTCCGGGTAGTTCCAGGAACCGATGCCGTCCGAGGTTTTGAAAAGCTCCATCGCGGTGGCCATGGCATGAAACAACAAAATGACGGCGATTTCACGCCAGCTCTCCAGTTTGAAGATGATGAGACAGGCTTGGATCGATAAGGCGTAGATGAACAAAAAGTCATAACGCGAAATGCCGATCTCCGGAAAAAACAATCCCGTACCTAAAATGCCGGCCAACAGCAAGCCGCCGAAGATACAGGCCCAGGCTTGTTTGAAACCGAAGTAGACGAACTCCCGCAGCGCTGTGGAACGCTGGAGAAATACCGGTAAATAGGGAGTCAGGTGCGGTATTCTCATGGGATGGCGTGAACGAAGCGGATCGATCTAATCCGTAGGGCCTGACAAAATTTTGCGGACCGCGACCACCGATTTGTCGCGGCGTGACCGGAGTCGTGCGTTCCTAGTTGGCTCAAGGTGAAACCGGTAGGCGTTCGGTTTCGGGTTCTTGTTCGAAGAGGAAGCCGTTTTCCTTGTAGGTTTTCAAGCGGAAGTGGGTGGCCGTGGATAACACACCATCCAGGGAAGAGAGCTTCTCGGAAACAAAACGCGCGACCTCGCGGAGATCATTCCCTTCCACAACCACCAACAAATCATAGCCGCCCGAGGCGAGGTAGCAGGAAACCACCTGGTCGAAACGAGCGATTCTCATTGCCAAACGATCGAAACCACCACCGCGTTCCGGGGTCAGACGGACTTCGATGAAAGCCGATACCGAAGTGTCTCCCATGGCTTCCTGGTTGGTCACCGCATGATATCCGAGAATTGTGCGATCTTTTTCCCATGCGGAAATTTTTGCGGTGACATCGGATTCGGAGAATCCTGTGAGATCGGCGAGTTCTTTGATCGATGCACGGGCTTTGCGACGGAGCGTATTGAGAAGTTTCATTTGGATGGTAATGGGTGAAGTGTGAAAACGAAGAATCTGAATGTTGACTTTCAGACCTCAGGCATCAGCCGGAAAATCAGGATTTCTTGGCCAGAATATCACGGATTTCGGTGAGCAGGACTTCCTCTTTGCTAGGTGCGGATGCCGGCTCCTCAGCTTTTTTGTGGATTAGGGAAATGACTTTTTTCACCACGATAAAAACGACGAAAGCCATCAAGAGAAATGAGATCAGATCCGTGACGAACTGTCCGTATTTCAAGGAGACGGCCGGAATGGCTTCGACCCCTTCTTTTCCCGGAACCCCATCTTCCAGGATATATTCCAGTTTCCTGAAATCGACATTCGCCAGGAGCATCCCCAGCGGTGGCATGAAAACATTATCCACGAGGGATTTCACAACCGTTGCGAACGCTCCACCGATCATGATGCCGACTGCCATATCGATGAGGTTGCCTTTGAATGCGAACTCTTTGAATTCCTTGAACATGCTCGAAAATTAGCGCCGATTGGCAATGAATGGGAAGTAAAATGCTCTTCCGATATGCTCTTCGGAAATATTTCAATCGCGAAGTAGCAAAGCCCGCTCCATCCCGGCGATGGCATCCCGGTTTCAAACCGGTTCAATCGCGGATCAGTCTCTCAATCTCCTCAGCGCTCCACGCCGGGGCGTCATCAGGTATCAGGGATTCGTTGAGAGAATCGGCCAGGGCTTTTTTGGTGGTTTGGAGAAGGACGACTTTTTCCTCGACGGTGTTGCGGGTCAGGAGGCGGAATACGGTGACGGGCTTGGTCTGTCCGATCCGGTGGGCACGGTCGGTCGCCTGGTCTTCGGCGGCAGGGTTCCACCATGGGTCGAAGTGGATGACAATGTCCGCAGCTGTCAGGTTTAGGCCGTATCCGCCCGCCTTGAGAGAGATCAGGAAAACGGGTGGCCCATCTGGCGATTGGAATTGATCGACCAGGCTTTGGCGGTTGCGGGTTTGACCGTCAAGGCGGATGGATGGGATACCGATTTCATCGAGTGCGTTGCCAATTTCGACGAGTTGTTTCTGAAACTGAGAGAAAACAAGAATGCGACTGCCAGCGGCGATGGATGACTCGGAAATCTCGATCAGTCGTTCCAATTTGGCGGATCGACGCGAAATGGGGAGGGCTCTTAGTTTTTCCGAATCAAGCAAGGCAAGGTCGCAACAGCTCTGGCGCAGGCGCAGAAGCGTGGTGAGTTGTTGCATACGGGCGGCTGCGGTCTGACCCGAAGAGCGGATCTCATCGATCAGTTGCAGGCCTTGTTTCTGTATTTCGCGGTAGGTGGCTTCCTGGTCGCGGGACAGCGTACAGAATTCATCGATCAGGATTTTCGACGGGAGATCGGGTGCGACCTCGGTTTTGGTGCGGCGGAGAGTGAATGGGGAGGTTTTAAGCCGGAGCAAAGTCGCCGTGCGGGCCCGAGTTTCCGGGTCTTTGAGAGGTATTTCGTATCGATCCTGGAAATCCTTTTTCGTGCCAAGCCAGCCCGGTTGAATAAATCGAAAGATCGACCACAGATCTTGGGCTGAGTTTTCCACGGGTGTTCCGGTCAGGGCGATTCGATATGTCGCGTTAATTTTGGCGACGGCTTTGGAATGATCCGTATCCGGATTTCGGATCAGCGACGCTTCATCGATCACCGCCATCGAGTAATGCTGTCGGAGGTGCCAAGCAAGGTCCCGTGCGAGGGTGGCGTATGTGGTCAAAATCACGTCTGTTGGTTGGATTTGTTCTCTCAAATCGTCGCGCTGAGGCCCGTGAAGCATGATGACCCTGCGTCCGGCGGCGAAGCGTTCAAACTCTGATTTCCAGTTTCCGAGCAGGGACGTGGTGACCACGATCAGGACTGGAGAGGGTTGTGAATAACTGGCAAAAAAGTGTTCAATACAAGCGATTGTTTGCAACGTTTTGCCGAGTCCCATATCGTCCGCAAGTAGAGCGCCGCCGAATTTGGTGAGGCGATCGACAAGCCAAGAAAATCCAGCGATTTGATAGGGTCGTAAATTTGCCTTAAGTAAATGTTTGTGAGTAAGTTGTGAACATTTTTCAGATTTATTAATAATACTTGATTGTCTGAGTATGTTAGTGATTTCGACGATCAGCTCGGCGCTGGCCTGCTTCGCTGTAAAACGACCGTTTTGTTGCTGGATATCCAGATCTTCAAAGAGAGGATCGATGAGATTCTCGATTTCATCGGCAAGGATGATGCGCTGATTTGACGGGGAATTCTTGGATCTGAGGAGTTGTCGAATCTCGGCTGCGGGTATCGTTTCACCTGCTTGTGTGTGGTAGCTGAGGTTGAAATCGAGAGATGATCCGGACCTTGAGAGGATCTCAATTCGGGGAGAAATGATCACATAGGAAGTGGCCAGCTTTTGGATAGCCGGGGTGACTTCGACCTGCCAATTGGGTGGAAATTGGTGGATTTTTTGGGTCAGGATTTCCCGAATTTTATCGGGATCCGTGAGTTCGTAGGTGGCATCTGAAAGGGGGGTGAAATACTGCGAAATTAGGTGGCGAGCCTCGGTTTCTGCGTGGGGATTCTTGGAAATGAGGCGAGTTCCATCAAGGCTGGGAAGCTCTTGTGAATAACTTGTGTGAAACGTTGCATGAAGCTTGGTAGAACCACCGGAAATGGAGAGTTTGAATACAGGATCGGCTGAAATGAATTGCAGAGACTCGAACCAAGCTGAGCCGCTGAAATCGATGAAGACCTGGATTTGATCGAGTTCTTTAAGAAAAGTAGCCAAATTGAGGATAGCCGGTTTTCCTGACGCCAGAGCATCCAGCAGGGGCATGAGTGAAGCTGGAAAGTTCCCATTTCCGATCTGTCCGAGACGGGTCGCAGAAACGCTCCAGAAGGAGTCGCCGATTTTAAAAATCGGATCCGTTGTAGGGGTGATCTGCACGGTTTTTCCCGAGAGTATGCAGTCGGAGATGCGAATTTGGGTGCGAGTCTCGATACTCAACGGAGTCTCCGGCGTGCTGATTCCGGGATGATTCCGCGCGATATGAAGGAATTCGGAGAGTTGTTTGGCGTTGAGTGCCAGCTGGAGATTGTTGCTGGAGGTTTGTTTTTGGGAAATCAACCAAGCGGTGAGGCGGCGGTCCGCAGTCGTAGGAGGATGATCGGAGCTGGTGAGCCCGATGGAGGCGTGGCCTTTTTCCAGAGATTTCTGCCATGGGCCTTGGAAGCGGATTTTCCATGAGACTTCAGGGATGAGGTTTTCCGCGGGTTTGTCGGGTTTTACGACGGAGATCTTCGGAGGTGCTATGAGATGCAAGCCCACGGCGATCGCATGCGGGCAGAATGCGCCTTCACGTTGGTTTTTTGGGCAGGGGCATTTTGCGTCAAGCCATGTGGGCGTGCGGGCGGCTACGGTGATTCGGTAAGTCCGAGTTCCAATTTTTACCGAACCCTGAAAGCCATCGGGAGTGGATTCGGAAGAGACGACCGCACCTGTGTTGAACAGACCCTGTGCCTCCTTGAAATCCTGCCATGAAGCGGCTTTGCGGAGGGTGGCTTCATCAATGGGCGGCATGGAGAGGAAGGATGGAATATTTGGTTCTCTCGAAAAACACTAATTTTATTTCATCGTATCAAGAAACTCCTCTGCAGTTCGATACAACTCCTGCTTCTTCGCATCAGAAAACTTCTGCCAGTTTCTGGCCATCATCGAAGAACGGGGGTTTTTCAGGAAGAGTTCCTGGTGATCGCCGACGAAAGTCCAGAACAGGGCGTCCCAGATTTCAGTCCAGGGGCCTTTGGCTTCATCGGACATTTTCAGAACGTAGTTCGATCCGGAAATGTAGGGTTTGGTGGTGAACGTTCCGCCATCGGCAAACTGCGACATGCCGTAGACATTGGGAACCATGACCCAATCATAGGCATCGATAAAAAATTCCATGAACCATTGGTAGACGGCATGGGGATTGAAACGGCAGAGCAGCATGAAATTTCCGAGTATCATGAGTCGCTCGATATGATGGCAATAGGCCTCATCTTGAAGCTGGCGGATGATGCGATCAATGGGAGGGATGCCGGTGGTTGCGTCGTAAAACGATTTGGGGACGGGTCGGGTGTGTTGGAAGAAATTGAGATTGCGGATTTCCGTGCCGCGGTGGAGGTAAACGCCGTGCATGAACTCCCTCCAACCGATGATTTGGCGGATGAATCCTTCGAGGGAGTTGAGTGGAACACGATCCTGATGAGCGAGTGCGGCATCGACGATTTCCTGAGGCGTCAGCAATCCGATGTTCAGCATCGGTGTCAGGACGGAGTGATGGATGAAAGCATGTTCGGTTGAGATCGCATCTTCGTAGATTCCGAATTCCTGGAAGCGTTCATTGATGAATGTTTTCAACCATGCCTTCGCATCGGCACGGGTGACCGGGTAGCGGAAGTTTTTCGTATGTCCCGGATTGTTAGGGAAATGTTTTCCAATGTGTTGGATCGCTGCTTTGACGCAAGCGTTTTGAGGAGTCTCGGGTGCGATTGGCGGAGTGTATGACTTAGGTAGCTTTTTGCGATTGTCTTCATCAAACGACCATTGCCCGCCTGTTGGATTGCCATCGGGTTCGATCAGGATGCCCATGCGTTTTCTCTGAGCTTGGTAAAAGGTCGCCATGAAAGGCTTTTTACGGCGGGAGATATGTTCTTCCAGAAATGCAGGAGGAGAGAGAAACGCTGGAGATGGATGAATGTGAAGTGCAATTCCGCGCTGCTTGGCAAAGGTTCTGACACGTTTTTCGAGAATGAAATCGTGCGGATAGGCGAGGTGTAGTTCCGTTATTTTTTTTGGAAGATCCTTGCGATAGTCCTGAGAGTGGGAAATGACGATCACTTCATAGCCCTTTGTCCGAAGCTCTTCCGCATAGGCTTGGATGGACGCGTGGTGAAGGACGAGCTTTTGTTTGTGAAACGCTATCGGATAAATCGGATCATTTCCAAAATACAACGCGTCTTCCGCGAGATAGACGGGCCGATCCTTCGCCAGAGCGGGATGAGCTTCAAAGAGTTGGTGTGGAAAAACAAGCGTCGCGGATGACATCTGGCAGGCGGGTTATGGGAGTTACTTGGCTTTTGCGTAGGGCAGTCGTTTCGGCATGCTCAGTTCGAAATAAGTATCGAGAGCCGTGGATGCAAGTGAACCGAGTGCGGCCAGATCGACCGCGCCGTCTGTGGCGAGATGTTCCTCGGGTATCTGCACCAAGCGGACTTTTCCGATGATCAGGATCGTGTCGTTCGCTGCGATCTGAACCGTTTCGACCAGATCGAGGGCGAAGCGGAATCGCGATTCCGCCACAAAGGGAGCGGCGATCCCCGGTTCGAAGTGAGGGGTCAGGCCGGTGGCGGTGAATTCGGAAATCTCACGCGGGTATCGGGCTGAACAATGATGGGCTTGATCGAGGATGCCGGAGTGGACGTGATTGATCGTGTAGGAGCGGGTCTGAATAATATTGGCCAATGTATGCCGATCCACAAGATCCGGACGAGAGACCAAGCCGATCAGAGCCGGATTCGAGCCGAGATGTGTCACCGAGGAAAACGGGGCGAGGTTGGTTTGTCCGGCTTCGTTGACCGATCCGATCAGGGAAATGGGTTTAGGGCCGGGGAGCGAGTTGGCAAATTGCACACGCGCCAGCTTTTCCATCGCCTCAATATCTGTTAGATGGATGTTTTTCATCTTGCCTATTACTAGGCGGGGTTTCCAGCCCGTGAACAAGAAAGATTTAAAAATTCCGCCTAGTATTCGAAAGTCCGCGCGTGCAACATTGTGTCTGTAAAAGTGCAAAGCACTAGCAAACCGGCACTAAGACCGATGGAGCGTAGCGGAATCGGCCTTAGTGCCG
>JBIKNX010000138.1:0-7561 GCA_044358435.1 Luteolibacter sp.
TGGTAAAAATCAATGCTCGCGGCAGAATTGCTCGAAGCGGGTAAGGCCCTCGTTCAGCACGTCAAGCGTGGTGCAATAGCTGATGCGGATGCCGTCGTCATAACCGAACGCGATACCCGGAACCGCTGCCACTTTGTAACGGGAGAGGAGTTTGTCGCAAAGGTTCATCGACTTCAGACCCATCTGACCCGTGTAAACAAAGAAGTAGAAAGCGCCCTTGGGCTCCACCACGCGAATGTTGGGAATGGCTTGCAAACGTGAGAAAACGAACTGGCGTTTCACATCATACTCACCACGAAGATCCTCGATGAAGGATTGATCTCCTTCCAAAGCGGCAAGTGCGCCGTATTGGGCAAAAGTTGTCGCATTCGAAACACTGTGGTTCTGAACTTTGTCGATCGCATCCGCCACCGGCTTCGCAGCGGCGGTGTAACCCAGGCGCCAGCCGGTCATCGAATAGGCTTTGGAAAAGCCGTTCACCGTGATGGTGAGATTGTAAAGATCTTCGCTCAATGAAGCGATCGATACGTGCTTGTTGTCACCATAAACGAGTTTTTCGTAAATCTCGTCGGACAGGATCATGATGTCCTCCGCAACGGCGATTTCACCCAAGGCAAGCAGCTCTTCTTTCGTGTAAATCGCACCGGTTGGATTACCGGGAGAATTGATAATGACCATTTTGGTGGCGGGTGTCATCGCATCTTCGAACTGCTCGGCAGTCATTTTCCAACCGGTCGATTCCTTGGTCTCGACCATCACCGGTATACCGCCGGCAATACGCACCATTTCAGGGTAAGAAACCCAGTATGGAGTGGGGATGATGACTTCGTCACCTTCTTCAATAACCGCAAGGATCGCATTGAAACATGCCATTTTCGCACCTGAAGTCACACAGATCTGGTTCGCAGGGTAATCGATGTTGTTGTCTTTTTTAAATTTCTCGGACAGGGCCTGGCGAAGCTCAGGAATCCCACCTGACGGCGTGTATTTTGTGCGACCTTCCATCAGTGCCTTGACTGCCGCCTCTTTGATGTGGAGCGGGGTGTCAACCTCCGGCTCGCCACCGGCGAGCGCGTAAACTTCCTCGCCTTTGGCGATCAGTGCTTTGGTCTCCGCGGTAACCTTGAGCGTGAGTGATGGGGAAACCTTATCGATTCTTGATGAAATGCTGTGCATGGTGGGCGCTGTAATTGATTTTCAGAACGGTTTGGCACCATCTCGCCGGTGCACAACAGTTCATGAGGCACCACCGAAACGGGCGGGGCTTGTTGTGACTTCTCCCCCCCGCTGTGGCAAGAGAAATGCTCCGCCATCATCCGAATCCACAGACCCACATCGGCAGGGCTTTGAAAAAAGCCGCTTGTCACGATCCGCAGCGGGTGTTTCCTTTCGCTTTTCTGAGCGGGATTCCATCCAACCCGTTCCAGCTGACACGCCCAGCCAAACCGCTGATTTCGATCCGATTTTGACCATAGCAGTCGGATTTCGGCCATTTTTTCAAAAAATAGCCTACTCGAATTCCGACTTTGCTTTTTCTATCCCGTTTTTGAGATGGATCCATGCGTCTTCCGCACCCTGACGGAGACCCTCCCACTCGTTCTCGCCGGCAGAATGGATTTCATCAACCTTCTTCCGGGCCTCGCGCATACATTTCCGGATCGCGGTTATTTCTTTTTCACATTCAATCTTCGCATCGGCACCGACCCTGCCGACCTTGTCTTCCAGGCGATCCATATCGACATTCCATGCGTCAAGTTGGGCTTTGAATGTTTTCAGGTAAATTTCTCGGTTCATGATGTGGGTTTCGATAGGTTGATTCGAGAAATCCGGATTCATCTCTCGGCAAATTCGTCTTTCAAAATATTTCGATTCTTCGACCGGCATGATTTTGGCAATCCGGTATTTGTCAGGAAGCAGAAGCGCCGCTCACTCGGGGGTGAAATGAGCGACGCCCTACTGGGGGAAATGAGCTCCGTCCGTGTTGAGATCGACGCTTGAGTTTCATTGTGACAGGGTTCATAGCTCCCGCAATGGGTGTTAATCCATGCGATCCATAAGGAAAAAACCTAGGCACCAAGGATCCGCCCGCTCCTGCGAAGCAGGAATGGAAAAGGGATGTTAGAAACCCCGCAAGATTAGGTCTTTCTCTTACCCACATCAGAGGGAAACTCCCACTTACCGATAGCAGCCGATCTGGCTAGGATGCTCATCGTGTGTGATCCAGAAACCATTCATGAGAATACGGCAGAAGCTTTTTCCTGCATTGCCGGAGATTCGTTTTCATTGCAGCTCTCCTCTCTCGTGATTCTTTTCCTCATGCCGGCCGTTGCCCTGTCAGGCATTCAGGTTTTCCGCGGGAGGCGGCCGGAGACGGCGTCCACCGTTTTCGAAAAGCTCAAAGAAGCTTTCTCCGATCACACGATTCCTTTGATCCGGGAAGATGAAAAAACTCAGGCAAAAAGAACAAGTCCCTGACGAAACATCCATGGAAAGGAATTGCCACCCAACCTCCGGACAAAACCACCACCAACCACGATGAAATCACCATGAAACTGGCCATTTTCGAAATCGAAGCATGGGAGCATGAGACATTCGAACCATTGAATCGCGCTCATGAGGTCATCTTCGTGCCGGAACGACTGACGGCGGATACGGCGGCAAAGTATGCCGACATCGAAATGATCTCCACGTTCGTTCACTCGGACCTCAGAAGCACAACACTCAAAGCGCTGCCGAATCTCAAACTCATCGCGACGCGCTCCACGGGCTTCGACCATATCGATACAGCCTATTGCTCCGAGCATGGGATAACCGTTTGCAACGTTCCGAGTTATGGCGAAAATACCGTCGCCGAACATGTCTTCGGACTTCTTCTGACCATCAGTCACCGTTTGAATGAAGCGTTGAACCGGACGCGCTCGGGTGACTTTTCAATGGAAGGTCTTCGTGGCTTCGATCTGCGTGACAAGACACTGGGTGTGATCGGCACCGGACGGATCGGCCGTTGCGTGATCGGGATCGCGAAAGGCTTTCGAATGCGTGTGGTGGCTTTCGATCTGGCACCTGACCATGAGGCCGCGGGGCAACTCGGATTCGATTACATGGATTTGAATTCGTTGTTGAAGGAATCCGACGTGGTGACGCTGCATGTCCCGGCCGATGATTCAACCCACCACTTGCTGTCCACCGAACAGTTTCAACTCATAAAAAAAGGCGCGGTTCTGATCAATACCGCGCGGGGCACGGTGGTGGATGTGAGGGCGTTGCTCTGGGCATTGGCCAACGGCAGGATCGCGGCGGCGGGATTGGATGTGTTACCCGAGGAGCGGACGCTTCGGGAGGAGACCGAGTTGCTGCGCTGCTACTTTCGCAAGGAAAAGAATCTCGAAACCTTGCTCGCCGATCACATTCTGATGCGATTGCGCAATGTCCATATCACGCCACACAGCGCCTACAACACGCAGGAAGCGATAGGACGTATCCTGAAGACGACCGTGCATAACATCCGCTCTTTTGCGGTCTGTCAGCCGCAGAATCTCGTTGTCCTGAATGATAACGGAAACAAGGCCCTGCCGCAGCAAAGATCCAAAGCGGCGGTTTGAGAGACCCTGAAATGCAAACCCATATCCACATGATGAAAACCGGAAACACCCCCCTTTCACCCATTCGCTGGTTTTCGGATCTGGGGAATGACGATGTCCCGTTGGTTGGCGGCAAGAACGCTTCGCTGGGAGAAATGGTAAGCACCATGAGACAGCGGAAAATATCGGTGCCGGATGGCTTCGCCATCACCGCGGAGGCGTATTGGCAATTTCTCGAGACCAACCAGATCCATGACAAGATCGCCGGACGGGTGGAGGATTTGAGGCGGAATCGTATCCAGCTCGGTGAGGCAGGACATCAAATCCGGCAGCTCATCAGCAAGGCGGAGTTTCCAATCAAAACGCAAGACGCCATCAGGCAGGCCTACACCGAATTATCCGCAAAATACAAAGCCCGCGAGGTGGATGTGGCCGTACGCAGCAGCGCCACTGCGGAGGATCTGCCCCATGCCAGCTTCGCCGGGCAACAGGAATCTTTCCTGAATGTCAGCGGGGCGGAAAACCTGATGGAGGCCTGCCGAAAATGTTATGCCTCACTCTTCACCGATCGCGCCATCAGTTACCGCGAGGAAAAGGGTTTCGAACATATGAAGGTCGCTCTCTCGATCGGAGTGCAAAAAATGGTGCGCTCCGACAAAGCCTGCTCGGGTGTCATGTTCAGCATCGACACCGAGACAGGGTTTCCAAATGTCGTGGTGATCAACGGCGCATGGGGTCTCGGCGAAAATGTGGTCAAGGGATTGGTCAATCCCGATGCTTATCTCGTTTTCAAACCGCTTCTTGATGACCGCAAGCTGGTGCCCATCATCGGCAAAACGCTTGGCAAGAAGGAGCGGAAAATGATCTATGCGAAGCGCGGCAGTCACCCGACAAAACAGGTCGCCACAACCATCGAGGAGCGGCGTGCATTTGTCCTTGATGACGCGGAAATATTGCAACTGGCCCGCTGGGCTTGCGAGATCGAGAAACATGATGGAAAGCCCATGGACATCGAGTGGGCCAAGGACGGAGACACCGGCAAACTGTTCATCGTTCAGGCGCGACCCGAAACGGTGCAATCCCAAATCGAAGCCACCGCGGTTAGAACTTACCGACTCAAAGAAAGTGCCAAGCCCATACTCACAGGATTGAGCATTGGCCAGGCGATCGGCTCAGGTCCGGTATGCCTCATCGAAAGTCCGGAACACCTGAACGACTTCAAAGACGGGGATATTCTCGTGACCCGCATGACGGATCCCGACTGGGTGCCCATCATGAGGCGGGCGGCAGGAATCATTACGGAAAGAGGCGGACGCACCTGCCATGCGGCCATTGTCAGTCGCGAATTGGGCGTGCCCGCCGTTGTCGGCACCGCCGATGCCACCCACAAGCTGAAGGATGGCCAGCAAGTGACAATCTCCTGCGCCGAAGGCGATGAGGGTCATGTCTATGAGGGACGGCTCGACTATGAGGAAACGGAATTGAACCTAGAGAACATCCCGAAAACGCGCACCAAAATCCTTATCAACATTGCCAGTCCGGCCGCGTCTTTCCGCTGGTGGCGTCTTCCGTGCTCAGGAATCGGACTGGCGCGAATGGAATTCATCATCAGCCAAATCATCAGGATTCACCCGCTGGCGCTGACCCGCTTCGCCGATATCAAAGACAAGAAGATCCGACATCAGATCGAGCTGCTCACCCAAGGCTACGGGGACAAGTGCGAATACTTCGTCGATCAGCTCGCTCGGAGCATCGCAAAGATCGCCGCACCATGGCATCCGCGGCCGGTGATCTTACGGCTGAGCGATTTCAAAACCAACGAATATGCGGGCCTGATCGGCGGCAAACAGTTCGAGGAACACGAGGCGAATCCCATGTTGGGATTCCGCGGCGCTTCCCGTTACACCCATCCGCGCTATCGAGACGGCTTCGCTCTTGAATGCCGCGCCATCAAGCGGCTGCGCGGAAAAATGGGATTCAAGAACATAGTGGTGATGGTTCCATTCTGCCGGACAATCAAGGAGGCGGACGAGGTGTTGAAGGTCATGGCGGAACACGGTCTGCAGCGTGGCGAAGACGGCCTCGAAATCTATGTCATGTGCGAGATCCCCTCGAATGTCATTCTGGCCGCGAAATTCAGCGAGCGCTTCGATGGCTTCTCCATCGGCAGCAACGATCTCACCCAATTGGTCTTGGGTGTTGATCGCGACTCAACCCTTCTCGCACCGCTTTTCGACGAACAGGACGAGGCGGTCAAACAGATGATCCGGCAGGTCATCAAGACGGCCCACAAACACAAGCGCAAGGTGGGCATCTGCGGTCAGGCACCCAGCGATCATCCAGAGTTCGCCGCATTTCTGGTCGAGGCGAATATCGATTCGATTTCCCTGAATCCGGACAGCGTCATCGGAACGATATACCGGGTGGCGGAGGCCGAAAAATCAAAGAAAAAGCGGAGCCCGAACCCGCTCATAACCTCCATCGGCCGGATTCATCCGACACCCGATCGATTCCATAAAACCAACCATGATAACCCCCATGAATGACAGTAACCATGCCACCATCATCCCACTTCTTACCAAAGCCTACGCGGCCGAACTGGAAACGGTTCAAAATTATCTCGCGAACTCGGTCTGGCTCGATGGCCTCCATGCCCACGAGGTAACGGAGGCTCTAACAGCAGACGTCACCGAAGAACTCGACCATGCCCGGAAGATCGCCCGGCGACTCAAGCAATTGGGCGCCTGTCCCCCGGGATCGCTCGATCTGGCTCGTGATCAAACAGCCCTCCAACCCGCCTTCAAGTCCACCGACATCCGGCATGTTGTGGAGGGAGCGCTTGCCGCCGAACGCGATGCGATTGCCACCTACCAGTCGCTTATCGAAGCCTGTGAGGGAGTCGACCCGGTCACGCAGGATCTCGCCGTCACCATCCTCGCCGAAGAGGAAGAGCACCGGACTTTGTTCGAGGGATTCCTCAAGAGCCTGGACATCAACCATTAACCTCGCCGGCACATCCATCCTCATCACCACACCGGCATCCCATCCACACAAACCGTCAACCAAAGGAAAATTATGCTACACAAATCAAAAACACTCAGCGGATACACCCTGGACAGCCTGGACGGAGAAATAGGCCGTGTTCAGGATTTCTACTTCGATGAAAAATACTGGACCGTTCGCTACCTGGTCGCCGATACGGGAAACTGGCTGAGGGGTCGTCTGGTGCTGATCTCACCCAGCGCTCTTGTTGCTGCCATCGAAAGTGAAGAATGCATCGTGGTCATTCTGACAAAAAAGCAAATCGAGGAAAGTCCTGCGATCTCCGACAAGGATCCCGTCTCGCGTGAATATGAATCCGACTATCAGCGATACTATGGCTGGGGACCCTACTGGACCGGCCCTCTGGCATGGGGAACTTACTCACATCCCTATCCTTATCCCTACCTCGGTCCGGCACCCAAATCCGGAAAACCGAAACCATGCTCGGAAGGAGAAGGTGAATGGACTGCGCATCTGCACAACACTCTGCAGATGTGCGGCTATCACATCCAGGCCACCGATGGCGAAATCGGCCATGTGGTGGATTTTGTGATCGATGACATCACATGGGCGATCCGCTACCTGATCGTGGACACCCGGAACCGTTGGCAGGGAAAGAAAGTGCTGATCTCCCCACAGTGGATCGAGAGCGTGGATTGGAATGAATCAAAAATTTTCGTCAACCTGACGCGCGACGCCATCAGCCAGGCACCGGAATACACGGACAACATGACACTCCACCGGCAATACGAAACGAAACTGCACAACCAACTCGGGCGGGAAGCTTACTGGTCATCAACAGAACCTGCGAAGGAAGCCACCGCACTCCATTCATAAAAACGGCTCTTCAGCAAAATTTGTGGGTGAACTTCGGCTCCGGTAGTTTCCCAAGTGTATGAAACAGAGTGGTTTGTAGCAATTCGAAGCTGCGGTAGCCG
>JBIKNX010000139.1:0-7537 GCA_044358435.1 Luteolibacter sp.
AAAAGAACGAAATTCAGCCGCTGATTCTTACAGATTGCCCGAAATATGCGGATTTTTGTGAAAAATGATCCAAAAAAACAGGACCGCACCATCAAATGCTTTACATGACGAAATTGTCATACAATAGCAATTGCGACGCCGATGAAACCCGCCCGTATCAAGTTTTACTTTGCCTCAGCTGCTGTTTGCGGGTTGCTGAGCTCATGTTCTTTCGGCCCCCCTCCGGAACCGGCGAAAGCCGAGCGCGTCATGTATGAATGGCATGATGTCGGCGGTCCGGGCGAGATTTCGATACACATCGACCTGAGCGAACAGATCGCGACGGTCAAGCGCGGAGGAAAAGAAGTCGGCTGGAGTTTTGTGGCCACTGGAATCGAGGGACGCGGAACCCGTCCCGGATCGTATCGGGTCACCGAAAAAATCGTCAACAAGTCTTCCAACAAGTATGGTTGGATTGAAAATGAATGGGGTGAGATGGTGAATGACGACGCAACGCCCAGCTCTCCCCTGAAACCGGGTGAGCGCTATGTGCCTGCTCCGATGCCTTATTGGATGAGAATCACACATTATGGCATTGGAATGCACGTGGGAAACATCCCTTCGCCCGGCGATCCGGCTTCACATGGCTGCATCCGCATGCCGAAGGATTTTGTGCCTCTGCTATACCAAGAGGTGAAAATCGGATCTCCCGTCAAAGTTGCCTACTGAACCGATTCTGCCTCTGCGCGAGTACGCACTTTGACGGTTTTTCTCACGAGAACGTAGAACAAGGGCGCGAACAGCACGCCAAAACATGTCACTGCGATCATTCCGAAGAAGACCACCGTTCCAAGAGCCTGGCGCATTTCCGCACCGGGTCCGGACGCGATGACCAGAGGTATCACGCCGAGAATGAATGCCAGGGATGTCATGATAATCGGGCGCAGACGCAGTCTGGCGGCTTCAGTGGCGGCTTCGAAACGATCTTTGCCCTCATCTTCGAGTTGGCGTGCGAACTCGACAATGAGGATTGCGTTTTTCGAGGCGAGGCCGATGAGGACGACGAGGCCGATTTGGGATAGGATATTGTTATCCATGCCACGGAAGTGAATTCCCCAAATTGCGCCTGCCAGACAGAGCGGCACGGTGAGAACGACGGCAAGGGGTAGGCCCCAGCTCTCGTATTGGGCGGTGAGCAGCAGGAAGACGAAGAGAACGGCGATAAGGAAAACCATCAGGGCTGAGCCGCTCTTTTGGGTCTCCTCGAAAGCGATTTCCGTCCACTCGTAGCTCATTCCCGGTGGCAGGAGCTTTTCCGCGAGTTGTTCCATCTTGGCAATGGCTTGGCCACTGCTGTAACCGGGGGTGGCGGCTCCGATCAAATCGGCTGACGGATAGAGGTTGTGCCTGACAACTCGATCCGGACCTGTGGTTTGGCGAAGTTTCAGTAACGAGCCCAGTGGCACCATTTCACCGGAGCTGTTTCGGGTTTTGAGTTTGGCGATATCCTCGGCATGGTCTCTGAACGAGCTGTCGGCCTGAGCCGTGACGCGGTAGGTGCGCCCATAAAGATTGAGTTCGTTGACGAAGGATGAACCGAGATGGATTTCCAATGTTTGGAAAAGGTTTTGCAGGGGGACTCCGAGCATCAGGGCTTTTTCGCGATTGATATCCGCATAATATTGAGGCCCGGCAGAAGTGAAGGGTGTGAAAGCACGGAAAATTTCCGGTTCATTGGATGCCGCCCGGGCAAGGTCCCATGTGGCATTCTCGAGTGCCTTGTAACCGAGGTCGGCACGGTCTTGAACCTGCATTTTGAAGCCGCCACCGGTGCCGAGTCCGCGAACGGTGGGAGGAGGAATCACGATGCCGAAAGCATCGACTTGGTGGATCGCCCGGGTCAGCCGTTCGTACATGACCGCGCCGGATTCTCGCTTGGCGAACGGCTTGAAAATAGGGAACAGCACGATTGAGTTTGTCGCATTGGAGAAAGTGGCGCCGTTGAATCCCGTGAAGCCGACCACGTGCTCAACGCCCTCGACTTCGGAGACGAGTTTCATGAGCTGCCGAACGACGTCATCGGTCCGTTCCAAAGATGCGCCGGTGGGAAGTTGTGCGGCGACGATCGCATAGCCCTGATCCTGGGGCGGGATAAATCCTTCCGGGACTTTCTTGAAGCCAAGACCTGCGATGGCGATGAGTCCGCCGTAGAGTAGAAGCATGATGAATCCGAGTCTGAGACTGCGGCGAATAAGCATCGTGTAGCCGCGGTTTGTCGCATCAAAGGCGCGATTGAAAATTCTGAAGAACCAGCCGAATGACAAATGAATGCCGCGGCTCAGGAGATCCTGCTTGTCCGAATGCTTCCTCAGCAGCAGCACACCGAGTGCCGGACTCAGTGTCAGTGACACCAGGCTGGAAATGACTGTGGATGTTGCGATCGTGAGGGCGAACTGACGATAGAACTGACCGGAGATTCCGGAAAGGAACGCGGTTGGAATAAACACCGCAAGCAGCACCAGGGTGGTTGCGAAGATCGCTCCGCTGACCTCCTTCATCGAACGCCGGGTCGCCTCGCGGGGAGGTAGCCCGCTTTCAAGATTTCTCTCGATATTTTCCACCACCACAATCGCATCGTCGACAACGATGCCGATCGCCAGCACGAGCCCGAAAAGGGTCAGGTTGTTGATCGAGTAGCCGAATGCCTGCATCACCGCGAACGTGCCGATCAATGAAACGGGAATTGCCAGAACAGGGATGAGTGCGGCTCTCCATGATTGCAGGAAAACCATCATGACCAATACGACCAAAAGTATCGCCTCGACAAGCGTGTGTTTCACCGCCTCAACGGACTTGTCGATGAACTGGGTGGGATCGTATACGATGGCGTAATCGAGGCCTTCGGGGAAATCCTTCTCCACTTCCCGCATGGTTTCGCGGATGGCTGCGGATGTTTCCAGAGCATTCGATCCGGGTCGTTGGAAAATGGGAAGGGCAACGGTCGGGCCGCCGTTGAGGTAGGCGTTCACGTCGTAGTCAAGTGCCCCAAGCTCCACGCGCGAGACATCGGCGAGTCTGACCAGACGACCGTTTGAGCCCGTTTTCACGACGATTTTTTCGAACTCTTCTTTTTCGGTCAGGCGTCCCTGTGCCGTGACATTGATTTGAAACGGAACGACTTGATCGAGGGGTTCTTTGCCGATGGTTCCTGCGGCGATTTGTATGTTCTGGGTGCGTAGTGCGGCGACGACTTCTTCGGCGGAAATCTTGTAGAAGTCCATTCGCTCGGGGTTCATCCAGATGCGCATCGAATATTCTCTGGCGCCAAAAAGCCTGACCTCACCGACGCCGTCGATGCGCCGCAATTTTTCACGAACTTGCAGGAGTGCGTAATTGGTGATGTAGCCGAGATCGAAAGTTTGATCTTTGGAAAACATCTGAACGACCAACAACAGGTCGGGAGAGGATTTTTGAACCGTGATGCCGATGCGGCGGACGGATTCGGGCAGCCGTGGCTCGGCAATGGCGACCCGGTTCTGAACCAGCACCTGGGCCTTATCTAGATCGGTGCCGAGCTTGAAACTGACCGTGAGGCGATAGCCGCCATCCGCCGTGCTCTGCGAGTTCATGTAGAGCATGTTCTCGATGCCATTCACTTCCTGTTCGATCGGAGCGGCGAGGGTTTTGGCAATGGTGTCCGGAGTGGCTCCCGGATAACTGGTCGAAACGACGACGGTCGGCGGCGCGACTTCGGGAAACTGGGCTACCGGCAGCAGGAAGTAGGAGATCGAGCCGATAAAAACAATCAGGATCGATATCACCGTCGCGAACCGCGGGCGATCGATGAAAAAGTAGGAAAAGTTTTTCATGCGTAATGTTCGGTAGGGTCATTTGGATCAAATGACCGCTGGTTGATGATGATTCGTGGGTGAAGTTTCATGATGAATCCCGGTCCGTGAAATGGCGGTCGTTTCATCATAACGACCCTTTCGCGGATGACATCGGAACGACGATGGGAGCGACGGGTGCATCGGGGCGGAGAAGTTGAATCCCCGAGACGGCGATTTTTTCATCCGGACTGAGTCCCGAAGTGATCACGCGCATTTCACCATCCAGCGTTCCGACCTCCACGAAGCGGCGTTCGACGGTGTTGTCCTTTTTCAAAACCCATGCGACACGTTTGTCCTGGTCGAAGCCAAGTGCGGCATCCCGAACGAGGAGTCGCTCCTCGGGCGCGCCGACGGGAACCCGGACTCGTGCGAACAAACCGGGCGTGAGGAGTTCATTTTCGTTTTTCACCAAGGCGCGGATCTGAAGCGTAGCTGTGTCCGGATCGAGCTGGTTTTCGGTGAAGTCGATGACACCTTTGAACTCGAATTGATCGTGATCCGAGACGGCGATTTCGACTTCCGATGGTTTGCCCTTCCTGCCGTCCGTCTCGCCATGGAGAAACATCCGTGTGAATTGGAGGACCCGACGTTCATCGACTTCGAAATGACAATGGATCGGATCGTGGGGGACGATGGTGGTGAGAAGGGTGGCATTCGCGTTTCCACCGCTGATGAAATTTCCAACCGTGAGATTGAAGCGCCCTGCGATTCCGGAGATCGGGGCATGAATGTCGGCGAACTCGCGATCCAGCCTTGCGGTGCGCAGGCCGGCATCCGCTACGAGCAGATCGGCTTCCGCCTGGGCAAGTTCACTTTGGCGGGTATCGAACTCCTCTTGGGAAATCGCATTTTGTTTGATCAGGTTGTTGGCCCGGGTGAGGCTGCTTTTTGCGAGCGCGAGCTTCGCTGCCGCTTGTTTTTGAACGGCTTCCGCACGTGCTTGTGAGGCATCGAAAACCCGTGGGTCGATTCGGAACATCAGCTCGCCTTTTTTGATTTTCTGTCCTTCGGTGAAATGCACGGATTCGAGATAGCCGCTGACTCTGGACTGAAGAACGACCTCTTCAACAGGTGTGAAGCGGCCCGTGTAGATTTCCTTGAGCGCGATGGTTTTCAATTCCGGGCTGGCCACATTTACCGGCATGGGAGGTGGCGGGCCATCGGCTTTCTTGTCGGATTCGCATTGTGTGAGAAATAGCAGGGCGAAGGGGATGAGGAGTCGTTTCATGATGATCGATGCTGTGTAGATGAAAATTATTTTGAAAAGCCGCCGCCAAGGGCTTGTATGAGCTGCACGGTGGCTGCGAAGGAGCGGCCTCTTGCCTGAACCTCATTGCGCTGGGCGTTGAGCAATTCACGTTGGCTGTCGATAACTTCCAAGTAACTTGAAACCCCTTCCCGATAACGTGCGTCGGAAAGCTTCAATGCTTTTTCGGATGCCGCCACGCTCTCTTGTTGTGCGCTGATTTCGTTGATCGCGGCTTTGCGGGTGGCCAGTGCGTTTTCGACATCCGCAAAGGCGCCGAGAACCGTCTGCTGGTAATTTGCAAGCGCTTCTTCGTGGCGGGCTTTTGCGAGTGCGAGATCCGATTTGCGGCGCATACCTTGGAAGAGCGGCAACTCGATATCCGGACCGATCGCGAATTCATTGCTGGAATACTTCAGGAAGTTCGATGAATTGATGGACGAAAATCCGCCGGTGCCGATGAGCAGGAATTTCGGATAGAAGCCGGCCTCTTTGATTCCGATTTCGGCCGAGCTTGCGGCGAGGTTCCGTTCAGCAACAAACACATCGGGGCGTCTGCCGAGAAGTTCGGCAGGGACGCCGGCGGATAGGGAAGGGGCCTTGCGGTTGATGACTTCCGGGGAAATTTCAAAGTTCGAGGCATTTTTACCTACGAGAATGGCGATGGCGTTTTCCAAATTGGCGCGCGGTCCTTGCAGACTCACCAACTGTGCCTGAGCGCTGGCAAGCTGGGCTTCCGCACGGGCAAGATCCAATTCGCCCGACTTTCCGGACTGAAAAAGATCGTTGGCAAGCTTCAGCGATTCCCTGCGTGTTTTGAGCGTTTGTTGAAGAACTTCGGCCTCGCTGTCGAGAAAACGCAGTGCGAAGTAGTTGTTCGCGAGTTGTGCCTGAAGGGAGAGTCTGACCTGATCGACCGAGATCTCGGCGGCTGTGGCGTTGGCTTTTCCGGCTTCGACGATGCGCCGCACTCTTCCCCAAAGATCCATTTCGTATCCGAGCGCCATCGAGACATTGTATTCGTTGTAATAGGTGCTCATCGGGCCGCCGCCGCCACCGTTCGCGTTTTCCGAGTTGCGATGACGCGTAGCCTCGGCGCCACTCAAAACTTCCGGATAGAGTTTTGTGCGATCGATTCCCAAGGCCGCATAAGCCTGATTGCGGCGACCTTCAGCCGCGCGCAGATCGAAGTTTCCCTTTTCAAGAAGGGCCATGAGAGAGTCGAGCTTCGGATCTCCGAACATACGCCACGCGTTTTTACTCATGCGGGACTCGTAGGTGGAGGAATGGATTTTATATGTCACAGCGGATTCCGTTTCGGGAACCGAGTGTTCAGGTCCGAGCATCTTGCAGGAGCCGAGGAGCAAAACAAGGGCGGTGCCGGGACCGATACGATCAATGAAATGAAGTTTCAAAAGGCTGAATGGGTGAAGGTTTCAAACTTGGTAGGGCCATTTCGATGAAATGACCGATCGGTCAGGCTAGCGATTGAGATGGCGGTCGTTTCATCGAAACGACCCTACCGTTGGACGGGATCTGGTAAGAAGAAATCCGTTGTTGGAGAAAACCCAGCGCGAGCTTCATGGGAGCGGCGGACTTGCATATGGTGGCGCGCTGGATGGAGCCGGCCCAAAGATCCCGAAAAATTTCGGCTTCCTGTTGTGAGTTCACATCCTTGGAGATGTGACCGAGAACCTTCGCTTCGTCGAAAACGCCTGCCAGCAGCCCCAGCCATGTGCTCATACCCTCGGCGAGAACTTCGCGCATCGGTTCACTGAGATCGGTGACTTCCGAAGCGAGCTTGAGCACCAAACACGGACAGCGCTGCCCGTTGTCTTCGAATTTTTGAATCGAGGTTTCCAAGAAACTCAACAAACGAGGCATGGGTTTTTCCTCGATCTCGTTTGAGAACAGCGCGTGGTTTTTTTCATCCGTCGCGGCTCCTATGTAGTGCTTCAGGAGCTCGACCCCGAAATGTTCCTTGGATTCGAACCAATGATAAAAGGATCCTTTGGGAACGCCTACCGCTTTGAGTATTTCATTCAGTCCGACCGAATGAAAACTGCGCCTCGACATGATTTCCTCCGCGGCTTCGATGATGCGTTCTTTGGTATGCGGCGAGCTCACGGCGGAGTCATTAGACCAGTCGTCTAGTGCGCGCAAGGGAAAGTTCATGGTAGGGTCATTTCGATGAAATGACCGCTGGTTTTGTTGAGGTGGGTAGGGTCATTTCGATGAAATGACCGCTGGGTTGGGCGCGCAAGAAGGCGGTCGTTTTATCAAAACGACCCTACCTTTTTTTTGTGATGATGTTAGACACAGGAATGAACGATCTCCCCCGTAGGATCTATTTGAAACACGAAATTCCCTCTGTGGTTATTCTGGAGAATGAGCATCCGGCTTTTTTTATCACGATCTGCTG
>JBIKNX010000299.1:0-7399 GCA_044358435.1 Luteolibacter sp.
AAGCCTACGGCTACCGCAGCTTCGAATTGCTACAAACCACTCTGTTTCATACACTTGGGAAACTACCGGAGCCGAAGTTCACCCACAAATTTTGCTGAAGAGCCAAAAAAGTGAACTCAAACCGTGGAGACAAGAATGCTGGTGCATCCCGCCCAAGCAAAACGCCTCCTTCGTAGCGGCGATGGAAGACGTACTCGCTGTCTATGCGAGGCCGCCGCAGAAAGACATCCCACTGGTTTGTCTCGATGAATTTGCCAAGCAACTTCTATCGGAAACACGCCAACCCGTTGCCGCCATTCCCGGCCACTTGGCACGGGCGGACTACGAATATGTGCGCGAGGGAAGCGTGAGTGGCTTCATGATCGCCATGCCCCATCTGGGGAAACGGGATGTCTTTGTGGGATCGGATGGACGGCGCACCTCCAAAGACTTTGCCACCTGTCTCGATTACCTGGCAAACACCTTGCTGCCAAAAGCGGCGAAAATCATCCTGGTGATGGATAACCTCAACACTCACAAGGAGGCCTCGCTTTACGAAGCCTTTCCGCCGGAGAAGGCACGTGCTTTATGCGAGCGCTTCGAGATGCACTATACACCAAAACACGGCAGCTGGCTCAACATGGCCGAGATCGAAATCGGATTACTCTCCCGGACCTGCCTGGACCGCAGAATCGGATCTGTCGGGGAATTCGAAACGGAAGTAACGACATATCTCGAATGGAAAAATAAAAATTCGAAACCTATCAACTGGCAATTCACCAACGAAAACGCGAGGATCAAACTCAAGTCTCTTTATCCGGCAATTTAAGATTTACACACCACTAGGTATCATGCTCCTGCGTGAAACATCCAGCCCTTGCCCGATGATAGGCACCCACCTTTCAGTGACCGCCCATGCACAAGATCAGCCCAGCATGACATTTGCTGAAAACATCAAAATACACGACATTCCGACTCATGAACGCCCAAGGCAGAAACTACTACAATATGGACCCTCCGCACTGAATAGCGCGGAACTCCTGTCTCTGTTTATTCTCACGGGACACAACGGCTGGAGTTGTCTCGACATCAGCCGGCAACTCATCTCGCGATATGGTGGGCTCAGCCCACTGGGTAGGATTCCGGCAAGCGCCCTTGCTATGGAAACAGGTATTGGTCCATCCAAAGCCGCCACGCTGGCGGCAGCCTACGAACTTGGCGGGCGCGTTGCCCGTGAGCAGCTCAATAGCGCACCGCTCGATACCCCCGAACAAATCCACAAATTCTACGCCCCTCAAGTACAACACCTGGCGCAAGAGCAGGTTATCGTTGCAACCGTAGATTGTCGCCTGTGTCACATCGGCACGAATATCGTCTCTGTCGGAAGCGTCAACGAAACCTCTGCTCACCCAAGGGAAATCATGAGGCCCGTTATCACGCGTGCAGCCTTCGGATTCGTCCTAGTTCACAACCATCCCTCCGGCGATCCATCTCCAAGCCGTGCTGATTTCTCTGTAACCAAGCGCATCGTGGAAGTTGCAGAAACCATGCAAGTGAGGTTCATCGACCATGTCATCATCGGACGCGTCGAACTGGGGCGAGCGCCATACTACTCGTTCAGGGAGAGCGGGCTCATTCCATGATACACTCAAGAGCCACCCAGCACACTTGTCTTGCCCATGCGCCTATCGGGCCGCCTTTCGCCGCCCGATTCGGACAGCCGAAAACCCGTGAATGGCATCCCAAATTCCTGACACATCACCGGCCCCCCGTTTTCCACTAGGAAACCTCTACGCGACTTCCGCAGTGGCCCAATGGGCATCCCAAGAAGTGCTGTCGCTGTCTCGATTCATCGAACGCCACCACAACGGCGATTGGGGGGATTTGGACGAGGAAGACAAACAGGCTAACGAAGACGCGCTCAAATATGGTGGTAGGATATTCAGCTCATACTTAACCAACCAACGAAAACTTTACGTGATCACTGAGTGTGACCGCTCATTGACCACAATTCTCTTCGCCGAAGAATACTAGCGACAAGATTCAAGGCTACAAACAGCCACCAAACAACATGCGAGCCAAACCCACGTAACTTGTGAAAACGCAAGCCACCCAGATTTGGGAACTAACCACCAAACCCCCTATGCTAATCGAGATAGCCTCGTTTCAATTACTTCCGCTTTTTCTCATCCGGCTTATGAATATGGGGCTTGAGAGATGGAGTGTTTCCGGGAGTATCTTTGTTATCCCGCTGACGCCTGTCGGGTTTGCCTGTTGAATCGGCAATACGTTTTGGACCTGGTTTGATTCCCATAATATTGGTGTTTTATTTGCAAGGTAGCGCTAGCATAACTTGGCTCGTCACTACCTTAGTGGGGAATCCTAGTATATTCTCGTTGTGTGTCGAACCAATTCTGCCGCCGCCCATATCCAACTAGCCGAAGCGAAGGATATAACCTCGCCCAACTAATGTGACGACACCACTGCGGCAACTGAGCCCCTAGATGACGAGGACGAAAAGGCCAAAGAAGACGCGCTGACGCTGAAACAGGACTCCGGACATTCTCTTGCTATTTGATCGCTGACTAGGATGTCTATTCCATCACCGAATCTGGTAGGAGTTTGAACACCCTGCTTTTCGCCCAAGGATACTAAACGAAACCCAACTTTAATTGCAGTGATAAAACTCAACAAATAAGTTGGAATCCAGCTAGGGGGTCAGCAACAACCTTTGCCGTGGTCACGACTCTCTGAACTAATTTCCAAAATAATACGTGATTGCCAGCAATTTTTAGTGGTGATAGGACTAAGGTTCACCGCAATGGACCAAACACCTTCTACCGACCATATTCTCCAAGCTCTCGAAGCAGCAGTCGAGGCTCATTCCAAGGGGGAATACAATCACTCAATCGACATCGCGGCTCTAAATCTTCGAGTCAATATAAAGGGGAAAAAATGGAGTGGGTTGGTAGATAGACCCGTGGCGAAGTTTATTGTGGATTTTGATGGCAAAATTCGCCAAGAACTAAAAACTGTCGGCGTTCAACTCCCAAAGACGGACCACGGTGTCATTGCTTTGGAAGTGAAGGAAGGATCAATGGATGGTTGGATCCAACTGACGAAAGAATTTGTAAATCTATATAAATCGGTGCCACTCGACGCTCAAATTGCCTTACTTACCGCTATTGTCGCTGGCTTGGGTATTTTTAAATTGCCAGTAATAATAGCCGCATTTAACGCACCCAAATTGAAACGGGAGGAGCTTGAGGGACAGACCGCTGCAGAAAGAGCGCGTGGAGAATCGCAAGAAAAATTGCTGCTACGGGTGGAGGGAGTAGTCGCGGCTTCCCGCGAGTTGCAGGCACCTCTTAGAACGAATTTAATTGCAAAAATGGGAGACGAGGACGTTATCGAACTTCCTTCGTCGCCCAAGCCTCTATCTAGGAACGAGGCAACCAATAAGCTCTCAAAGTCGACCAGATCAAAACCCATGTCACATTATGTTGACCATGTATATTTGATCCAATCCGTAAATATGAAAAAGTCTCCGTATGAGGTTACCCTGGAATATGGAGAGGTCTCCTTCCCAGCAAAGCTGATACTTTCTGATGAAGACTCTCAAAAGCTTTGGGAAGAATTTAAAACTGCCCACTCGAAAGGTACTGTGGCTGCATTGCCGCTTCAGGTGACCGCCCGGATCAATATCAAAAAAGAGGTCGTAGACGGTGAGGTTGTTGGAATTGGCGGCGTTAGAGAGAGCTCTAAAAAGTTGAGTGACTTGCTAAAATCTAATCCTGAAACTGAATAATCAAACGTGCGGGACAGCCCTGTTATTTTCTGGAGGAATCGACTCTAGGGCGCATCCCGTTGTCTTAATGTGCTGGTGGTGCTGTTTCGATAATTGACCGAAGCACTCAGACTACTTCTTCGCAATGAATACAAAAACCCACATGTAGTGAAACCCATCAGCCATCTTTTTTAACATTCCCGCATCAACCAAGTACTTCCGGAGTCTCATAAAATGCCCTCAAATCCATAACCCAAAGTATCCCTTAAAACCCTTGTATATCAATGCCAAGAGCGCTTGATAAAGTCTTTCCCACGATGATGACGCCGGGATTTTCCGCGTTGCGCGCGTTGACTTCTACTTCGACTTCGAAGGCATCTACGCCCCGTAGGGCTGCTGAATACAGTTTAGTGATCATTTGAACAACCTAACTCAAGCGTGCCCACTCGATATGGCAAGCAAGAAAGCTGCTTTCCGTTTCGTATTTTGCCATGTATTCCATCTTTATGAAGAAATTCTTCCTCACCTTATTCGCATTCGTTCCTTGTCTGTTAGCCGCTGCGCCGGAAGAAGGATTTGTTTCGCTGACCAATGGAAAAGACCTCACTGGCTGGAAAACGGTTGGAGGAAACGGTCAGTTCAAGTTTGAATGGACCGCAGGGCTTTACGATGAAGCACGCCGTGGTTGGTTGTTTCCTAACAAAGCGAACAAAGAGCAATGTGCAGCTTTCTCCGAACAAGGTGCCAAGGTTTTCAAATGGGAGGATTGGAATGAAGTGCGCATCCTCTGCGAAGGCAATCACATCCAGATTTTCCTCAACGGCGAAAAGCGCGTTGATTTCGTGGATGATGGCAAAGAATTTACCCTATAAACAGAAATGGAACCACAATGGGAGCGAAGCGGACATAGACGAACACAAAAATTAAATCTCTTCGTCAAATGGACACAGATAGACACGGATAATCAAAGAGTTATGAATTTTTTCAGTCTCACCTTTTAGGTGAATGAAGAATTCTTTCTAATCCTCTTAGCATCAGTGTTAATCAGTGTTAATCAGTGTTAATTTGCCGGAAAGATTCAGAACAGTCAGTCCGGCCATCTCCGCTGCGCTTCGATTGTGGTTCATTTTCCTCTTTAGCTGTATGGATTCAGAGGATCAACATGCAGTCGCCATAAGAATAGAAACGGTATTTTTCAGCGACGGCTTGGCGGTAGGCTTCGAGGGTGAGTTCGTGTCCTGCGATTGCGGAGACTAGCATGATCAAGGTGGATTTCGGGAGGTGGAAATTGGTCAGAAGAGCGTCGACCGCTTCGAACTGATAGGGAGGATGGATGAAAATATTGGTTTCACCCGAGAGCGGACCGGATTTTGAAATGCGAATGTCAGGTGAGGCATCGGCGATGGATTCCAACACACGAGTTACCGTCGTGCCGACTGCGATGGTGCGTCCGGCGCGATTGATGTTACGGATGGTTTCCTCGGTGACATGATATTTTTCCGAGTGCATGTCATGCTCTTTGATGTTGGCGACGCTCACAGGACGAAACGTGCCCACGCCGACATGAAGCGTGATGAAATCATGAGGAACGCGCGCAAGAATTTCCGGAGTGAAATGCAGGCCGGCGGTCGGCGCGGCGATGGCGCCTTCCTCTTTCGCGAAGACGGTTTGATAACGTTCCTGATCCATTTCTTCATCATCGCGGCCCATGTAATGCGGCAGGGCGAGATGGCCATGTTGATGGATATCGACGGGTTGCTGCCATTCGATCAGGCGGTCGCCGTTTTCAAAAACTTCGGTGACGGTTCCCCGGATATTTCCGACACTGAGAGTCCGGCCCAACTTCATGCGTTTGCCGGGCTTGGTCAGGCAGCGCCATGAGGTTGGGGAAAGTTGATCGAGACAGAGCAGTTCGATTTTTCCGTCGTCTGAAAACACACGGGCGGGAATGACACGGGTGTTGTTGAGGATGAGCAGGTCATCGGATTTCAGATAACTTTCGAAATCACAAAACATCCGGTGTTCGATTCGACCGCTACCGCGATGAATCACCAGCATCCGGGAGGCGGATCGGTCGGGCAACGGGCGCGAGGCGATCAGTTCCTCGGGAAGATCATAGTCGTAATCTTTGGTAAATAGGGACACGGCGGATTTATGGCTGATTGAGAAAACGAATCAACTCGTTCATGGGGGGTTGAGGATTTCCCCAGATGCGAATGAGAAGACGGTGGTGTTGGAAATCGAGTTTTTCGGTTGCGAGCAACAAGCGTATGCCATGCTTTTCCAAGTCCCATCCATCGCAGTCGCCTGCGGCTTGCCATTGATGGGAAAGCAAATGTTCGAGCGCGCGGGTGCGGTCGATGTTTGGTGGCGCGGGAAGGATGAAATCGGAAAATTCTCCGGCAAGCTTGGGGGCTTCGATGGGTTTTCTCGGAAGGCGAATCTTACGGTGGCGATACCAACTGCGAATTTGCGGCTGCAGGAACGATACCACTTTGAGGAGCAAATTCGCAGAGAATGTTTGAAAACGAACCTCTAGGCTGCGCACTGGAAGCATGCGGTTGCAGACGGATTGATAACCGGCTTGTCCCATGGGACCGTGATAGATGAGCGAGTCATGGTCGACGCGGATTGTTCCGCCCGCATAGACAAATCCATCCCATCGCAAGTCACCGCGTTTTGTAAAACGGTTCGCATGGATTTTCAGAAGAATGCGTTCCGCAAGCCCGTAGCCGACCTGTTGTTTGAGGAAGCCGCGGATCGACGTGCGCCGGTGGTGCCAGACAAATGCTCCGGGAGCAAAGCCGAGTTCGTAGCCCGCATCGCGCAATCGCCAGCAAAAATCGACATCGTCACCTGCGGTGTGGAACGCGGGATTGAATCCGCCGGTCTTTTGAAACGCGTCACGGCGCACTGCGATGTTGCAGCCCGGCAGGTGTTCGGCGCGCGTGTCATCCAGCAGCACATGACTGGGTGCTCCGGGAGCGGCGCTGACAATCGCCTCTTCGACAGAACAGGCTTTGGGTGGGAGGTTTGGCCCTCCCGCCGCGGCGATTTCCGGATTTTCAAAGGCGCGATCCAGGCGGGTGATCCATTCGAAATCCGGCACGCAATCGTCATCCGTATAAACGAAAATTTCACCGGATGCGTTGGCAGCTCCATGGTTGCGGGCGGCGCTCAGTCCTGACGGAGGCATGCGCAACAAACGAACGTGCGGAAATTGATTGGAAACCCTTTCTGCGGTGTCATCCGTTGAGCCGTCGTCCACCACGATCGTTTCGTAAGGTCCACCGGCCAATGCGTCAATGGCACTCAAGCATGCGCCGATCCGTGATGCGCCGTTCCTGGTGCAGACGATGATTGAGTAGGTGTGACTGTTCGCTGATGCGGAGGGCGAAAAATCGCGACACGCGGCCCATGCGGGTTTGGCTTTTCCCCGCCGATCCGTGATTCCGAAATTCCAGTCGGTCACTTCCGCTCCGGCGTTGTGCCAGAGATCACTCCAGGCATAGACCGTGAAACCTGCCGTTTCCTCTTCGTAGGCATGCCGCAATCCCCATGTGAGAGTTTGTGCCTGTGTCTCTGGCGAATTTCTCAGTGAGTCCAAGCCGAATTCGGAAATGACCAACGGCC
>JBIKNX010000140.1:0-7353 GCA_044358435.1 Luteolibacter sp.
TCTTGCTTGGTTTTGCGGTTTATCAACTCCGGGAGGACGGCGGAGCGGGTTGGATGCCAGGTTGCTTTTTCAGGCGAATCACGGGATTGGAATGTCCGGGTTGTGGGATGACGCGTGCGACGCATGCGGTTTTGCACGGGCGTTTCGCGGAGGCGTTTCGTCTGAATCCTGTGGGAGTTGTTTTGTTTCCCCTGGCGATGCTGGGATTGGCCCTCGAGCTGTTTGCCTGGGTCAGAGGGAAAAAGGATTTTTATCGGCTCCGAGTGGGCAGGTGGGGATCGATGTTCATTGCAGCGGTGGTGGTGATCTGGTGGGTTGTCAGAAATCTGAGATGAGTGGCCGGTTGAACGGAAGTTTTCTTGCGAGTGGGTTGCAGCGGGTTTAATTTCAACGTATGAGTCTGTTATTGGGAGTGAATATTGATCATGTCGCGACATTGCGACAGGCGAGATATGCGCTGCAGCCGGAATCTCCCAATGCGGAGCCGGATGTGGTTTTGGCCGCGCAGGAAGCGAAGGCCGGCGGCGCGGATTCGATTACGGTGCACGTGCGGGGAGACCGCAGGCACATGCAAGACGCGGATGTGTTCCGGATTCGCGAGGAGGTGGATATTCCGTTGAATCTCGAACTCGGGATTACCGGGGAAATGTTGGATCTGGCATTTCGGTTGAAACCGGATTTCGCCTGCCTGGTTCCGGAAACCCGTGAGGAAGTGACGACAGAAGGGGGACTTGATGTGATCGCACTTTACGGAACGGCGAGAGAAGCCGTCAAACAACTCAAGGCTGCCGGCATCAAGGTCAGTTTGTTTATTGATCCGATCGTAGCGCACGTTCGGGAAGCCGCACGAATGGAGGCGGATATGATCGAATTGCACACGGGTGCTTTTGCAAATGCGGTTGATAAGTCGGAAGAAATCGCACGCCTGATTGCAGCCGCTCAGCTTGGGCATGAGTTGGGTTTGCAGGTTAATGCGGGTCATGGCATCAACTATTTGAATTTGCCTGATGTGCTTAAAGTGCCTTTTTTGAGCGAATTGAACATCGGACACAGCATCGTGTCGCGAGCGATGACCGTCGGCATGCGCTCTGCAGTTGCCGAGATGGCGGCGGGGATGAAATCTTACTCCCTGCACCCATGATGATCTACGGAATTGGAATCGATGTGGTGGAGGTGGATCGAATCGAGGACGCCATCGCAAGGCAGGGTGAGCTGTTTCTAAAGAAACTTTTCACCGAAAATGAGCGGAAATATTGTGATCAACAGAAGCGCCCCGGGTTGCATTATGCCGCCAGATTTGCGGCAAAAGAAGCGGTGTCCAAAGCGCTTGGAACCGGCATAGGCGGCAAGGCGGGGTGGCTGGATATGGAAGTGGTGCGAGGAGAATCCGGAGCGCCAACCGTGAAACTTCACGGCCAGGCCTTGGATTTTTTGAAGGCAGAAGGCATCGCTGAAGTGCAGGTGAGCCTCACACATGCCAGAGATTATGCTGCGGCGAACGCCGTAGCGATCCGGCATTTGGTTTGAGTTTCAGACAGGGTCACATTGCGACGGCATCCTACCGAGCAGGTTTTGGAATCATACGCTGACTTGCCAAGGCGGCTTGGATAGAGAAAGCTAGGCGCATGGAAATGATGGTCAGAGCGAGAAGAAACCGGCGGAGTGGGGCGATTCGTGGGTTGGTTCGGGAAACCCGACTTGCGGTGGAGGATTTGATTCTGCCGATGTTCTTTCATGCGGATGCGGAGGACGTGGCAATTGATTCAATGCCAGGGTGCACGCGTTGGTCGGTTCAGGGCTTATTGAAAGAAGTTTTGGAGGTTCGTGATTTGGGAATACGGGCGATTGTGCTCTTTCCGAAAATTGAGGAGGCATTGAAAAATCCGCAAGGCAGCGAATCATCGAATGATCACGGCTTGGTTCCAAGAGTGATCCGTGAAATCAAAAAAGTTTGTCCGGAAATGTGTGTGATCACGGATGTCGCGCTCGATCCTTACAACTCGGATGGGCACGACGGGCTGGTGGTTCGTGGCTGTGATGGTGAGTTGAAAATTCTCAATGATGAAACCGTCGAGGTGCTTTGCCATCAGGCACTCTGCCATGCGAGAGCGGGCGCGGATATCGTCGCTCCTTCGGACATGATGGACGGACGGGTGGGGGCGATCCGACTTGCGCTGGATGAAGCGGGCTTTGAGGAGGTCGGGATCATGTCCTACACTGCGAAATACGCATCGGCATTTTACGGACCTTTCCGTGGTGCGCTCGACTCCGCTCCAAAGGAAGGCGACAAAAAAACCTATCAGATGGATCCGGGAAATGTGCGTGAAGCGATCCGTGAGTTGTTGATGGATGAGGAAGAGGGTGCGGATATTGTTATGGTGAAGCCTGCTGGCGCATATCTCGATGTCATCGCGCGTTTGCGAGATGAGACCACTTTACCGATCGCGGCATATCAGGTTAGCGGAGAGTATTTGATGATCAAAGCGGCTTGTGCGAGCGGCTGGCTGGATGAAAAGGCTGTGGTTCTGGAAAGTCTTTTGGGCATCCGCCGTGCAGGTGCGGATATGATTCTCACTTACTTTGCGAAAGATGTGGCGAAGTGGATTCGATAGGGGGATGAAGAGATTTTAAACCACGAAAAACACAAATAACACGAAAGTGATTAACGGGGTGGTTAGAGAAGATCAAATTCAGCTATTGAATTCATTTCCTTTCGTGCCCTTCGTGTTTTTCGTGGTTTAAAAATTCTTGAGCCCCATGGATTTTGGAGAGCTTAAAAATTATTTCGATGAGAACTTCGCTTCGCGAGGTGAGTTAGGGGCAGGGCTCAGTATTTGGAAAAACGGGGAAGAGATCGTTTCTTTAACGGATGGTTTTCTGGATAGAAATAAAACCGAGAGATGGAATTCCAAAACCATAGCTCCGGTTTACTCGGCAACGAAAGCTCCAGCTGCGGCGACCTTGTTGCATGTCCTGTCCAAGCGGGGCCTGGATGAGAATGATCTGGTGAGTGAGGTTTGGACGGGTTTTCCTTTGGAAGCGGCGACTTTTGGTCAAATGCTATCCCATCAATGCGGCTTGGCGGCTTTGGCTGAAAACGCGGACGTTTATGATCACCGCGCGGTGATCGCTGCGATTGAACATACCACCCCAGAATGGTCACCGGGTCATGGGCATGGCTATCATCCAAGAACTTATGGATTTCTGTTAGATGAATGTGTCCGTCGCCTCGAAGGTAAGACTTTAGGGAATTTTTGGAATGATGATATCGCCAAGCCGATGGGTATCGATTTTTGGATCGGATTACCTGAAAGCGAATGGAGGCGGGTGGCAAAATTGGTTCCGGGAAAAGCGAAGCCTTCGGTCTATGAAGAAGGATTTTATCAAATGTATAATCAATCGGGCAGTCTGACGCGAAGAGCGTTTTCATCACCACGCGGCTTGCATGCGATTGCGGAAATGAATGAGCCCAAAGCATGGTCGGCTGCCTTGCCGGCGATGGGTGGAGTGGGATCGGCAAGCGGACTTGCGAAGTTTTACCAATGCGTGATCGGCGCAATGGAGAGCCCTTTTTCAGTTGGTGTGAGACGTGCGCTCGGGAGCTTACAGATATCAGGAGAAGACAAAGTTCTCTTACGTGAAACCGCGTTTACCTGTGGCTGCCAGAAAGATCCGGTTGATGAACACGGAAATAAGAAACGTTTTTTGTATGGAAGCTCGACTGCGGCCTTCGGTCATCCAGGAGCTGGAGGAAGTCATGGATATGGTGATCCAGCGAGCGGAATTTCATTCGGTTATGTAATGAACCAAATGGAACTCAGCGTGATGCCGGGGGAGAGGTGTATGGGTTTGGTTGAGCGATAGTTTAGTCAAATGCAGCATTACAGCACGAAGTCACATGTTATCTGAGGCTCGCTGATCACGTGCCAGCCCGCTGGGATGTCTTTGCGGAGCGGAGCGTAGATTCAATTCTAACAGTTTGAAATGTTAATTAACGGGGACTGACCCTAATGATGACCCTGATGACTTTAGCGGTGACTGACCCTTATGATGGCAATAAAGGCAATCCTAACTCTTCAAGAAAGGCGTTGTGTTTATCGGTTGCTTCACGGCAGGATTTTTCGATGTCAACTAAGGACTGATTGTTAGCGGCGAGATTGATCTCTTTCTCAGCCACTGAAGTGCTAATGTAACGGGAGATGTTTAGGTTGAAGTCGTTCTTCTCGATCTCATCCATCTCAACACGACGAGAGTAGCGGTCCTCTTCCTTTCGGAATTGGTAGGTTTCGATGATCTTCGCGATATGCTCCTGCGTTAGCTGGTTCTGGCGTTTGCCTTTCTCGAAATGTTCAGCGGCGTTGATGAAGAGCACGTCGTCGGGTTTCTTGCATTTCTTGAGCACGAGGATGCAGACGGGAATGCCAGTGGAGTAGAAGAGGTTCGCTGGTAGACCGATAACGGTGTCGATGTGACCGTCTTTGAGCAGCTTGGTGCGAATGCGTTCTTCAGCTCCACCACGGAAGAGCACGCCGTGAGGCAGGATGATGGCCATGACGCCTTCGTCTTTGAGGAAGTGGAAGCCGTGAAGCAGGAAGGCGAAGTCGGCGGCGGATTTTGGAGCAAGTCCGTAGTTCTTGAAACGCACATCCTCACCCATGGCATCGGTAGGTTCCCAGCGAAGACTGAATGGCGGATTGGCAACGATGGCGTCGTAGGTGGGTTTCTTCGCGGGGTTGAGTTCGCGTAGGATGTCCCAATCATTTTTTAAGGTGTCGCCGTGGAAGATTTCGAACTCGGTGTCCTTCACTCCGTGCAGGAGCATGTTCATACGGGCCAAGTTGTAAGTCGTGATGTTGTTCTCTTGTCCCGAAATTTTTCCGATGCCTTGGGCTCCCATGCGTTTGCGCACGTTGAGCAACAGAGAACCAGAGCCGCAGGCGAAGTCTAATACGCTTTCCAGTCGCTTCTTCGGACCAGTTTTTGGTTCCTGACTATCGAGCGTGACGATGGTCGAGAGGATGTCGGAAATCTGCTGCGGGGTATAAAATTCGCCCGCCTTTTTGCCAGACCCAGCGGCGAACTGACCAATCAGATATTCATAGGCGTCGCCCAGTGCATCGATGTCCGTAGAAAAGTCTGCCAAGCCTTCGGCGATCTTCTGGATGACGGTGCAGAGCTTTGCGTTGCGGTCGGCGTAGGTGCGGCCGAGTTTGTCTGAACCAAGATTGATCTCGGAGAAGAGGCCGTTAAACGTGCTCTCGAAGGATTCGTTTTCAATGTATTTGAAACCTTCTTGAAGCATGCGGAGCAGCTCAGCGTCTTGCATGCGCGCCATTTCGGAGATGCTCGACCAAAGGTGTTGCGGCTTGATGACATAGTGTGTTTTGCGCCGCATCTGCTTCTCGAACGCCGACACATCAGTGAGATTTTTCTCATACCATGAGGCAAGCGGAGCACGGCGGTCATTGGCATCAATTTGGGGATAATCTTTTCCGAGTTCTTTCTTCGCAGCTGTCTCGTAGTTGTCCGAGAGGTAGCGCAGGAAGAGGAAGGACAGCATGTAGTCGCGGAAGTCGTCCGCGTTCATCGACCCACGGAGTTGATCGGCGATGCCCCAGAGTGTCTTGCCCAGTTGTTTTTGGTTGGTGTCGGTCATGTCAGTTAGCGCAAGGATTTCAGAGTGTCGTGGATTCGGTCGGTTTCGTCATAGCCGCAAAAAAGTTCGCACTCGGATTCTCCGATATGGCGGCTATAGGAGTCGATGATCTGAGTGTTTCGGTCGTAGAGCATGATCGGGGCGAGTCCGGCGTAGTTGATCTTGAGTTCTTTCCAGCGGAATCCCCATTTCTCCATCGTGCCGGAAAAGTCGGTTTTGGTGCGAAGGATTTGCAAGGCGAGGGGGCGGCGTTGTTCAACAAAGTAGTCCACGGAAACCCCGCGCTCCTTGGTAATGTAAAGCCTGTGCTTGCGTTTCGGGCTGAGTTCCGCATCGCTGAAAATGCGCTGGACGAGATTGTCCGCTACGTCCTCTTCCGCAGCACGGTGTTCGTTGAGGATGTCCAATCTGGAGATCGCGACCAGTCCTTCGGAGAAGACTTGGATGTCTGTTACATCCAGCGGTAGTTCCAACCAGCGGTAGAGAACGCCGTGTTCCTCCCGAAGAAAATGTTCGGCACATAGACGCTGAAGATGGTGCTTCATTGCTTCCGTCTCGATGTTTTGCCCCTGACCTGTGAGCCATGAGAGCGTCTTGCCTCGGTCGCTTAGACGGAAGCCTTTGGGAGTTTTCTGACTCAGCTCCAATACAACTTGCCAGCCGTCAGGATACGATGCGGGCATGGTGAAAAGCAGGCCTTTGGGCGTGGACTCAATTTCCAGCACCTCGTCCCAGAATGAGGTGAGCAGTGCGCGCAGATCGGTGGATGAAAGTGAAGTCTTTGTGCTCATCAGAATAATCCTCCTTCCCATTCCCAGCCAAGATCAATTTGCCACATTTTAGCAGTCTGGTTGATGAAGTCCCTGAAGTCCGTGGTTTTAAAGCTCGTCAATGGATGATGAACATTCTGCCTAGGATCGTTGGTCGGCAGGTTGGGATCGCAAACGTTCAGGTGCCAACCATTGGGTATACGCTCCTTAAAACGAAATCTGCGGCGACCGATAGCTTCATAACCGACGCCTCGGACACGTTGGTTAGCTAGCAGAAAACTGGCATCGTAGGTTTCAGGGTTATCCAACTCAGGAGCTTTGCCCAAATAGCGCATGTCCACAAAAGGACCATCCAGCAGCTCGGGACGTGTCTCGAAATGGCGACCTATGCCACCCTTACTCATCTTCTCTAACTCCAGCGTGTCACCGGATGGTAGACATTTCTCCGACTGGAGAAACTCGTCAATTTGGTGTGTTTTATATGGGAAGGTCATGATGAACTAGGAGTGCAGAACAAAGTTATACTTGCTCTTAATTTTAGTAAAAATGCTATTGAAAATATTCTTGCTGTCCGGCGTGAGTTCGTCGCTCTCGAAGTAATAGACTTTCTTGTGGGAAAGCGTATTGATGATATTGGCCACTTCGTTGGCATCGGTGATGCCGATTTGCTCAAGCACGTAACGAAATTGACCGACACCCAGAAAGGAAGCGATGTTTTCCAGAACCTGTCGAAGCAGTGCGAAGTGAAAAGCCTTCACTCCCTCGATGGCGTAGGCCTGCTCTAAAGCCTGTAGAAGCCGCAAGTGATACAGAAAAACGTCATTGTTGCAGTTCTCCAGCGCGAGGTCGCCATCCTTGGCGCTCAACATACAAACCTTCGCGTGCTTTTTGAATTTCTCGGCTTTCTCCCCTTTCTTGAGCCAATCT
>JBIKNX010000141.1:0-7289 GCA_044358435.1 Luteolibacter sp.
GACGTTGATTTTAAGAATCTTCTGAAGAATTCCATCTTCACCCTGAGGGTGAAACTGACAATCGATGCAACTCTTTGATTATCTGCGTTAATCTGCGTCCATCTGCGGTTCTATTTTCCTCTTTAGGGTAATCGTGCTTGCTCCGGTTCCACCATATCAAGATCTATTGGTCTGTGCAGTCAGTTCTCAGACACGACACGAAGTCATCGGGTTTGATGATTTGATTTTGGATACCTGTCCTGATTTTTCACAAAGCGGACTGAAAATATCATCCTTAATCCGACTTGGTTTGGTAGCCACGATACCGTCTTCCGCTATAGTCGGCACTCTCGGCAGTGTTTCATCCAAACGACTTCAAGTTTTACAGCGGCGCCTTGCAGATCGCATCTGTCCGACGTAACGTCCTGTCACCTTGCTATCCGACAGATCCCGTTATCTGCCATTTACCACATCTCACGAATAGATGAAATAATCATTCTCATTTCATTCGTAAGTTTTAGTCATTCGCAGTTAAAATCTTCCTCATCGCCTCCGCTGCTCCACTCATACTCAAATACATTTTTCCAAATTGACTTGGCGAATGCAATTTGCAGGAGAGTTTTGACTAGATATTACTCCCTCCATGACGCTTGGCTCGATTGCCGCCACAAAAGCCCTTCTTGTCAGAGGGCTTTGATCCGTCTAGCTTCCGAGCATCCAGAAAACATCGATCCAAGAGATCGGCCATCATCTTTCCTCTTAGGTCATCATCAGACCTATCCGTCTCATTAGAAATAACAGCCCCATGCGCGATCAGATCCTCGAACTCTTTCGCTCCAACCCGGAGCAGCACTATTCCAAAACTCAAATTGCCAAAACCCTCGGAATCCCGGGCGACCGCAAAGGCGAAATGACCGGCATCCTCATCGATCTCACAGAGGCCAGAATCATCTCCTGCGGTGCGAAAAATCTCTACTCCCTGATCAAACCACCCGAAGCCAAACCCAAAGCCGAAGCAAAAAAATCTGTCCCTGAAAAATCCGCTCCCGCCAAACCCGGCCCCAAAGGATCACTCACCGGCTCGATCAAATTCCTCCCCAACGGCCACGCCTTCTTCTACCCCATCATCGGTGATGCCGAAAACGAAGCCGCCGGTATCGATTTCAAACTCCATTCACGGATTTTCATTCCACGCGATAAAACCAAAACCTCGCTCGATGGTGATAGCGTCCGCATCAAGACCTCTGCACCTTCTTCCAAACCTCGCCAACGCGGCCCCGTCCCTGACGATCAGGAAATGCGAGGAGAAGTCATCGAAATCATCTCACGCCGCTCCGGCCGCATCGTCGGAATCTTCAGAAAGAAAGCGAACTTCTCATGGGTCGAAACCGATGACAAAGCTCTCGAAGGCCGCATCAACATCACGGGCGATACGACCGCGGAACCCGGACAAACGGTCGTTGTCGATCTGGAGAGCTGGGAAAACCCCAACACCGACCCCATCGGACGTGTCATCGAAGTCCTCGGCTGGCCGGGTGATGCGGGAGTCGATATCCTCTCAACGATCGCACGCTTCGGACTTCGCACTTCTTTCCCTGAAAATGTCCTCTGCGAGGCTCGCGCTGTTCCGGAAGAAATTTCCGAGCAGGAAATCGCTCGTCGGCGCGATCACCGTGACAAACTCGTTATCACCATCGACCCCGCGGATGCCAAAGACCATGACGATGCGATCTTCATCGCCAAAACCAAAAGCGGTGGTTGGTTGTTGGAAGTTCACATCGCCGATGTTTCCCACTACATCAAACCCGACGCGCCTATGGACAAGGAAGCTGTCGAGCGCGGCAACTCGACCTACCTTGTCGACCGCGTTCTGCCCATGCTCCCCACCGAGCTTTCCAACGGAATCTGCTCGCTCAAGCCTAATGTCGATCGCTTGACCAAATGCGCGATCTTGGAAATTTCCAGCGACGGTCACATCCTCAACACGAAGTTCGTCGATGCGGTCATTCACTCCCGCGCCAAGCTTTCCTACGAACAAGCCCAAGCCATCCTCGATGGCAAACCCGCCCCTGAAGGCTCCGATCCGACTCTTTCAGGATCAGTCAAGGAAGCATGGAAAATGGCTTCCTTGCTGCGCAAAAATCGTTTCGCCAACGGCGCCCTCGATCTGGAGATGCCCGAAATCAAAATCAAACTCGATGAAAACGGCCGCGCCTGCGAAGCCCATCAGGTCATCCACACGGAGTCACACCAACTCATCGAGGAATGCATGCTCATTGCCAACCAGGCGGTTGCGAAAATCCTCCGCGAACGCTCAAAGCCATCAATCTTCCGTATTCACGAAGATCCCGATCCGTCTCGTCTGGAAGACTACGCGGAAACCGCCAAACAGCACGGCTACAAACCGGGTGATCTCACCAACCGCTCCCACATCCAAGCCCTACTGGATTCCTCAAAAGGCACCGCCGAGGAACACACCATCAAGCTTGGCCTGCTGAAATCCCTGAAGCGCGCCGCTTACGCCGCCGATCCCATCGGCCACTACGGTCTCGCCAAAACCGACTACACGCATTTCACCTCTCCCATCCGTCGTTACGCGGATCTGATCGTGCATCGCTCGCTGCAACCTTTTCTCGAGAACGCACCGAAAAATCCGGATCGCACCCCGTCGCAAGCCGACCTCCGCGACATCGCCCGCCATATCTCCGACACCGAACGCAACTCCGCCGAAGCGGAATCCGAGACGAAGCAAATCAAACTCCTCGAATATCTCGAACTCTTCGCCTCTACCGATCAGTCCAAAAACGATGGTGAAGAAACGACCTTCGACGGTGTCATTACCGATGTCCGCGCCATGGGTCTCATGGTCGAAATTCCGGAAATGAGTATCCGCGGCGTCGTCAAACGCGAGGACCTTCCACGCTCCACCAACTGGCGCTTCGAGGCTCACAACATGGCATGGACTTCCTTCGACGGTCGTCGCCTTGCACTCGGAATGAAACTTCCCCTGCGCATCGTTTCCATCGACAAGATCAAACGCTTCGTCGACTTCGCGGTTGCCGGTCCACCCACCACGGAAGGCGTGAAGATCCCTGTCAGACCCGGCCCACCCACAGGTTTCAAAGCCTCTAGGGGCCACGGTTCCAAAAAACCATTCCCAAAACCCGCCGCCCACGCAGGTCCGCAAAAAAACAGCCACCGTTCCTCAAAAAACTCAGGCGGCAAACGTAAGAAAAGACGCTAAATCTTCAAACGGTAGGGCGGTTTTGATAAAACCGCCGCGCGTAGTGAGATGCCTCTGATCAATCAGAATCATCATCCAATTCTTCCTCTTCTCCATTCACGCCACACTCTCACACATGACCGAGCTTCTATCTCCTGCAGGAAACTGGAATTGCGCGCGCGCAGCTGTCGCCGCCGGAGCGGATGCCATTTACTTCGGTCTCCCAAAATTCAATGCACGTCTTCGTGCTGACAACTTTTCCGAAGCCGATCTCCCCGAGCTCATGGCTTATCTTCACAAGCACGGCGTGAAAGGCTTCATCGCGATGAACACCCTGATCTTCACCCACGAGATCGAGGCCGCAGAGAAACAACTCCGACTGGTGGGCGAGGCGGGAGTCGACGCCCTGATCATTCAAGATCTGGGCCTTGCTAAAATGGCGCGTGAAATCATCCCGAACGTCGAACTCCACGCCTCCACTCAAATGACCATCACCTCCCCGGAAGGTCTCGCTTTTCTTGAAACCCTCTTTCCCATGGAGCGTGCCGTGCTCTCCCGTGAACTCTCAGTGAAGGAAATCGAGAAATTCTCTACTTCCCGGAATACTTCCAATTTCCAACCAAACACTCCGATCGAGGTTTTCGTCCATGGCGCTCTCTGCGTCGCCTATTCCGGCCAATGCCTGACCTCGGAATCTCTCGGCCAACGTTCCGCCAACCGCGGCGAATGCGCCCAAGCCTGCCGCATGCCCTACGAAATCATCGTCGATGGTGAACTGCAGAACCTCGGCGAACATCGTTACTTACTCTCTCCCCAAGACCTCGCTGCCGTGGATCTCATACCCGACCTCATCCGCGCCGGAGTGGTCAGCTTCAAAATCGAAGGCCGACTCAAAACCCCGGAATACGTCGCCGCCGTCACAAGAGTTTATAGAAAAGCCATTGATGCATGCAACGTGGCGGCGGATTCCATCCGCCCAGCCGATCAAAATAACCATGAAATTGGTATAGCGGATACAATCCGCCGCCACGACACCATCACCCCACAGGACCGCTATGAGCTGGAAATGACTTTTTCCCGAGGTCTGACCACCGGCTGGCTCGCCGGAACCAACCATCCTTATCTCACCCACGGAAAATTTGGAAAAAAACGTGGCCCCTTCCTCGGAACGATCATCGAAGCACAGAACGGTTGGATCCGTTTGGACACTCCACCCTCTGCGCAAAATCCTCCCCTCAAAGCGGGCGATGGCGTGGTCTTTGATGCCGGAGAAAACCGCGATCTCGAACAAGGCGCCTCGATCTGGAAAATCGAAAACGACCGCATCATCTTCCACCGCAGTTTCTCGGGCATCAACTTCGATCGCATCCGCCCGGGTGTCACTCTCTACAAAACTTCCGACCCCGCCCTCGAATCCTCGATCCGCAAGTTCTGGCAAAACGCCAAACCCAAACAACTCAAAACACCGCTGCACTTTATCGTCTCAGGAAAAGCAGATTCACCTCTTACCCTGACCAGTGGCGCAATCTCGGTGGATTCATCCATTCTATTGTCCGCAGCCTCCAACAAACCCATCACAACTGAAGTCCTTACTGCTCAGCTCTCCCGTCTCGGCGACACTCCTTACGAACTCACCTCACTCGAAAATCAAATTGAAGGAGACTGCCACATTCCCATTTCCACACTGAATCAATTGCGTCGTGATTTGATTTCAAATCTTGAACAAATCAACCATCAACCATCGTCAATCAACCATCGTCGATCAACGGGTTCCGTCGAATCCCTCTTCCCCCCAATACCAAATCCCCAAATTTCCAATCTCCCTTCTCTGGCCATCCTCACACGCAGCATCGATCAACTCGAAGCTGCCATCTCCTGCTCCCCAGCGCGGATCTACTGCGATTTCGAAGACCCGAGACGCTACAAAGACGCCGTCGAAATTTTCCGCAAAGCCAAGATCGATTCCAAATCCCAAATCATTCTCGCCACCCCGCGCATCATCAAAAGCGGTGAGATCGGTTACCTGAAAATGATCGAACGCACGGGTGCCGACGGCTTGCTGATCCGTAACCTCGCCGCCCTTTATCATTTCAAAGATCGCAGCGACATCATCAAGATCGGCGATTTCTCCCTGAACGCCGCCAACCCTCTCACTGCAAAAATTCTCAGGGAAAATGCCAATCTGGATCGTCTCACCATCTCCTACGATCTGAATATCTCACAGGTTCTTGACCTGTTGGAAAAAACTCCCGCCGACTGGCTGGAGCTCACCCTTCACCAGCACATGCCGATGTTTCACATGGAGCATTGCGTGTTCTGCACCTTCCTGAGCTCCGGCACCACCTACAAGGACTGCGGTCGCCCTTGCGAAAAGCACGTTGTTCACCTGAAAGACCGTGTCGGCCAACTCCACCGCCTCCAAGCCGATGTCGGTTGCCGCAACACCTTGTTCAACGGTCGTGCCCAAACCGGTGCCCGCTTCCTCCAACAACTGCTCGCCTCCGGCCTGGACAACTACCGGATCGAGCTCCTCGATGAATCACACGACGCCGCCATTTCAACCATCACCGCATACCAAGATCTCCTCTCGGGAAAAATCACATCTGATCAACTCCTCACCCGGATCCAAGCCACCGAAAAACTCGGCGTCACCGAAGGAACCCTAGCTTGAAGAGTGAAGAGTGAAGAGTGAAGAGTGAATGGTGAAAATGAATCAGTCTTCGATCTTCACTATTCACTCTTCATCATTCACTATTTAACAAACCTCACCCGCGCCTTTACCGGAAAATGATCCGATAAATATGGCTCTCCACTTTTCACAATCCTCGCATCCAAAACTTTCGCCTGCCTGGAAACGAAAATATGATCCACTTTCCACTGCCGGTTCGGATCGCTCATCCAGAAGTGCAAGGTTCCCCGTTCTTTATCTTTGGGATGCAACTGACTGAAGGTCTCCAATAATCCCGGAAATGCTTTTGACGATCCACTTGCTGGAATGCCATCCGCCAAATAACGAACCGCGGTATTCCATTCTCCTGCATTGAAATCCCCCATCCAGACCACGGGCTCGGCATCACGATTCATTTCCGCAAGTTTATGAGCCATCAACCGCACGCCCTTTTCACGCGAAGGTTGATTGATATGATCCAAATGAATATTGACGACCCATAATGCCTGGCCACTGGATCGATCTGACAAGCGCACCCAAGTCGCCAACCGGGGAAACGAATTTCCCCAGCTTTTGGATCCGGCTTTATTCGGGGTATCGGAAAGCCAGATCGTTCCCCGATTTTTTTCATCAATCTCAAACCTATCCTTACGGTAAAAGATTCCGGTGTATTCGCCGCTTTTTTTGCCATCATCCCGTCCCACTCCTTCGAATCCGAATTCGGGCATGGAAGCCCATAGATCCGCGACTTGCCCATGCAATCCTTCCTGGATGGCCAAAATTTCCACCTTCTCGTGTTGTAACATTCCCACAATCCCAACCACCCGGTTTCTCCATGCCCGCTTTCCATTTTCCTGATGATTCTCATAACGCAAATTCAGTGTCATGAGTTCAACCTCCATCGAACCGTCCGGACTGATCGCAATGGCTTTTGGAATTTCCTTTTCCTTCTTCTGACAACCCAACACCAAACACAGCAAGCTGGCTAAAATCGCTAAGCTATATTTGTTAGTCTTATACTTATAATTCATTGATCCAGGTGAAACATAAGACAACGGAGAGGAAACTCTCAGGAATTATTCCTGGAAAATTTATTTCGCAAATTCACCTGTGCTTAATTCGAGACATCTTGAATCACAAAGCCCTCACTCTTTAGTTTCTGAACTTGCTTGAGATTATTGCTTTTCTCGATTTGATAACCAATCGCACCACCCACAAGTGATCCAGTGGCACTACCGCCAACAATCACAACCTGCTTGGTCTTCGGGTGTACCATGGTATATGAAGCAGTAGAGCATCCCGTTACCAGTATAACTAAAGTAAGCCTCTTCCGCAAAATCTGTGGGTTGAACTGGCATCCGAGCGCTGTGTAGCTGCGAGAAGTTCTTGAAAGTTGTCCACAACAGACCGATTCGAGAA
>JBIKNX010000010.1:0-22987 GCA_044358435.1 Luteolibacter sp.
TGGAAGTCACCTATGTCGACGATAGCACGCTTGATGGACAAAAAGGCGTTTCTCGCACCGGAAAAGTCCGTGCCGTCAGCACCGGAACGGTCGGTTTCTACCTAGGTGATAACTCCACTCCGGCCTACATTGCTTACCCTGGCCAACCTCAGGTCGTCATGCTACGCGACGCGGATCTCGATACCTCACCCGCTGCGCAATCCATCACGCTCACTGTCAAATCGTTCTTTAAAACCGAAGTCAAAGATGGCGCTGAAGGTGCTGATCTGTTAGATATATTCTCTCTTAAAGACGATGAAAAAGACAAATGGGTCGAGCGTGACAGTATCACGGTTAATTTAACAGAAACTGGTGAAGGCCCGGAAATTCGCAGTGGTGTGTTTTTGGGAAAAATCCCTCTCGCACCTCTAACCGAAGGCTTGGAGCCAACTAATAAAGATCAAGTGCTGCACACCGCGGAGTTAGACGAACTTTCCATCTCTTACACCGATGCAGTCCACCTCTATGGCGATGATCCACGGGATTCCGAATCCCGCATCAAAGTCTCCGGATCGGTGAATTCCGGTGTTACGGCTGACCAATACGTCGTTTTCGAGGAATTCCTCAAGGCCCGCAAAGGCTCAGTCGAAGCCGAAGCGCTCGTAGGTCTTGGATCCATTTACAAGGACATGGGTCTCGACCAACGCGCTGCAGAACGCGCCAATGAATCCCTCAATAAAATCGATCCCATCATCGTCAATCGGCAGAAACTTCCCGGCGATCTCGTCGAGCAGGCTTTCAAACTCAAATGGGAAAGCGAGCTCCTTAAAAACGATTTCACATCCGCGATGGCCACCTGCCTTGCTTTCAACCGCCTCTATCCCGAGTCAGTTCTCGCAGACCAAGCGCTCATGACTCTCGGCCGCAGTCTCGCAGACCGCGGTGAATACAAACAAGCCGTCGATGTCTATGGTCGGGTTCTGCAACTTGAAAATCCGATCTCAGCCGCTGAAGCGCAGTTTCGCATCGGTGAAGTTCTGGCCAAAGAAGCTGAGGAACTCACGGCTGCAGCTGATGAGCACAACAGCAAATGGGGCAAAGCAGGTCTCAACCCCGCCACCGCTCTGCAAGCCCGCATGGGCCCGGCCATCAATGCTTACCAAAAAACTTATCAAACCTATCCGGAAAGCTCATACGCGGCCGAGGCCCTCGGCCGTGTTGTCCGTCACTACGTGGAAACCGATAGCTTCGCTCAAGCCGCCGGATTGTTGGAAAGTGTCTTTGCCGAATATCCGGACGCCGCTTTCCTCGATGAAATGCTTCTGCTCTGGGCGAACGTCGCCTTCCGCATGAACGACACCGCCACGGCCAAGGCGAAACTTCAGCAACTTCTCTTCGACTACCCCAACAGCCAATACGTGGCCGAGGCCCGCAAGCGAATTGCCGGCCTCGAAGGAGAAACAAAACCTAAAGAAGAATAACAGGCGGAATCGTCTTATTCATCCGCCCTATCCACCTGATCCATCTATCCATCAGAACTTTCCGTGGCCAAAACACTCCCATCACCCAAATATCTCATCGCTCTAACAGCCCTACTGCTGTCGGTTCCGCGCCACCTTCACGCTGCCGGTTTTGAGGAGCAACGCGCCGCCGCTGCCGCTGCTCTCGAATCCCAATCCGAAGAAGCCATCCTCTCTTTGCTCACCGCCGGCATTGCCGAGAATCGCCCAGCTCCCGCCGTTGCTCTGACCAGCGAATGGCTGCGCCGCAACATGCCGAAAAATCCAGCTGTCCTTTTCCAAGCGGCCCGCGCTGCCGAACTCTCTGGCGAAACGAAAAATGCCGTCGCCTTCCACCAGCAAGCCCTCAAGCTCGCCGATCCGAAATCAGCCGAAGCTGGAGCATCCATTACCGCCGTTCACACCCTGCTCATCTATCGCCTTCAAGACAACGCCGGCGCTTACGTCTTTTCCCAAACCGAAGCGGAACGCCTCTCCGTCAACCCCTCCTTCCGCCAGTTTGATGCATGGTTCTTGAACGAGGCCATCAAGCGCAACGATCCCACGGCGATGGCCAAGCGCCTGAATGCCATCATCTCATCCGGAATTTCCACAGATCTTCTCAACGCCAGTTATGGCCAGTATTTTCTCTGGCTGCTGGAATCGGTCGATGGCTATTGCGACCGACCGGGGACAGCCCCGCTGTCTCAGGATCTTTACGACGCGATCAAGGATCTATGTGAGGTGATGACGCACAGTGAGGAAATGAAACTGCGTCTCGACTGGGCCGTTTCGGTCAAGGCTTACAACCTCTCGAGATTCGGAGATCAGGCGAAAGGCAAGGTTGGTACCCGCGGCAGTGGCGGCAAGAAAACGCCGGGTAAAAAACCTGGTAAAAAATCTCCTGAAGGTACCGTGGTGGAGGAAAAGAAACTTGAAATGGGCGATGATATCGCTCCACCCGTTGCCGAGGCATCCGCGTTGCTCGAAAAATTCCCGCACTATGCGATGTGGGTCATGACCGGTTGGGCCGGTGGCGGAAACGGTCCCTATTATCGTGGCGATTTCAAAAAATACTGGCCGCATGAGGCAGATGCCAAGATGGCGCCTATCCTCGCCGCACTTACCAAGCTGACTCCTGCCGAATCGGCGGACTTCCTCAACGCCGCGGCCTATGGCGGCTATGTTTCGACCCCTGGGGTCTTGGATATCCCTGAGGTGCGGAAATATGTGCGTGCCACGCCGGACCTGTGGAAACTCCGGAATTGCGTGGTGATCCTCCCGCGGGAATGGAACCAGCTCTCCCTTGAAGAGGCGCAGAACCTAGCGCCAAGGCTGGAGCAAATCGCCCATCCCCAGGCGTCCCTGGTGCGCGCGATCGCAGTAGGCGGTAAGGATTTCGACAAGGTCATGGCCGCTTTGCTCGGTCCCGAGGTCTGGCGTCTCGGTCCCAGCGACTTGAACGGGAGTCTGACCGATCAGCTCTGGCACTACTGCGGTCGGCCGGTTGGTGCGCAGAAACGGGACGAGTGGATTGCGAAGTCCAACGCGGTGGCCGCTACGTTCGCCGCCGGCGATGCGAAGAAGGAAGATCCGGCAGACAAGCGTCTCGCGGCGTTCAGGAACTTGTGGGCGGATTACAAGTCGGCCCAGCCAAAAATCCCGAACGCGAGAGCTCGGGCGGCGGTAATTCTGGCATTCACACCCGAGTTGGTGCCGGAACTTCTGAAGGATCCGAACCCCGATGCCCAGATCATGGTGCGCGATGCGATCGTGGTCGGGCTTGAAGATGCCAAGGGGCTTGTCGAGCGAGACGGTAGGGCGCGCGGCATTGCTCAGGGAACCTATGCTCCATGGATACAGCGTCTTGGAATTTCCAGTTATGGCAGCCTGGAAGCGATGAAGCAGCAGAGAAAGGAGTGGTATGTTCCTCATCCCCTTGAGCCGGCTCTACGGGCTGCCGTGGCGGAGCGATTGGCGCAGGGCAAAATCGATCCGGCGCTGACGATGCAGTGGATCAACACGCAATTCCCTGAGAATAACGCCGAACAGGTCAAGCTGATGCAGGCGCTGTTCAAGTCCCCAGCTTGGGCGACGATGCCTTTTCATGTGCAATATGCTGCCCGCGAGTGGTTCAAGAAGGATGCGATGACCCCAGGGCAGATCGCCATGGTTGATGCCATGAACCCTGCGCTGCTTTTCAAAAATCTCAATGAACTCCCCAAAGAGGCCGATGCCGCTACCGCTACCGCAGCTCTCACCGCAGCAGTCGAAGGGGTGAAAAAATCTCCAGTCTTCCATGAAATCCAAGGATCGGAAAAACTCGCTGCCATCTCCGAAGAGGCCTTCGCCGATCAGAAACTTCAGGCTCTCATCATCGATCTCATCGATAAACGTCTCATCATCGAGCCAACCGCAACCTTCGGCCAACGTGTTTTTGCCGCTCTAACAAAAATCAACAAGCCCACCGAATTTCTCCGCACTTCCGGTTATCTCTGGCGCTACGTCGCCGTTGATCATCGCACTTATCCGGCCATGCTCACTTTATCCGAGTCCATGCTGGAAACTGAACCCTCCGTATCATACGCTTTCGCCAACGACGGTCTGGGTGTGATCGAGCGCCACGCCGGTGGCCACACTTGGTTCAAGGCCGATACCGATATCCCACGCCTCAAATCCATTCGCAGCAAGGCCGCCAGTAAACTCGGCCTCATTTCCATTCCCGTCCCGCCCACCCATCCGGCTTACCCTGTCTATCAAGCACAGGCCGAATGGATGTCCGGAAACGAGGATTCCGCTTGGAAACTCATCAATGCGAACTGGGAGATCTTCACCACCACACATCGCGAACTCACGATCCCGTTCCTGATGTGGACGCTCGAGCGTACGATTTTCGGTCGTGATGATGCCCGCCAAGAATTCCTAGTTAAATCCCTCATGGCTTGGACCAGTGAGGCAAACTCTCCTCTGACGGCCACCGAAAAGGCCTCCATCGAAATCGCTTATGGTGACATTGCCCTGCAACGCGGTCAGGTTCGCCAAGCTCACGAAATCTACACCCGCACCCGTCAAAACCCCGCCTACGCCGAGCTTCCAATCCGCCACCAGGCATCCCTCCGCCGCGTCCGCGCGGAACGCATCTCCAAAAACTACGACGCCGCCCTTCAAAGCCTCACCGATCTGGAAATGGAACGCGTTCCGGAAATTTGGACCGAAGTCCGCTTCGCCCGCTCCGAGGTGTATTACGATCGCGAGGATTTCGACGAAGCCAAAGATGATATCGATTCCATTCTTGCCCGCGAGCCAAATCATCCGGACTCGCGCATTCTGTTGGGAAAAATCCAACTCAAGCGTCAAAAACTCATGGAGGCCACCGAGGTTGAGCTCGGTTCCTCCTCCACACAGAAAAACATTGTCCCCGGCGAGCGATTGAAAGTCACTCTCAGCGATCCCACTCTTGCGGTATCCGGCGCAGGCACCGAAATCGAGGTCGTCGTTTGGGCGGTATCCGGCGACAAGGAAACGTTTTTTCTTCGCCAGTTTGGCGATGAAAAAACCAAATTCCGCGGCGAAGTTCCGACCGCACTCGGCGCTCCAGCCGCCGGAGACGGAATTCTTCAGGTCATCGGCGATGACGAGGTGTTCTATGCCTACTCCGAGGGCTTCCGCAAGAAGATGAACAACCTCGATGAAAAACGCGGCGGCCCCATCACCATCGCCTCAGACGCCATGCTCATGGCTTCCGCTCGTAAACTTCTAACAGAAGCCGAGCAGCGCAGCGCGGATATGGAGCTGGTCATGGAACAAATCGGAGCGGGTGCGAACTCCGAGGCCGCCGCCAAAGCGAAAATCGCCACGGGTGAAATCAAGATCGATCACCAAAAGCATATCTCAACCATCGTCAAACCCGGCAACCCCATCCATGTGCGTGTTTCCGATTCCGATCGCTCCCGCACTCCGAAGATCGATGAAGTGACCGTCAGTGTCAGTGCTTCCAGCGGCGATTCCGTCTCTCGCGTCACACTCAAGGAAACTTCAACACACTCCGGCGTTTTCGAAGGCCGCATCCCAACCACCGGAGCCCAAGCCAGCGCCTTCGCACAAAACTCCGAACCCGGCCGCTCGCCGAACATGGTGATCAGCCCGAATATGGAATACCCGGCATGGCGCCCGGTCGCGACCAAGGGAGTTACTCCGGATTTCACCGTCGATCTCAACGACAATCTTCCTCTCGGCGAACTGACGATCACCGCCAAAGAACCCGGAGCCAAGCTCAAGCAGTTTGCCATCCAGACAGGCATGTCCGCGAGCGACATGACCACTGTGGCAGTCTATCCGCGAAACCTCATCCATATCGAGAAACCATGGCATCCGTCCGTCACCATCATGAACGACGCGGACCCGTTCCATAACACCAACGAACGCTCCGTTTATTCTCTGTCAGAGCTCCAGGCACACCTTGATCTCGGCTGGTTGTCCCAACAGTATGCTGCGGGCGTTGGAGAAAATGTCGCAGGACCATCGGAAGCTATGACCGCTTCCATTCCCGCCAAGGTCAAGTGGCTGCGCCAGAATCAACATCAGAATTCCCATGTCATCTACCGCTTCCGTGGTTATTTCCACGAGCCTTCCGATATCACACGCCGGTTCAAGGTCGCACTGGGTCCCTACCAAGTGCCTGCCAACACCCACCCGAGTGTGTCGAACCCTCCCCAGTTCCTGCTGGCGGTGAACGGAAAGCCGATCACAAGCAAAGACAAAATGGACCAGTTGGAAGGCGAGATCGCCTTGAGGGCCGGCGTGCATCGCTTTGAAATCTGGGCAACAGGTTGGGATTGCACGATAGGTTTCGGACGCACAATCAAGCTGTTTACAAATTCCAATGATGCCGGCCAATGGGCCGATTGCCCCGACAAGTTTTTTGATCCTGCAGGATTCCCAGCGGATGCTTTGGATCATCGCAATGGTCCCGCGGAGTTGAAAGCAAGTGGTGATGGAACGACGTTTACCGCTTCTTTCGCCAAGGACTCCCGCGCCCGCCTTGTTCGTTTTCTTCTTATCAGTAACGAGGGCACGGTGCCCGCTCTCAACAAGCTGTCACTCACCCAACCCGACGGTAAGAAAATTCTTCCCGTGGCCCAGGACTTCGCCGAACTCAACAAAAACGACACGCTGGAAATGCTGACCGGCGACAAGATCTCCGTGCGTTACACGGATGACCGCTTCGTCACCAAGACCCGAGAACGCCATGAACGCTTCCTCGATGTCTCGTTCACCGATGCCCGTGCCGAATTCGCAGACATGGAGCCGCGTTTCGACAGTGGCCGCAACGAGGACAGGCCCTACTACGAGAAACTTCTGCGCTTTCTGCATGACAAGCCGCTCTCTCTTGCTATTCACGATGCCGACATGGACTCGACTGTGGAGCCGGACAAAGTAAAAGTCTCCGTCGAAACATCAACCGGAACCAAAGACTTCGAAGCGATCGAAACAGGTGACTCCACCGGCATTTTCAAATTGGTCATCAAGCCTGTAACCCGCGCAGCCAAAAAGGCTGATGAAATCCAGGTTCCGGATGGCGGCATCATCACCGCCCGTTATCTGGACGAGCAAAACAACCGCCCCGGCATCCCAACCGAACGCATTGCAACCATTCGTCATGCCTCCTTTGTCGAACCTGAGATCCGCCTCTCCCACACGACCGTCACTCCGCTGCAAGGCCCTGGAAAATCCGCCACTCTGCGTCATGGCTTCGAGCCCATTCCCGAAAATGAAAAACCAAGTTTCGCCAACGAAAAAATAAGCGCTTCATGGGATATCAAACATGACATGCTTTCCAGCAAGCAGCCGCCGGAAGGCGGTTTCAATGCCGTGCTCGGGCAAAGATTATTCATCGAGGTGATCGCTCCTCAATTGGCTCTTGGCACCACGTCCAAAATCGATATTTTTGCCCAAACCGACGAAGGCCGCCGCGCCGCCGGCACTCCTGCCGCCGATGGATATAACAAAGACGCTCCCGGTTCGTTGTTATTGGAAGCGGGTCTCGATTTGAAGAAATCCACCCTCACCTCATGGGGCGGCATTCCCGAGTTGCCCATCTACCAGGCATCCATCGCCCCAAATCTGGGGGACAATCCTGAATTTGATCGTTTTGCGGCAAGCGTCCCTCTCATCCTTGATATGTTGCCGAACTATGGGGCCCTCACCGCCGAGGAACGCTATGAATTGGCGAAAGCTGCCCGTAATTCCCTAGATTCTTCGGAGACGGATTACTCTGTCAACGGACTTGTCGTTCGCCCGGGTGAAAATGTTCACATAGGATTTCGCTACACCGCGGCGGATGGCAGCCAGAAATGGGCCACCGCCAGCACCAAGGTCAGCACCCATCCGGCCTTCGATCTTTTGACGGAAGATAACCTTTCAACCATGACCGCTGCCTATGTCGGGGAGAATCTCAATTTGCGTGTCGTGGATCTGGGCGCCGACCTCACCGATTCTCCGGATACCGTCAGCGTTCTTGTCCAGGCGAAATCAGGAGCGAAACATGCTCTTGTGCTCCATGAAAGCGGACCCCACACGGGAATTTTTAAAGCTTCTTATCCGCTGGTCTATGCCAGCACTACAGCACCTAAACCCGAAGACGGATCGCAACCCGCTCCTTATGATGTCCGCATCAATGGCTTCCCCGTGACTTATGGAGATGCCATCGCCGCACGATACACCGCTGCCAACGGTCTGAAATCCGAAACCCGTATGGTCACGATCAGCAAGGGCGCTGACGGAACGATCGAACCGTTCTCCAAAAAATATGAAGATGCCGAGATGGCGATGCGCACGCAGTTCTCGCTTGCCGAAGCCTACCTCGAGGTCGCCAAGCGTCGCCGCAAAATGGGTGAACACAAGCTCGCAGATCTCGATTACCAGACCGCCAAACAACTTCTTTCCAGTGCCGTGGATCAATTCAACGATCCTTCCACCCGCGCGCATGCCGAATATCTGTTAGGCAGCCTCACCATGGAAGAGGCCGTAGCAGCAAAGGACGCAGAGACAAAAGAAACCCGATACCGCGCCGCACTCACCCGTTTCATCAATGTGACCGGTTCATACTCGGAAACCCTCCACGCCTCCAAAGCCCAATACCAAATCGCAACGATCTATGAGCGACTGAAAGAGCCGGACATCGCCGCCCAGGAATACGTCAAACTCGCCTACAAATATCCGGACTCGGAATATCTCGCAGTTTCCATGGCGCGTCTAGGCACGCATTTCCTCAAAAAGGCTTCCGAATACGAAGCCAAGGCCAAGCCGCTCTTGGAAAAAGGACCGGATGACAAGGATGCGGCATTTGAGGGCGAGGCGATGCAAAAAATGGCGGTCTCCGAATATCTCAAAACCGCCCAGATTTTCGGGCGTCTCCAAGAACGCTTTCCTACCGATCCTCTTGCAGGTCAAGCCGGACTCAGTGCGGGTCAATCTTTCATGCGCGCCGGAAAAAATCAGGAAGCGGTGGATGCCCTGAAACGCGTTACGGACGAAGTTTCGTATGACGGGCCGTCCATCCGTGCTCAAGCGATGTATTGGTCAGGCATGTGTTATCAAAAACTCAGGCAGCCCATGGTGGCTTACTCGCACTTCAAGCGGTTGACTTATGATTTTCCGGAGAGCGAATGGGCGGCCTTCGCCCGCGGCCAACTCTCTCAAGACAGTATGTTGGACCTCGAGGACAAACTTGAGCTGGAAAGATTGGAAAGCGAGAAATGATGAATTTTGATAAAATGAAATTGCAAAGAATCACCCGGCACACGCTTGTTTTGCCGCTCTTGCTCGGCTTGGCCAATGCCTCGCCCTTGGACGATCGTATTCAAACATTCCGCAAGGCCCAAACGCAAAAAGAAGCCGATGTTACCGAGCTTCTCAAACTCGGCATACAAGAACAACGCTGTGCCGAAGCCTTTGCCGCAACCCGCGGATGGCTGACATCCAATCAATCGGAATCCGCTGAGCTTTTGACGCAGGCCGCTAAAGCCGCGGAATACGCCAGTGAGTGGAAAGATGCGGTGAGTTTTTATCGAAAATTACTCAAACAGACCAACCTCGACGCCAAGTTGGCCGGCGAGGCCGTCACCGCCAGCTACCGGATCCTGATCAATCATCTCGGCGATCCCGACGGCGCTTACCTTTTCATGCGCGAGGACGGCGACCGCCTCCGCGCTTATGGCCGCGCCCACCAGTTTGACGCATGGTTCATCGCTCAGACCAAGTCTCGTAATGATGTTCCTGCACTTTGCGGCCGCCTTGAAGCGCTTATCAATACCGATGCGGCAAATGCCGTGAAATATGGCGCGGATGTCGAATGGCTTTGCAAGACGCTGGAATCTTTTGTGATAGCGGACGACTCTTGGCTTAAGGCCGCAGCCAAGCTCGCGGCTTTGTCAAATCTGCCAGTTTCCTACAAGGCGCGCATCAACTGGGCGATGGAAGTTGTGCCGTTTAGCAAGCAGGCGACTGAGCTATTCCGGGCAAAGCAGCCGCTACCGGATTCGTTGTTCGAGAAACCCTTGCAGGCCGCCGAAGCGCTGGTGGCCGCGCTGCCCTACGAGGGATCGATCCTTGCCGCCAAAGGCTGGATGAATATCCGCGAAGGAGACAGTGGTGTTATCAGGAACTACCTGGCTCCGAAGCGCGAGGCCAAGGTCGCTCCGATCCTGAAAGCACTGGCGAGCCTGCCGCCGCAACAGGCGCAGGCCGTGCTTGCCGCGCCGGTTTCATCCTTGTTTTCCCCGGCCGAGCTGAGGGCGCTGGTATTGAAGTTGCCGGCGGTTTTCAACTCGCTGGCCGCACCTGATGTGGGGTTGTTCGACGCCACCCTGACCGTGGACGAGGCGAAGGCGCTTTCGCCGCTGCTGGCGCGCAACCCTAACAGCAACGCGGCGCTCGTCCGGGCCTATGCCGTGGCCGGCACCAATACCGTGAGCGCCATCGTTCCGGAGATGATCAAGTCTGAAATGTGGAGGTTCGATTCCGCGAAGTCCGCCATTGATACTGTATGGAACTCCGGTGCAAAGCGCGATGGAGCCGATCATGCTGCGCTCTGCAAACAATATGCCAACCTCGGTGCACGTTACGACCAGTTCAGCAAGCAGGGCGCGAAGGAGGCCTCAAGCCAGGACCGGATGACTGCCTTCACGGCCCTCTATCAGGAGCTGCAAAGCGGCAATTATGCGACGCCAGGATTGCTGCCACTCTACGATGGGCTTCTCAAACAGGCACCGCCCGCTGATGCAGAGAAGATCTTGCAGAAGCTTGTTTCTGATTTCGCCGCCGCACCGCCTACAACGCTGGAGTTGCAGAAGCAATTTCTCGCGCAAGTCCTGTCGAAGATCAGATTCGGTAATCCCTATTCGGGCCTAGCTTTTGGTCCGGCACTCCATCCCGGATGGGAGGATTATGGCACCGGCGGCGTACGTGCTGGCGCGCCTGCTTTGGCAGCAGACCTCGGTAAACAGCTGCAATTGCAGATGGCGGCTGGAAGCCTGTCCGAGCCGATTTTCGGACTGTGGCTTCATTGCGTTAACCCTGCAACTCCAGAGGCCAAGGCTCTGTTTGAGGCATTGGTGAAATCACCGGTCTATGAAAAGATGAATCCTGCGTATCACAACATGGCCGCGCACCGCGCGCTTTTCGGGCGGATCGCGATGACGCCCGCCATGTTGACGACGGATCCCGAGTATGTCAGCCGTGAATTACTGGCCCTGCCGAAAGACGCCGCGCCCGCCGCCGTCGAGGCCGCCCTTAAGACCGTGGTGGATCGTGCGGCAGCAGCACCCGCCGTTGTTCCGGTAAGAGGACTTCAGCCGGTTGCGGCTTTGCCCCAATGGTCCGATCAGACCCGCCAACTCGTGTTTTCCCTCTACGCGGAGAACGCGCCGCTCGGAGTCGTTGCATGGGGGGGCGCGGGTGGCGAGCTGTTGGTGTCGCGCGTGCTCAAGGAGTTGCAGGAGAAAAAGCAATGGTCCTCCGCCGAGCCCATCGCCGCTGGTTTGTGGCAGGCTTCCGCTGATCTCCAGTATTGGCAGAACGCTGATACGTTGTCGCTCTTTGCCGAAGCCGCGCTCGCGGCCGAGCAACCCTCGGTAGCCATGACCCTCGCCTCAGGTGGCCTCAAAAGCGCGGCGGGTAAGGCCCTCGCCGCGAATATCGCGAGCCCTACCTACGCGAAAACCATCGGCAGACTAAAACAGGTGGCCGGCAATGCGGCTACCAAGATTGGCGCGGTCGATATCTCAGTAGATGAAACCGATCCTGCGTATCCCATTTACAAATCGAACGCAGAATTCGTGTTAGGAAATGAGGATTCCGCTTGGCAATTGTATGTCAACCACTCCGAGCAACTCATCCCCGTCATACGCTCCCTTTCCGTGGATTATTCGTTTTGGCTTCTCAAGCGCAACATTACTTCCAGCCGGGATCAGGAAGCCGAAAATCTCATCAAAGAACTCACCATCTGGTCGCGGCAAGCCGAAGGCACTCTCAGCTCGGCCCAGGACGCACAACTTAAAATCGCCTATGCCGATCTCGCTTTCCGCAAAGGCGCTCTTCCCACCGCCCGCGCCTGGTACCGCAAAGTCGCTGAAGCCGCCACGTATGAGGGCACGGAAGTTCATCTGACAGCCGCACTCGGATCGGTCACGGTCGATCGCGTATCAAAAAATTTCGGGGCTGCCATGACAGAGCTCGATATTTTAATGAAGCTTCAGAATGAGGATTTCCGTAAAAAAATCCGCTACGCTCGCGCAGAGGTCTTGATGGATCAGGAAAGTTATAAAGAGGCCTTGGATGAAATCGAACAAGTCCTTCGCCAAGAGCCGAAGCACCCAGACGCCCTCATTCTTCGTGGTAAAATTCACTACGAAATGCGCAAGCTGATCGAGGCGAGTGAAATTGAACTCGGACCCTCCCAAGACAAAACCGTTATTGTCCCGGGAGAAACGGTCAAAATCAATTTGCGCGACCCCACTCTCAGCGTCTCTGGCGCCGGATCAGAGATTGAAGTGGAAATTTGGGCGAAGTCAGGAGACCGCGAACGCGTCCTTCTCTATCAGCTCGGGGACAGCAAAGAAAAATACCGCGCCGAAGTCGCCACCGCGATCGGCGCTCCTGTTGCCGGCGATAAAATCCTGCAAATCCTCGGCGAAGATGAAATCCGCTTCGGTTATTCCCAGCGCTTCAGGGCAAAAATGAAAGACCTTCCGGCTGATCCCGACATCGTCATCGGGGTTGCCTCGGATGCGTTTCTCTCATTCTCCGCCGGAGCGTTTCCTCCCAGAGAAGGTGAACGCCGTCTTAACATCGAAGAACTCGGCATCTCCTCCGCCCAAGCCGCTCTCGGCACCCGTACGGTCCGGCCCGGCAATCCGGTCTACATCCGCGTCACCGATCCGGACCGCAGCCTCACGACGGGCATCGATGAAGTCACCGTCAGTCTGCAAACCACCAGCGGCGATGAAATCCGCCAGCTCGCGCTCAAGGAAACCTCTCCCTTCAGCGGCGAGTTCCAAGGCATTGTTCCAACCACTGGCGCGCAGGCGATCGCCTTCGCTTCGGAAAGCGCTCCCGGCCGTGATCCCAACATGGCGATCAGCTCACGCGAATATCCCGGCTGGCAAGGCAATGTTGGGGACTCAAAGAAATCCCGCACTTTCGGCATCGACCTCAACGATAACGCATCCGTCAAGGATATGACCCTCGAGATGGGCGATGCTTCTAACAAACTCACTCGCTTCGTCCTGCAAACTTCACTCGATGGTAAAACTTGGACCACTCGCGCCCGCTATCCGGAAACCACCCCTGTTTGGGAAGGCAAACCTCACGTTTCCTCTTTCTTTGTTAACGGCCATTCGGCCATTGCCGTCAGCAAACCGAAAGACCGCGAACTCCCCGCCGATTGGCTGGAGAGCATGGATTACACCTCGAACCCCGCCTCCATCCTCTCCGCCACCGTAAAATCCCTCTCTGCGGAACCACTCCCTATCATGCACCCACCACACTTCGCAAGCACCGTGGTGCTCATCCGCTACCGCGCTCTTTTCTATCAACCCGCTGCCGCCATTCGTCGCTTCCAGCTCACCGGCTACCCGGATGATGGCAACACGATCTTGCTCATCAACGGCAAACCCGCTGCCGTGGATGCGGAAAGCGGCTTGCTGATCGAACGCGAACTTCCACCCGGTCTCCACGAAATCCAAATCTGGCGCCATGATTCACGTGATAAAATCATCACGTCCAAGCCCGCCCTTCTCTGTGATGACAATGGAAAGCCCGATCTCGTACCTTGTCCAAACTCCATGTTTGACCCCGAGAAGTTCCCGGAAAATGTCAGAGATTCAATCCCGCAAGCCGCCACGATCACCGCCTCTGCCAATGCAAAACTGGATATCGCCTTTGGTGATAAAACCCGCGCGCGCATCGTTCGCTTGGTCATCAACGGCTTTGATGGCGTCGCTCCTACGATCAAGAAGGTCACGCTCAACAATCGAGAAGGCAAGGCACTCATTCCCGTCGCCCAGGACTTCATGGAACTGCGCGGAAACAACCAGCTTGAAGTTCTGCCGGGCGACAGTATCAGCGTCCGTTATCAAGATCCTCGCAGCGCAACTCCGAAACGTGATCGCCACGAGCAGCGGCTCAATGTCGCTTTCAATGACGCCAAAATCACCGCCTCTTTCCTCAATTACAAAGAAACGGAAAAGGGACGCGAACTTCTGCTGGAGCCTATCCGCCGCTTCCGCTTTGATGATGCGGTTGCCATCGTTATCGATGATCCGGATATGGACGCCAGTGCCGGAAAAGACATGATCGAAATCGCCGTCACCTCCTCGTCTGGCGGTAAAGCGACCATTCAAGCGATCGAGACGGAGGAACACAGCGGTCGCTTCCTCGGTCGTGTTTTCCCTGTCACAGGTCAACCTGCTCGTGCATCTGAAATCCAACTCAACGAAGGCGGAACTCTAACAGCGGTTTATCGGGATTCTGAAAACCTCAGTCCTGGCATTCCAACCGATCGTGAAATCACGATCCAACACGCGATCTACTCGGTGCCGGTGCTTTCAGCTTACCATACAACGACTGAGCCCATCGCTGTCGTTCCTGTTCCAGAGACCCAGAAAAAAACCGAAACCTCGACACGTTCTACCGGGCCAGAACAGGTTACCGAACGCAGAAGTTTACATTTCAAGCATAGCGAGCCTTCGAAATCTCTCGTGGCAGTCCTTGGCTCGAGTTTGCGCTTTGATGTGGTTTTCCCTCACCTCGCCCTAGCAGGAAGCAGCACGATCAATGCTTATGTCCAAACCGAGGCTGGACGTAAAGCCAAGCAATCCGAACTCAAACCGCCTTTCGATGTTGCTGCGCCAGGAACTCTGAAACTAACCGGCGCACTCAGTAGCGCGGACGTGGTTATCCCAAGCGGCTATAAACTGGGTCAAAAAATCTCCTTGCCAAGCAACGAGCCACCGCTCGAAGAGGGTCGATTCTCCTTCTCCATCCCGCTAATACTCGGTGAAACTCCCGATCGCAGCTTTGCCACTAAATCCGCAGAGTCACTTGCAGAATCATCCATTCCGGATGGCCTGGCGGTCAAAGCAGGTGACATCGTTCATGTCGGCTTTCCTTACAAAGATCCAAAGGATCAAATCAAATGGATCACCGCGAGCTTCGTGGTTGAGAGTCATCCATTCCTTGACGTGATGAATGCCAACTATACCGAACCACTCGCAAAAGCATTCGTTGGAGAAAAAATACACCTGCGCCTCATCGACCGCGGCCTTGACCGTGGACCATCGCGCGACGTTACAACGGTCACACTCAAAGCCGGTTCCACATCCACGTCTTACGAGCTTCAGGAGACCGAAGCTCACAGTGGTATTTTCAAATCGACTTTCGCCATCAGCTACGCGCCGGAAAAGCCGCCCGCGAAACTTCCACCCGTCGCGCTCAACGGTTTCCCTGTCCGCTACGGCGATAACATTGAAATTTCCTACAGCGCTAAAGACGCGACCCAATCCCATGCTGTCTCGGTCAACAAAGGAGCCGATGGCATGATCGAGCCTTTCAGCAAGCGCTTCAACGGCGATGAAATGGCTGTCCGCACCAGTTTCACTCTTGCCGAATGCTTCTTCGAACTCGCGAAGAAACACCGCGAACTCGATCAGGAAAGTCTCGCCCGCCGTGAAATCGCGCAAGCCAGAAAACTCCTTGCCGAAGCCATCGCCACGCATCGCGATGACGATCTCCGCGCCCATGCGGAATATTTGTTGGGGAACCTCGCGCAAGAGTATGCCGATCTCGCCAAGAACGACGAATCCAAACTCCCGATGTATCAGGACGCCCTCGCGCGATTCTCAAAAATCCCCTCGGACTACCCGGAAACCGAATTCGCCCCCAAAGCCCAGTTCAAGACCGCGCTGGTTTATGAAAAAATGGGCGAGACGCAAAACGCCGTCGAGGAATACGTCAAACTCGCCTACAAGTATCCCAAACACGAACTCATCCCTTCCGTGATGTCGCGCCTCGGCGCCTATTTCCAACAGACCGGTCTTGCTTTTAAAAAGGAGGCCGATGCCCTGCGCGATAAAACCGACGATGCTTCAAAATCGGAAGTTCTCCGCCTCGATCAACTTTCCTTTCCCGAGTTCCTGAACGCAGCCATGGTCTTTGCGAAACTGGAGGAGCGCTTTCCTGAAGATACTCTAGCCGGTCTTGCCGGCCTGCGCGCGGGACAAAACTTCATGCGCGCACACCATTATGGCAAGGCATTCGCCCTTTTCACCAAATGCCACGCAAACGAAAAATACGATGACCGTGAGATCCGCTCCCAAGCTCTCTACTGGAGCGGTATCTGCCAAGAGCGCATGGCTGGGTTGATGTCGGAAGCCGACTATGGAAGACGCGGAGGCGCCATGGAAACCGCCTATGAAGTCTACCGCCGCGTTACTTTTGATTTCCCGGACAGCATCTGGGCTAAATACTCTCGCGGACGCCTCGCGGATCCAGCCTTCGAGAGCCGCGTTGCCATCGAAAACGAAGCCCGCGAACGCATGATTAATTCCCTCAAAGAAAGCAAAAAGAACAGACGATGAATCAACTTGAGACAGCGTTACTAGACGAACTCACAAATGGAGGAGATCCCGAACTTCTCCTGCGTAGTCGTACGCGCATCGACGCCGGACGTTGGTGGCGCCGTAACTCCGTTTGGATCTGCATCACGAAGTCCGAACTGATCCTTTTTGCCGTTGCGCGCCGGCGCTATGTGGAGCGCCTTCCTCTTGCTGACTGCCATAAGAGCCATTACGTGGCCGCCACTGGTGAATTGGTGATAGACTCCACCGGTACATTGCGTATCAAACATCTTAAGCTTACTCCCCGTGAAGCTCTCAATGCATTAGATCTCCTGACAAAATAGCAACCAACCGTTTTTTTCTAACAACACCTCAAAACTATGATCGAACAAATCCTTTTAGGCGGACCTCTGATGATCCCCCTAATGTTATGCAGCCTTGTCGGCATCGCCGTCGTTTATGACCGCTGGTTTTCCTTCCGCCAAAACCGCCGGATCGACATCCGCTCCCTGCGCGCCAGGATTCAAGCTCGTCTGAGCGAGAAAAACGTTGCAGGCGCCATCAGCGAGTGTGAGGCAACCGGCGGCCCGGTCGCATCCGTCCTTCTTGCCGGACTCCGCTCCTACAAGCAGCTTCTCGATAAAAACGAGAGCACCGATATTATGCGCCAGGTCGTCGCCCAAGTCATGCAAGACTATAGCGCTCAGGCGATGAGCGTCGTCAACAAACGCCTTGATGTTCTGACCACAATCGGCATGGCTGCGCCTCTGCTTGGCATGACCGGCACGGTAACGGGCATGATCGCGTCCTTCGCGGGTCTTGCTGAAGCGGGTAGCTCGGGCGGGGGTGGCGGTGCCGTTGCAAACGGTATCGCGGAGGCCCTTATCACCACGGCAGCAGGACTTCTCATCGCCCTTGCCGCCGTGATTCCGCAGAGTGTCTTTTTCCGCTGGGCAGATGAGATCGAACTCGCAATCGAGGAAAGCACCTGCGAACTGGTCGAATTCATACTCACGAATCACTAAAGCCAAAAAGCTCGAAACCTGTGAAAAAACGCCGCTCCAGTGATATTCCCGTCGATTCGTTTTCGGATATCGCGTTTCTTCTCATCATCTACTTCATGGTGGCGACCACTCTGGTCAAGGTGAAGTCGGTCACTGCGGACCTTCCCGCCGGCGAGAAATCCACCCAGGCTAAATCAGAGAAGACCCCTATCATCAACTTACGTGGCGGTGAAATATTCTTCAGCGACAAGCCTGTGCAGATAAACGAGCTCAACGAGCGCTTGGCCGCCCTCGATCTGCCAAACCAAGATGGTGAAAAACGGGTGATCATGTTGGAGGCCGCCAAGGGCACTCCTTACCAAAATTATTTTCAGGTGCTGGCCTCCATCAGCGCCAATGGCGGCGTGGTTGCCATCGTCGAGGAGGAATAGCCATGAAACGGTCCAAGAAAAAGAAGCGTAAAACCATTCCCATACCCGTTGCGAGTATGGGGGATATCGCTTTCTTGCTCATCATCTTCTTCCTGGTTTGCAGCGAGAGCATCAAAGACAAAAGTAATCTCCCAGTTGAGCTTCCGACTTCGGAGCACGTCAAGAAACCCAAGATCAGCGTGATTGCGTATGTGACGATCGATGAGAACGGCGAATTGTATTTCGACGGGCAACGGGTCGACAGCCCCAAAGATATCGAATGGGGCGTGCGCGCACTCCTGACAAACTCCGTTTCTGACGACCAACGCCACGTCCAACTCAAATGTGACAAATCCCAATCCAAGGAAGTTTTCCAGCCCGTCCTCCAAGCCATCGCCGAAGCCGGCGGCATCATCGAAGCCGTAGGCGAAACAGAACAGTAATTCTCCCCCCGATTAAAAATGATCAGCCACGAAAAACACGAATCACACGAAATTCTCATATTCAAGGAGGAGTGCTATGCCATTCAAGGAGCTGCCTTCGAGGTGTATAGAGAAATGGGTTGTGGATTTCTTGAAGCAGTGCATCAGGAGTGTCTGGAAAAAGAACTGCGCCTACGCAATATCCCGTTTGTTGCTCAACAAGAACTACAACTTTTTTATAAAGGCGAGAAACTCGATCAAACCTACAAGCCAGATCTGATTTGTTACGGTCAAATCATCCTCGAATTGAAATCGGTCAAATCCATCGCTCCAGAACATCGGGCTCAAATGCTAAATTACCTGAAGGCTACTGGCTTGCGGCTTGGACTCATTCTTAACTTTGGTCAACATCCCAAAGTAGAAATCGAACGCCTTATCCGCTAAAAACACGAAACATACGAACCATATAATTATCTCGAAAATGAAAATCTCAATCTACATCGCTTTTGTGTTTTTTGTGCTTTTCGTGGTTAAAAAATAAATTTCACCCATTCATCATCATGTCCAATCCAACTCAAGAAATCACCCCTGATCAATTGTTAGAGTCCTTTCGTGGACGTAGCTTTAAGTCCGTGATCCTTTTCACCGTCATCATCCACGTTGTGATTGTGGGCGGCACCAGCATTCCATATCTGATGAAATCGATCGCCGGCAAATCCGCCTCCAAGCTCAGTGAAAAAGATCGCACGGAACTCGCCGCTCGTGAAGCGACCGATGCCTTGCGTGAAATCGCCACCAAGCACGGCATCAAACCACAGGACCTCAGTTCCCGCATTGCCGGCGGGGCAGAACCCAAGGCACCTGTTGAAAAAGAGGAGAAGGCCCCCGCACCGGAAGAAGAACCGGTCACGCCGGAGACCCAGCCGACAGCCGAGCCTGAAAAGCCCAAGTCCGCGATCGAAAAGGAACTTGAAGTGAAACAGGAAGGTCCGAAGGTGCCGGACATCAAGGTCGAGGAAGCAACCGAAGAAGATCTTTTCAGCAAATGATGATGGGAAGTTTGGAATTTATCTAACGGTTCAGCATGATCTTCAACAACGATACCACGATCCCCACGGTCAAAGTGGATGAGATTCCAACGAATCCATCTCCTCTGAAGGGACGTGTCGTGTCGATCGCCGTCGCATCGATTTCCGCACTCGCTGCCGCGGCTTACTACTGGCTGCCCCCTGCGTTCGCGGCCTTCCTCTCAAGCAATGCGGAAGTCCAGATTCTCTTCCAAAGCAATCATACGTTTGCGTCCCTGAAGCTTGCGTTCCAGCTCTTCGGCCTGCTGGGCATGCTTTGCGCAGCGGGGGGGATCGCAGGTTTTTTCCGCAATCGAATCACCTGGAGGATTCTCCACGTTCCCCTCTATGCCGTCTATCTCATCGTCGGCTTCTATGTGTGGATCACATGGCAGGCATGCTTCTCCATCCTCGACAAAGGGCTCAAGATCGGCGGTGAGGAACAAAACAACGCCACCATCATCCGTCTTTGGTGGAGTGTCGCCTGGCCGGCTCTGGGCATGGTCGCTTTCGCCGCCTGGACTCATGTCATGCTCCGCAGCCGTTCGGTTTTCGCTGCGTTTACCCGGGAAAAAGGCGCGGCGATGGTGGGGGATAGGGTGTTGGAAAACTTCCGGACCCACGGACGCGATCCTCGCAATCGCCGCAGTCTCTATTTGAGCGCGCTCACGCACTTCATCATCCTCATTTTGATTCCCTGGATCATGACTTTGGGGGGTTGTGTGGAAGCCTACAAAGTTCCCAAAGGCAGCGGCAATCCTGTGGTTGCGATGGTGAAGATGACCAAGCCGAAGAAGAAAAAGAAACAAACGCTCTCGCTCCGTCCGAACTCCGCCATTCTTTACGAAATCCCGGATCTTGATGACTCCCAGGTCGATCAACAGATGGAAGAGCAAACCCAAGCGACCTATGCCGCAAACAATGCGAAAGCCGGCAAGATGGGCAAGGGCGGCGGCAAGGATGGCGGTTGGCCGGAAGGCATGGATAAATACAAAATCCGTTTCATCCGCCTCGAACACAGCGGCGCAGGCTGGGACGACGGCATGGATGAATCCAACGCAGATATCAATTTCCTGCGATCTTTTGCGGAAGCCACCGGTTTCAAGAAAATTGCGAACAAAGGCGAGAGCCACTCCATCGCCTTGTTGAAAAAATATCCTAAAGACGGATTCCCTCCGTTTGTTTTCCTAACAGGAAACGGTAACATGGGCAGCGTCAGTAATGCGGATAAGAAGATCCTGCGCGACTATTGCCTCAACGGCGGCATGCTCATCGCCGATGCGGGCAGCGTGCAGTTCCACAATTCTTTCATGCCTTTCATCCGCTCGGTTTTCCCAGACAAGCCCCTCATCGACATCGCCGATGACGATATGATTTATCAGGTGCCCTACACCTTCCCGGATGGCGCTCCGCCTTTCTGGCGCCTCGGCGGCACCCGCGCTCTCGGCATCAAACATGAAGGCCGCTGGATCGCCTTCTATCACCCCGGTGACATGAACGGCGCATGGAAATCCCAAGGCTATACCGATGTCACTCCTGAAATGCGCGAGGCGGCGATGAATCTCGGTATCAATCTCGTCTACTATTCGTTCAATCAATGGAACGATGCGATTTCCAAAGCGAAAAAATGAATCCTAACTCTTTCAGTATTCTCGGCTATCTCAGCGTGCTTCTCTGGCTCGCTGTGCCAGTCGTTTGGCTGCTCGCCCGCCGTTATCGGTTGCCGGGTTGGTTGGCTCTCGCCCTCGCATGTGCTGCTTTCGTTTTCGCCAAGTTTAACTCAAGCAGCCACGTCGATCGCATCGAGGTCAAAAAAGTCGAGCAAGACGTAAATCAACTCGAAGTTGCGGCCGCAAAACGCAAGGCCGTTGAAGAGGCACGCGGCGGAGAAGTCGCCGATATCCGCTTCGCTGAAGACGGAAATGACGATTTCATCGACAAGGCAGGCATGGAGGATGCCGACAAGAAATATCTCGATAGCATCGAAAAGGCCGCCGATCCGGAATGGAAGGGGAAGAAGAAAAAGCGTGGCGAAACTGAAAAGGAAAGTGGCGATTTGGAAGATGAGCTAGGAGGTGAAGAGGTGATATCCGGAGTGAAATCGGATGCTCTTCCAGTAAAAGAGGAACGCGAACCCATTTTCATGTCAGAAACCGAGATGGGTATCGCCCAAAGAATCGATAGTTTGAATCTTGACGCATGTCGCATTGCCATCCTGTTGGGGATTCTGATCCTGATGATCGATTATCTGACGCGCATGAACTCCTACGACCGTTCTTATTTTCCCCTTCCTCTTCCCGCCTCATGGAGAAACGCCTTCACGCCGGTGCCCACGACATTTCATCGCCCCGTTTCCGCTCATCGCTCCCTCAGGGAGGAACTCGCATGGCTGGTTCGTCGCGGCGATATCTTCATCTGCTTCACCAAAGACGCCAGCGGGTTACCAACGGATCTTCCTCGCTTGGCAAAAATGGGCAGGTTCAGCAAGCCTCTCGAAGTGCTCCACATAAAAGACAATGACCGCATATCCGATCAATTTGTCTTTGAATCCCTATGGTATGGGCGAAGCTGCTTCACGGTAGATTCCATCGATCGCATCCATCAGCTCTTCAGCTCAATCTACCTACAGCTCCAGCAACGCCGCGTCGCCCGCGCCCGTTCGAACTTCAACGTTCACATCATCTGGAACATCGACCAAGCGCTTCATCAGGATGACATTGCCGATTTTGAGGCTCTCGCCCGTCCCGCCGGATTTTCTCTGTTCATCTGTAACGACAACCCGATATGAAACCCATCTTCATTCTTTTTTTTCTAACACTTTTCGCGTTCGCAGACGAGCGCGAAGTCACCGACGAACAGCGCAAGGCCATTGAAAATGCTGGCGAAGAAGAGATAAAGCTCGAGCGTCCGAAAAATCTGCCGGATCTCACCAAAGGAGAGAAGCTTCCCCCCTCCAAGGACAAGCCGTTCATTTGGCACCTCGGGCCAACGGGTATTTCTTGTGTCATGTCGGGTCGTTTTGTCGGCGATCAATTGCTGGTCAAGGGCACGATCAAAGGATCACCCGCGGAGGGGAAATTTCTTCCGGGTGATGTGATCACAGGCATCAATGGCAAAAAATTCCAAGCCGGAGGACATCTTGGTGAGCTTATTGGAAATACCATCATCGAGGCGGAGAAAGAGGAAAACGGCGGCAAAATGGTTTTCCAGGTTTGGCGCGATAAGAATTATGTCGCACGCTCGGCTACCAAAGACATCGCGGGGACGGATATCGATTCATTGATCAGCCAGGTGGAAAACGACAATTCTTTGTTCGATTGGAAGCCTGAAAAGGCTCGCAAGGAGGAAGTGGAGAATATCGATATGGATAAGTTTCCCATCGATCCGATGACCCTGGATGTCGAATTGAAAGTCCGCACTTTCCCCGCCTACACCGACACCGCTCCCTACGATTGCCCCAAGACGAAAGCGATTCTGGAAGACGCATGGA